>JBPCLE010000182.1:0-7289 GCA_051003575.1 Acidimicrobiales bacterium | reverse complement strand
CAACGAGTTCCAGCCCGGCCAGCGGCAACCAGCGGTTCACGAAGGTCCAGAGGAAGACCGGTGAGATGTGGGTGGGGTCGCCGTGCTGATCCATCGCCCGCAGCCTTCCGGTGAGCAGGAACTTGGCCCTGGCCGGCGCCGAGTCGACGTTGGGAGTCGTGAGCACGATGGTGCCGTTGGGCGCCACCAGGCGTCCCAGGTTGCGAAGGAACTCGATGGGGTTCTCGATGTGCTCGATCACCTCGATGGCGGTGACCAGATCGTAGGGACCGCTGGCGGAGGCGACGAAGTCGGGCGCATTCAGGTCGGCGGCGATGAACCTGCCGTCGCCGCGGAACGCGTCGGCGTTGCGGTCGACAGCGACGGTCTCGTAGCCGGCCTCGGTCAGCCGCGTCGCCCACGCGCCGCTGCCCCCACCCAGGTCGATGGCCCGCCGGCCCCCGCCGGCCCCACGTGGAGGGACGATCTCCCGGGCCAGGAAGTCGTGCAGGCCGGGCAGGGTCATCTCGTGGAGGGCCACGTCATCCCCTTCTGGCCCTGTCGACCGACGGACCGGTAGGCATCCTCGATGCAGGCGGCCACCGCAGGCACGGTGTAGGCGGCCACCCAGCGCGCATGGCCCCGGCGTCCCATGTCCCGGAGCCGCTCGGTCTCGCCGACCAGCGACAGGATGGCTCCGGCCAGCTTGGCCGGATCACGGGGGGCGGTCATGCCACCGCCGCTCCCGTCGACCAGCTCCTGCAGCGTGGTCAGGTCGCTGGTGAGCACGGGCGTTCCCGTGCTCCAAGCCTCGAGGATGGAGATGGGCAGGATCTCGCCCGCCGACGGGAGACACATCAGGTCGGAGGCGTGGAGCCACGACGCCCGCTCGGCGTCGTCGACCTCGCCGACATCCAGCACCCGGGCGTCGGCGGCGACCTTCGGGAGCGGGGGACCGGGGCCGACGAAGGCGAAGGTGACATCCGCACGGTCCTGGGCGACGTGCGGGATGGTGTCGAGTAGCACGTTGACCCCCTTGTACTCCCGCCGGGCCCCGAGGAACAGGATCAGGGGACCGTCGATGCCGTGGATGGCGCGTACGTCGGGACCACCAGCGGCGAAAGCCCCGTCGCTGCAGGCGCCGCACACCCGGATGCTCGATCGGGCCACCCCCAGGTCGGTGCAGTACAGCTCGGCCTCGGCCTCCAACAGGGCGAGCACGACGTCGGCCGCCTTGTAGGCCGCGGCCGAAGCGGTGTCGGTGCCCCACTGGGCCCGATGGGCGAATGGGCTGATCGCGGCGACCGCACCGACCTTCTTGGCCGCGGCGACGGTGGCGTAGGCCAGGAGGTCGGTGCCCCACATGTGGACCACGTCGGCGGAGGCCATCTGGCGCCGCAGCCAGGGGCCGGCCACCGTCGCCAGGTAGCGGGCCAGCCACACCCGGTGCCGCGCGTACTCGTGGCGGCGGACACCGGGGACGGCAGCCACGGCCATTGGCGCCAGGGCGAGGCGCAGCCCGGGCGGAAACGAGAGCTGTTCGACGCGCACGTGGCCGTCCGAGAACGCATCGAACCGGGGGGCGGCCTTGACGCTGTCGTGCAATGAGTCCCACGACCCGTCGTCGACGCGCTGGGTCAGCACCCTGACCTCGTGACGGTCGGCCAGACTGTGGACGACGCTCCTGAGGAGGCCTTCCATGCCCCCGACCGCCGGCCAGTACCGGCGGGTGACGAAGAGCACACGCATCTCAGCGGTCGCGGGCGGGACTACAAGCCTTGGCCAGCCGTTCCGTCCAGGCGTGGTAGGTGTCCTCGAGGATGGAGCCCAGCGTCTGCGTCGGCGCCCAGCCGGGGTAATGCGACGACGCCTTCCGCAGGTCGCTGATGTAGCAGAGGTGGTCGCCCTTGCGGGGCTCGTCCACGTACTCATATGCCATAGGGCGACCGGAGATCTGCTCGATCAGGGCGATGGCCTCCAGGATGGAGCAGCTGTTGTCCCGCCCGCCGCCGATGTTGTAAACCTCCCCCTTCCGGGGTTCCTTCAGGAACATTTCGATGAACCGGACCACGTCGAGGGAGTGGATGTTGTCCCGTACCTGCTTGCCCTTGTAGCCGAAGATCGTGTACTGCGTGCCCTCGCATTGACACTTGACGAGGTAGTTCAGGAACCCGTGCAACTGAACGCCACTGTGGTTCGGACCGGTGAGGCAGCCCCCTCGGAGGCACGTGGTCGGCATGTCGAAATAGCGACCGTACTCCTGCACCATCACGTCGGCGGCGACTTTCGAGGCTCCGAACAGCGAGTGGGTCGACCCGTCGATCGACATGGTCTCGGGGACACCATTCCGGTCGGCGACATCCGCGTACTCCCAGCGGGTCTCCGTCTCCACCAGGGGCATGGCGTTGGGCCGGTCGCCGTAGACCTTGTTGGTGGAGAGGTGCACGAAGGGCGCCTCGGGGGCCGACCGGCGGACGGCCTCCAGGAGGTTCAGGGTGCCGACCGCGTTGGTGTCGAAGTCGTCGAAAGGGATCTGGGCGGCCAGGTCGTGGGACGGCTGGGCCGCGGCGTGGACCACGGCAGTCGGACGCACCTTGTCGACGAGATCCAGAACGGACGCCCTATCGCGTATGTCGACCTCATGGTGACGAAAGGTGGGGAGCGAGGAGACCAGGCGTTCCTGGTTCCATCGCGTGTCGCCGCCGGGGCCGAAGAACCGGGCCCGGGAATTGTTGTCGACGCCATGCACGCTCCAGCCTTGGAGGCCAAAATAGGTACAGACTTCGGATCCGATCAGACCTGAAGATCCGGTGACGAGCAGGCGTTCCATGGCGTTGCCGGACGCTATCATCACGCATCGGCGGAGCTATCCGACGGCGTCGGGTGTCGGGTTCAGCCGGGAGCGTCGGACCGCCCCTCGGGCCGCCTGCCACAGGACGGCCAGGTCGGCGCGTGTCACGACCACCAGATCACTGAACCGGAGGCCAAGGGAGCGGGAGGTCCAGATCAGGACGAGGACGAAACTGACGGAGTAGGCGGCGAAGCTCACGATGGCCGCGCCCATGGCACCCATCGAGGGCAGGAGAAGGATCAGCCCGATACCGGTGAGGACCGCGGCCAGGATGTCGGCGGAGGCGGCCCGACCGGGGTGGTTGGAGTAGACGAGGATCGTGCCCAGCACGTAGGCGCCGGTGAAGGGCACGCTTCCCACCAGCAGCACCTGGGCGAGCGGGACGGCGTCGGCGAAGCCCTTTCCGAAGACCAACGGCACCAGGAACGGCGACACCAGGCCGAGGCCCAGGGCCATGGCCGACATGAGGGCGATGGTCACCCGGCTGGCCATTGCTGCAATGCCGGAGTCGCCGGCCGCGATCCGTGGTGCGATCACGGTGGTCACCGCGCCGATGAGGATGCTGGTGGCGAAGGTGGCAACGGTAACGGCCACCACGTAGAGGCCGAGCTCCGAGGCGTCCACCAGGCGGGCCATGAGCAGCTGGTCGAGGCGGACGTTGGCGAGCGCGCTGAGGCCGCCGAGCCAGGTCTTGATGCCGAACGGAATTCCCTTGCGGATGATGTCTCGCTCCACGCGTGGTCGTCCGGTCATGGCCAGGCGGGCGAGGGGCACGACAGCGGCAATGCTGCCGGCGAGGGTGACGATGACCGCGCTGGTGACATCCAGGTGGCCGCTGGCGTAGAGGGCGACAACGCCGCCCGTCCAGACCAGGGGGGAGATGATGCGGGCGGTCACGAGCAGCCGCCATCGCTCTAGGCCCACCGCGATGTTCATGAGAAGGCCGCTGAACAGGCCCAGCGGCGACAAGAGGAGCCCGATCTGCACGTAGTGGCGGACCAGGGGGCGACCGCCGGCGATCAGGTCGGCCACGATGGCCGAGGTGCCCATGATGAGCGCGCTCATAACCAGGAGTGGGACGGCCAGGGACCCGAAGACGACCCGCACCGACCGGCCCCGAGCTACCTCCCGGGTGGCGTAGGCGCCGAGGCCAAGGCTAGCCAGCTGGGGGGCCAGCGTCACCGGGACGAGGATGGCGGCGAGGGTTCCCCGGCCCTCGGGCCCGAGGGCGCGAGCCTGGAGGGGCCCGGAGAGCAGGCCCAGCGCGGTGGCCAGGATGTTGACGGCGGCCAGGCCGCCGATGGCTCGGCCCCGGCCCGACCGCGACCGCGGCGGGACGGGCTCGTCGGGCACCTGGGTCGAAAGGTCAGCCACCGACGTCGCGCAGCCACGCGGCGGTCCGCCTGAGACCGTCGGGCAGCGGCGTGGGGAACCGCACGCCGAGCGCTTAGGCCCGGCTGGCGTCTCCGAGCCACATCAACGGGTCGCAGGACGTGGCCGTGCCGGTGAAGGAGACCGGCGTCTTCAGCTCGAGGGTCGCGAGGATCGACTCGGCCAGTTCCTCGATGGTCGTCGCCTGCCCGGACGCCAGGTTGTACGGCTCGCCGGCGGCCGGGGCGGCGCGGGCCAGGGCCAGCATGGCGCCGGCCGCGTCGGCCACGAAGACGAGGTCGCGGCTGGCGTCGGCCCGGCCCAGCACCGTGAGGGGGTCCTCGCCTCCCATCGCCCGCCTGAACAGGTCGTAGACGACCTGCTTGCGCTGACGGGGTCCGTAGAGGGAGAACATGCGCACCGCGATGCACGGAAGGCCGTACAGGTGATGGTAAAGCCGCAGATACTGCTCGGCCGCCAGCTTGGACACGCCGTACGGCGACACCGGCTCCAGCGGGTGTTCCTCGTCGATGGGCATCCGCACGCCCTCGCCGTAGACCGCGGCCGAGGACGCCAGCACGATCATCGGGCACATCCCCGACCGGCGGGCCGCCTCCAGCACTGCGATCGTCGTCGACACGTTGTGCTCCAGGTCCTGGAGCGGGTCGTCCACCGAGGGGGGGACGTAGGCGGCGGTGGCGAAGTGGAAGACGGCGTCGATGCGATGGTCGACGATGAGGCTGCGCAGGTCGACGGAGAGCACATCGCCTCGGATGCGGTGCCCGGTCCCGTCCCGGCCCTCCGCAGTTTCGTCGGCCGCGTTGTCGACGACGATGGTTCCGATGCCCTCGGCGGCCAGCAGGTCGACCAGCCAACTCCCGAGGAACCCGGCGCCGCCGAGGACCAATGCCCGCTCAATTGTCCGCATGTACGGCTGCCTCCCTTTCCGGGGAGCGTAAGGAAGCTGGGGGCCTCTGGCAAAGCGTCAGAGGAACGTGGCCGCCCCGGGCCAGGTTCAGTCGACCGGCATGGGACCGGACCCCGCAGATCGGTGCGGAGGACGCGCCGAGGACGAGCAGCCTGCGGCCGCGCTGAATCAGCATGAGGGCTCGATCCCCAGCTGCAGGGCCACGTCGCCCGACAGCTGCAGGTCGCGTTCCCAGGTCGCGAGGCGCCACCGGCGGTAGTGCCGGCCGCCGGCGCCCGGGATCATCGGGCAACGCTTGCCGATCAATACCTGCGACGACACATTCGGACGGCCGTGGGGCAGGTGCGGGTCTCGGCGGTACGCCGACGGTCGGAGTTCGGCTACAGGTATTTGTGCACCGACTCGGCGGGTATCAGGACCAGCTCCCCGTCGACGTCGTCGGCCACGTCGTGCGCAGGTAGGAGCGCGGCCTCTGTGACGGCTGAGAAGCGCCTGCGGCGAACGCCCTCAAGTCGAAAACACTCGTACCCCACACCGCCCGCCCAGGACACGACGTCGCGCCGCTCCAGCCCCCTCGCCCGCAGCCATTCACCGCTGAACTCGCCGATGATCACTGGCCGATGTCGGGCGACGAAGGCACCCGCGCCCAGCAACGCAGCCAGCTCGAACCCCTCGACGTCGATCTTCATGGCCGAGCATCGACGGGATTGGAGCTGTGGCGGGAGCTCGAGATGGTCGATCGGCCGGATCTCAACCGACACGTGAACGACCTGCGCACCGGCGACATCGGTGCCGTCCAGGTCGACAACGGACGCGCTCCCGCCCAGCGCGGTCTCCACCACCATGGTGACCGTGCCGTCGGTTTCGCCGACCGCATGATTGAGGATCGTGACCCGATCGCCGAACCCGTTGGCACGGCAGTTGTCGGCGATCAGCCGGCAGTTGGCCTCGATGGGTTCAATGGCCACCACGAGCGCATCGACGCGTTCCGCCATCCGCGCCAAAGGGATCGTGTAGAAACCGAAGCAGGCACCTACGTCAAGGACGTAGGTGCCTGCTTCCACGATCCTCTCGAACAGCGTGAGGCACTCGTCGTCGTAGGCGCCCGTGAATGCCGCGCTCCACGTCTGGATCGATGTCGCCGGAGCCGTCATTCGTTGCCCGCCCCGCATCGTGAACGACCACATCACAGGGCCTTGTGCCGAGGCGAACCTGGAATGCAGCATTCTTGCCACCCGGCCGACCCCCCGGATCCGGGGAAGCCGTCGTGTGCACGCGGCGACGGTGGTGAACACCCGGGCGGTCGGCTCGGCCAAGGGTCAGCTCGGCTCGGCTGAGACTCTGGTCGGCATGCGCGCACGGTAGTCGCGGTCACGAACCAGCCGCGGCTCCGGCGCCGCGGGGCAGGTCCGGGGGCGGCGGAAGGCCGAGCAGGACCGCCAGGCCGCCGAGATGTCGACGAGGACGGTCTCGATGCCCTCGGCGGCCAGTAGGTCGACGAGCCAACTCCCGAAGAACCCGGCGCCACCCAGGCGCAATGCCCGCTCAATTGTCCGCATGTACGGCTGCCTCCCTTTCCGGGGAGCGCAAGCAAGCTGGGGGCCGATGGCAAAGCGTCAGAGAGGAACGTGGCTGCGCCGGTGTAGGATACGAGGCGTCGCGCTATGAGAAGGCCGTCGCGCCGGCGGAGCCTCACACCATGAAAAGCCTGTTAAAAAGAATAGCGTCCATCGTCGTACCCAGTTGGAGCCCCCGGCTGCACGCCCTGAAGAGCCGGGCGGTCTACCGGGCGATCGCCCCGGTCGAGGGGTATCACTCCCAGTACGGGCAGGACCAATTCCTCGATAACGAAGTGTTCCGTGGGCAAAGAGGTGGCGTGTTCGTCGACGTCGGGGCCAACGACGGCGTCTCGTTCAGCAATACCCTCCTTCTGGAGAGGGAGCGCGGCTGGCGCGGCCTCTGCATCGAGCCCCATCCCCGGGCGTTCGAGCAGCTGGTCCGAAATCGCACCTGCGACTGCTTCAACGGCACCATGGGCGCGGAGAAGGGCGTGGGCCGGTTCCTGCAGCTCGAGGGGTATTGCGAGATGTTGAGCGGCTTAGTCGACGAGTATTCCCAGGATCATCTCGACCGCGTCGAGCGCGATCTTGCCCTCCATGG
>JBPCLE010000181.1:0-6979 GCA_051003575.1 Acidimicrobiales bacterium | reverse complement strand
AGAACACCGCGCTGGCCGCTGGTTTGCACGGGGGTCAGACCCCGAGGCGCTCGGCGACGATCGCCAGCCGCTCCATGGGCTGGACCATGGCCACCCGCACGTGGCCGGCGCCGCCGGCGCCGTACAGGTCGCCGGGCGACACGAGGGCCCCGCCCCGCGCCGCCAGGCGGCGCGTGAAAGCCCAGGCGTCTCCCTCGGGTGCCTGCGCCCACAGGTAGAACGAGCCGCCGGGTAGATCGACCTTTGCCCCCTCGGCCCGCAGCACGTCGGCGAAGTAGCGGAGCCGCTCGAGGTAGCGCCCGCGCTGGAGCTCGACGTGGGCGTCGTCGTCGAGGGCGACGGCGGCGGCGGCCTGTACGGGGCCCGGCACCATGAAGCCGGCGTGCTTGCGGACCTCGGACAGGTAGTGGACCAGCTCGGCGTCGCCGGCGTAGAAGCCCACCCGGAGGCCGGCGAGGTTGGACCGCTTCGACAGCGAGTGGACGGCCAGCACGCCGTCGAGGCCGTGCTCGAGGATCGTGCGGGGCGGGCCGTCCCAGGTGAACTCGGCGTAGCACTCGTCGCTCAGCACAGGCACGCCGTGGGCCCGGCCCCAGGCGGCGGCGGCGCCCAGGTCGGCCAGGGCCCCGGTGGGGTTGGCCGGAGAGTTGACCCACAGGCACAGGGCTCTGCCGGCGTCGGCCGGCTCGACGGCCGCGAGGTCGTCGATGGCCACGGCCCGGCAGCCGGCCAGGGTCGCCCCCATCTCGTAGGTGGGGTAGGCCACCGACGGGCACAGCACCGTGTCACGGTCGGGCGTGCGCAGCCGCAGCCAGCCGACCACGTTGGCCACGAGCTCCTTGGTGCCCACGCAGGCGGCGACGCCGGCCGGCGGGACCTCCACGCCGAACCGGCGGGCCATCCAGCCCACCGCCGCCTCGCGCAGGCGCGCCGAACCGATCGAGGTCGGGTACCCCCGCTCGGCGCCGGACGACGCGAGGGCCCGGACCACCGCGGCCGCCGGCGGGTCGAAGGGGGTGCCGATCGACAGGTCGACGATGCCGCCGTCGAAGGCCGACGCCGCCGCCTTGGCCTCGTTCAGGCGGTCGTAGGGATAGGGCGGCGGGACGAAACCTCCCGGGCCGCGGTCGTCGCCGGAGCGGCCGCTCACGGGGCTTCCGCCCCGTGAAATGTCATGGAGCGGCCTTCCGGGCCGCTCATGCCACGAACTCGCGGAAACGTCCCAGGTCGTCGGGCCGGATGCGGGCCCAGAGGCGGGTGGCGTGCTCGTCGTGGCTCTCCGACACCACCTCGCCGGCCCGGTGGACGGCCGCCACCACGTCGCCCCGGTCGTAGGGCACGACCAGCTCGACCACGTGGGTGAGCTCCCGCAGCCGCTCCCCCACCACGTCGAGCAGCCGCCCGATCCCTTCGCCGGTCTGGGCCGAGAGCAACACCGAGCCGGGATGGCCCTGGAGCAGGCGCGTCGCCTCGTCCGGGTCGGCCGAGTCGGCCTTGTTCAGGACGATCAGCTCGGGCACGTCGTCGGCGCCGATCTCGGCCAGCACGGCCCGGACGGCATCCATCTGCGCCCGGGGGTTGGCGGCCGACGCGTCGACCACGTGGAGGAGCAGGTCGGCCTCGGCCACCTCGTCGAGGGTGGACCGGAACGCCTGGACGAGCTGGTGGGGCAGCTTGCGCACGAAGCCCACGGTGTCGGTGACCAGCACCCGCTCGCCGCCGGGCAGGTCGAGCCGGCGGGTGGTGGGATCCACGGTGGCGAAGAGGCGGTCCTGCACCAGCACGCCGGCATCGGTGAGGCGGTTGAGCAGGGTCGACTTGCCGGCGTTGGTGTATCCCACGATCGTGATCGTGGCCAGCCGGGAGCGAGCGCGGGCCTTGCGCTGGGTCTGGCGGTTCTTGGTGAGCTCCTTGAGCTGCTCCTCCAGCTTGGTGGCCCGGCGCAGGAGGCGCCGGCGGTCGACCTCGAGCTTGGTCTCGCCGCCACCCATCCGGGTTCCGATGCCACCGGCCTGCTGGCTCAGGCCCTTGCCCTTGCCCCGCAGGCGGGGGAGGCGGTAGCGGAGCATGGCCAGCTCGACCTGGGCCTTGCCCGCCGGCGTGTACGCGTGCTGGGCGAAGATGTCGAGGATCAGCGCGGTGCGGTCGATGGCGGTGCGCCCGAGGATCTTCTCCAGGTTGCGGCTCTGCGCCGGCGTCAGCTCGTCGTCGAAGGTCAACGTGTCGGCGTCGACCACGTTGGACAGGTCGCGCAGCTCCTCGGCCTTCCCCTTGCCGACGAAGGTCGCCGGGTCGGGCTCGTGCCGGCGCTGGAGGACGCGCTCGGCCTCGTCGGCGCCGGCGGTGTCGGCCAGGGCGGCCAGCTCCTCCAGCGACGCCTCGGCCTCGTCCACGGTCACCGGGGGGATGGCCACGCCCACCAGCACCACCGTCTCGCGGCGGTGCCGCTCGATCAGCGCCATGTTTGCCCGCTCTCGGCCGCTAGAGCCATGTTTGCCCGCTCTCGGCCGCTAGAGCCATGTTTTCCCGCTCTCGGCCGCTAGAGCCATGCTTGCCCGCTCTCGGCTACAGCCACGGGACCTCGACCGTCGCTATGTGGTCGGCCGGCCCGCTCAGGATGATGGTGTCGCCCTGGAGGCGGACGGTGGCGTTCCCGCCGGGCTGCTTCACCGTCACGTGGTCGCCCACCTTGCCCCACACGAAGGCGGCGGCGGCCGCCGCGCACGCGCCGGTGCCGCAGGCCAGGGTCTCGCCCACGCCCCGCTCCCAGACCCGCATGCTCAGGTGGTCGTTGCCCGGGCCGATGACCACGAACTCCACGTTGCGGCCCTGCCACTCGGCGGCCTGCTTGGCGATCCGCAGCTTGGCCAGATCCTCGACCTCGACCACGGTATGGGGGTTGCCCATGTCGACGAACGCCACGCCCACGTCCTTGGGGTCGATCTTGGCCATGCCCATGTCGACGGTGACCCAGCCGTCGTCGTCGACGGTCAGCGTCTTGTCGCCGGCGTCGGTGTGCACGACCATGCTGGGACCGGCGAGGCCGGCGTCGACCATGGCCATGGCCAGGCAGCGGATGCCGTTGCCGCTCATCCCGGCCCGGCTGCCGTCGGCGTTGTAGAGCTCCATCGTCGGCCCGTCGGTGACCCTGATCACCCCGTCGGCGCCGACGCCGCGGTGGCGGTCGCACGGGGCGCGCACCGCCGAGGGGTCGATCGGGCACTTGTCGCCCAGGTCGAGGAAAACGAGGAAGTCGTTGCCGAGGCCGTGGTACTTCTCGAGACGGATCATGGGGACGACCAGTCTCCCAGGAGGGCGGGCAGAAGATCGACCGGGTTCCCGCCGGCCCCGAGCCACGTGATCCGGGGATCCCGCCGGAACCAGGCCCGCTGCCGGCGGGCGAACTGGCGGGTGCGGTTGACGGCGGTGGCCACCGCCTCCTCCTGCGAGCAGTCGCCGGCCAGGTGCGCCAGCAGCTCCCGGTAGCCGAGGGCCTGGCGGGCGGTGCGCGACATCCGGGCCTGGAGGCTGCGGACCTCGTCTCCGAAGCCGGCGGCGAGCTGGTCGCGGTAGCGGGCCTCGATCCGCTCGGCCAGCACGGCCCGGGGCAGCCACACGCCGGCGAGCCGGAACCGAGGCGTCGGTGGGTACGCGCCGAGACCCGGGCCGAAGGAGGAGAACGGCCGGCCGCTACCGAGGGTGACCTCCAGGGCGCGTACCAGGCGGCGGGTGTTGCCAGGCTCGATGCGAGAGGCGGCCAGCGGGTCGAGGCCGGCGAGCCGGCGGTGCAGATCCTCGGGCGGCTCGCCCTCCAGCTCCGATCGCAGCGCGGGCCACTCCCCCGGTAGGCACAGCCCGTCGACGACGGCCTGCACGTACAGCCCGGTCCCGCCCACCACCAACGCCCGCCGGCCACGCGCCTCGATGCCGGCGATGACCTCGGCCACCTCGGTCTGGAACCGGGCGACGGAGTAGTCCTCCTCGGGCTCGGCCACGTCCACCAGGTGGTGGGGCACCTCGGCCCGCTCGGCCGGCGTGGCCTTGGCCGTGCCGATGTCCATGCCCCGGTACACCTGCATGGAGTCGGCCGAGACCAGCTCCACGTCATTCAACCGGCGGGCCACCTCCAGCGCCAGGGCCGACTTGCCGGAGGCCGTCGACCCGACGAGGACCAGATGCCTCAGAGAGCCGCCACCGGGATCCGGGCCTTGTGGCGGGGGCGGGCGGTGACCTCCACCAGCTCGCCCCGCAGGAAGTGGGCGGCCGAACCGGTGACCCGCACGTCAGCGAAGCTGCCGGCGGCCGGCGCCGGCCTCTCCGCGGGGAAGTGCAGGAGCTTGTTCTGCCGCGTGCGGCCGGTGACCACCGCCGGGTCCTTCTTGGACGGGCCCTCGACCAGCACCTCCTCGACGCGGCCGACCCGGGCCTGGTGGCGGGCCAGGGCCGAGCGCTCGACCACCACCGTGAGCCGCTCGAACCGTTCGGCGACGACCTCCGCCGGCACGAACCGGTCGGCCATCTCCGCGGCCTGGGTCCCCGGTCGGGGGGAGAAGACGAAGGTGTAGGCGCTGTCGTAGGCGGCTTCGGCGACGACCTCCAGGGTGCGCTCGAAGTCGTCGTCGGTCTCGCCCGGGAAGCCGACGATGATGTCGGTGGTGACGGCCAGGTCGGGCACGGCGGCCCGGGCCGCGGCCAGCCGCTCCAGGTACCGGGCCGCGGTGTAGCCCCGGTGCATGGCGGCCAGGGTGCGGTCGCTGCCGGACTGGAGGGGCAGGTGCAGGTGCTCGCACGCCGCCGGCGAGGAGGCCATGGCCTCGATCGTCTCGGGGCGCAGGTCCTTGGGGTGCGGGCTGGTGAAGCGCACCCGGCGGATGCCCTCGACGGTGCCCACCGCGGCCAGGAGCTCGGCGAAGAGAGGCCGCCGGCGCGTGAGGTCGCGCCCGTAGGAGTTGACGTTCTGGCCGAGGAGGGTGATCTCGGTGGTGCCGGCGCCGGCCAGTGCCCGCACCTCGTCGACCACCTCGTCGAACGGGCGGCTGATCTCCTTGCCCCGCACCGCCGGCACGATGCAGAAGGCGCACGCGTTGTCGCAGCCGATCTGGATGGTGACCCATGCCGTGTACGGCAGCTCCCGCCGCACCGGAAGCGCGGACGGGAAGGCAAGACCTTCGGCGAGCGCCGTCTCGTCGAGGATCTCTGTCACGGGGGTGCCCGTCGCCGCCGCCTGGGCCAGCAGCTCCGCGGCCCGGCCCACGTTGTGGGTGCCGAAGACCGCGTCGACCTGGGGCGCCCGGGCCTGGATGAGCTCCCTGTCCTTCTGGGCCAGGCACCCGCCCACCGCGATCTGCATGCCGGGGTTGCGGTCCTTGGCCGACTTGAGGTGCCCGAGGGTGCCGTAGAGCTTGTTGTCGGCGTTCTCGCGAATGCAGCAGGTGTTGAGGACGACGACATCGGCGTCGTCCACGCCCTCGGCCGCCACCATCCCGTCGGCCTCGAGCAAACCCGCCAGCCGCTCGGAGTCGTGGACGTTCATCTGGCAGCCGAACGTCCGGATCAGGTACCTGCGCTCCACGGCTCCCACCGTACCGGCGATAGCGTCACGCCACGATGCGTCGCCTGGCCGCTGCCGCCTGCGCCTGCCTGGCCCTCGCCGGCTGCTCCGGCGACGAGCCGGCCGGCGGCGTGCGCTCGGCTCCGCCAGCCGGCGCCGTCGCGCCCACCACCACCACTGTGCCGGCCACCACTGTGCCGGCCACCACGGTGCCGACCACCACGACCACCCTCACGCCCCAGGCGTCACTGGCGACCGTGCTGGTGGCCGCCGAGACCGCCATCCGCAGCCCGGCGACGCCGGCCTCCGAGCTGGGAGCGCACGGCCGGTCCCAGCAGCAGGCCTACCGCACCCTCGCCGGCCACCCCGAGTGGGACGCCGAGGTGCTGGCCACGGTCGGTGAGCGGCTCCGGCCGACGGTGGAGGCCAACGTGTCCGCCGGCCGGGAGCTCGCCGCCCTCACCCCGCCGCCGGCGCCCGACAGGCCCCTGCCGAAGTGGACCATCGTCGACCCCGATCCGGCCGATGCGCTGGTCGCGCTGTACAAGGCGGCCGGCGCCGCCGCCGGCGGCGTGGGGTGGGAGTACCTGGCCGCCATCCACCTGGTCGAGACCCGCATGGGCCGCATCCGGGGCGACAGCACCGCCGGCGCCCAGGGGCCGATGCAGTTCATCCCGACCACCTGGGACATCTACGGCCGCGGCGGCGACATCACGAGCAACCGTGACGCCATCTACGCCGCCGCCCGCTACCTGCGGGCCACGGGGGCGCCGGCGGACATGGCCCGGGCCCTGCGGGCCTACAACAACAGCGCCCGCTACGTGCGGGCGGTCACCGCCTACGCCCAGCAGATGGAGGCCGACGAGCGGGCCTACCTCGGCTACCACGCCTGGCAGGTGTACTACGGGCCCCGCCTGCTGCCAGAGGGCACGGTGGTCGGTTAGGGCGCAGGGGCGACCACGACGGTCACCGAGCCGGTCGCCGAGCTGGCGTAGGGCCGGTCGCCCCGGCCGGTGACGATGTCGGTGCAGTCGAATGGGCCGGCGTCGAAGGCGAAGGTGGCCGTGTGGCTCCCGGCCCCGAAGTAGGTGTAGCCGACGTCCAACACCCTGGTGGCCGACGAGGGGTCGCGGGCCGGCGGGGCCCAGGCACCAAATCTGGCGCACGGGTCCGAGGAGGTCTCGCCCAGGCCGCCCGTGCCGTAGTTGAAGATCGACGATCCGAACGACACGCCGTCGGGGTCGGTGAGGGTGACGTGGAACACGACCGGCTGACCGGCGACCGGCGACGCCGGCTCGATGGTCACGGCCACGGTCATGGGCTCGTCGGCTCCGGGCTGAGGGTCGAAGCGGAAGGGCCCGCACGTCTCGTCCGTGCTGTTGCGGCAGGGGTCCACGATGGTGGTGGTGGTCGACGTTGGGGCGACCG
>JBPCLE010000180.1:0-2946 GCA_051003575.1 Acidimicrobiales bacterium | reverse complement strand
GCACATGGCCACGAGGTAGTCGACCGTCGACCCGTAGCCGTTGGTGTCCAGCCACTCCCGGGCCGCAGGGTAACGGTCTTCGGGGGCCTCGCCGAGGGTGAACAGCGCCTCGTGGCAGCCGGCGCCGGCCCCGGCGCCGGCGATGGCCAGCACCTCCGCCGACGACAGGTAGGGCGCCGGCAGCCGAGCGGGGGCGGTGGCGAAGGTGCAGTACCCGCAGCGGTCGCGGCACAGTCGGGTGAGCGGGATGAAGACCTTGGGCGAGTAGGTGACCCGGTTGCACCGGGCCGCGTGCCGCACCGCGGCCGCCTCGGCCAGCAGGTCGGGCAGTGATACGCCCAGGAACTCGGCCGGCGTCACGCGCCCAGCGTAGAGGCCGGGGCACGCGTACCTCGTCGGCCCGCGCCCTGGGCAGGTCGTTTCGCGCCGATCACCAAAGCGTCTCGGCCCGCGGCGGCGAGGTCTGGCGCACGATCCCGTTGGCATCGGTGACCTCGAAGGTGGCATCGGGGCGGAGCTTGGCGTGCCAGCCGGGCTGGTGGAGGACGTGGTGGTGGCGAGAGCAGAGGAGCACGAGGTTCGAGAGCTCGGTCGGCCCGTCGTGGGTGACCCACACGACGTGGTGGCCCTCACACCACACCGAAGGTGGGTCACAGCCGGGGAAGCGGCAATGCGGTCGCAGAACAGCCGGGAGACGGTAGGACCGTCCAGTGTCGGGCCGTCGGCACTTCTCAGGAGGTCGGTCTTGTCGGGGGTGGCCAGGCGCAGCGCGGTCGCCACCACCGAGCCGCCCTCGGCATCGAGCGTGCCGTCGAGAACCCATCGGTCCTCAAGCGTCTGGCTCAGGTGCAGCGACCGGTCGGCCTCGGCGGGCGGCGCCGGCTCGGGCCGGTTGCGGGCCAGCCAGAAGCCCATGGCCCGGCTGACGCCGGCCACGGTCAACGGGATCAGGTAGGGGACGAGCTCTGCCTCCTGCGCGGCGAATATCTCCACGCACTCGTCGTCGAGCCGGGCGACGATGGCCTCGACCTGGCCGGCGGAAAGCGAGCCCTCGGCGTAGGCCTGCGCGCACAGCGGGAGAGACCGCAGTCGTACTGCCAATGTGCGCAGCCGTTGGGCGGACTGGCGGGACATCCGGGCGTGCGCCCGCAGCCAGGCCACCATCTATACCGACGCGTCGCCGGCCCACCATCCGGTGGCCTCGAACGCTCCGGCGGCCTCGGCGATCCGAGCTTCCAGCCGGTCCCGGAGGGCGATGGCCTCCACCAACGAGCCACCGTCGAACGGGATATCCAGCTTCTCGATTGCCTCCGCCAAGTCCACCAACACGAGCACCAGCGTACATGTGTTCGATGGCTGGCGCAAGGACCTATTTCAACGAAATCGAGCCGGACTCCTTTCCACTGAGCGACCAGCAAGACCCGAACCCATTTGTCGAGAAGTCTCAGCATCAGTGGCTGATCCGGGGTACTGCTGACATCGAGGTCAGGCTCAGGACAGCCAGTGCACCAGGTCGGTCTCCGTGGTCGGCGGGTCGTCGAGGAGGGCGGCGAGGGCGGCGACGAGGTTGGCTGGATATGCCTGGCTGGCTCGGTGGAAGCGGCGTGGTGAGGTAAATATCACGCCGGCGTGATGTTCACCCCGCGCGGCCCAACCCCGGACGATGCGATCGAAGTCCTTGGCGTTCTCGGTCACCACCGCTCGCCGATCACGAGTTGCCTCACCCAGGAGCTCGTCGTCGGGGAGCGATGCGAGCATCGGCTCGGCGGCTGCGGCAATCACGTCATGGCCCCGCTCGTGCAGATGCCGAGCGACCGAAGGCGAGTGGTGAGTGTCCAGCAGCAGCCTCAACCGGCCAGCAGATCCTGCTGGCGCTTCCAAAGCCTCTCGGCTTCCTCGGCAGCACCTCTATTCGCCTCGATCTCGGCATTGATCTCGTCGGTGAACTGGGCGTAGTACCCAAGCGCGGCCTCGACCAGCTCCCGACGCAGGCCGAATACCTCAACCGCCCTGTCGAGGCGCTCGCCGGTGGGCACGTCGCCACCGACGATCCCCGCCACGGTCTCGGAGACGTCCGGGCCGCCGATCAGCCCGGCGCGCCGACCGGTGGGCCCGTCCCGGAAGAGAACGAGGGGGTGCCGGCGGGTGCGCAGGCCTTCGTCGATCAGCTCCTCGGCCAGGGACGACGACGACACCTGGAGGGCCGCTGCCTCGTGCTTGAGGCGCGCCTCAACGTCTGGACGCCGAAACCGCACCGAAACCGGGTGAGCCATAACTACAATGTAGTTGACCCCGAGCTACCCGCCGGCGGCGGCGGGGTCGACGAGCCAGATGAGGCGGTCGGCGGTGATGCGGGTGGCCGGGATGTCGGGGTCGCCCCGGCGGACGGCGGCGAAGGCGTCGCGCTTCTCCTCGCCGGCCACCGTGACGATGACCAGCCGGGCCCGGGCGATGCCTGAGTAGGTGAGCGTCATCCGCCGGTGCACGTTGCGGCCCGCGGGGTCCTCGTTCATGACAACCAGCCGGCCGGGGTCGGCGTCGAGCGCCGGCGAGCTGGGGAACAGCGAGGCGGTGTGGCCGTCGGCGCCGAGGCCCAGGTGGACCAGGTCGAGCCGCCCGGCCTGGGCCACCCGCTGCTGGTAGCTGTCGGGGCCCTCCTCGCAGCGCATGGGGTAGACGGCGTTGGCCGCACCCACGCGCTCCAGGAGCGACTCGCGGCCCAACCGCTCGTTGGAGTCGGCGTCGTCGGGGGGTACGCAGCGCTCGTCGCCCCAGTAGACGTCGACCTGCCACCAGTCGACCTGGTCGGCGCCGTCGGCGGCCAGGCGCTCGTAGCAGTGGCGGGCGGTGCCGCCACCGGACAGCACCAGGGCGAACCCGTCCCCAGGGCGGTGCAGGAAGGCTTCGACCACCCGCTCGGCGAACTCCCCGGGGACGTCCTCGACG
>JBPCLE010000179.1:0-17583 GCA_051003575.1 Acidimicrobiales bacterium | reverse complement strand
CGCAGTCCGACCCGGACGTCGATGCCCGACTCCTTCAGGTTCAACGCATGGGCGTGGCCCTGGGAGCCGTAGCCGATGACCGCCACCCGCCGGCTGGCGAGGAGCGCTGGATCGGCGTCCTTCTCGTAGGAGATCTTGGCCACGGGTTCTAACCCACCTTTCCGAGGGAGCGCAGGCGGGCCTGGCGCTCGAGTTTGGGCAGCGCCACCCGGCCGGTGCGCTGGAGGGCGCCGATGCCGTAGGCCCGCATGAGATCTTCGAAGTCGTCGAGCTTGGAGGGGCGGCCGGCCAACTCCACGGTGAGCTCGTCGTGGCCCACGTCGACGATCCGGCCCTGGAACACGTCGACCAGCTCGATGACCTGGCCGCGCGTCCCCGGCTCCGCCTTCACCGTGAGGATCATCAGCTCACGCTCGACGGCGTGGGCCGGGTCGAGCTCGCTGATCTTGACCACGTTGATGAGCTTGAAAAGTTGCTTGGTCACCTGCTCGAGGGGCGTGGACTCCACGTCGACCACGATGGTGATCCGGCTGAACTGCTCGTCGTCTGTCGGCGCCACCGCCAGGGAGTAGATGTTGAACCCCCGGCGGGCGAACAGGCTGGAGACCCGGGCCAACACGCCGGCTTTGTTCTCGACCAGGACGGAGAGGATGTGGTGACGGGGCGGAGCATCGGGACTAGTAGGCACGGTTCAGCCTTTCTGCGCCTACGGCCGCTCCAGCCGCCGTAGGCGGCCTCCACGGCTGCAGGCGCACCGGGCGGGCTAAGCCCGCCGAAGAGGAAACGGCGAAGGTGTCCGGGCTCCGCCCGGACGCTGGAGCGCAACTGCCTCGCCGAGCAAGCTCCGCTTGCGAAGGCGAAATCAAAATCTTTCCATCAGGTCGTGGCGGTCGGCGAAGGCCCGCTCGCGGACCTCGGCGGGGACGCCGGCCCGGTCGAGCAGGTCCTCCAGCTCGTACCAGGTGTCCTGGCGGAGCCAGCCGGGGCAGGCGGCCAGCCGGTCGGCGACGGTGAGCGGGTAGGGGTAGCCGGGGAAGCCGGCGTCGTCGCAGAGGGCGGCGAGGCCGGCGAGGGTGGCCTCGGGATCGGCGCCGGGCGACAGGTCGACCCGGAACGCGAACGGCGCGTCGGCGTCGAGCCGGGCGGCCACCACCCGGGCGCCGGCCCGGCTCCGCGCCACCGGCGCCCACCACAGCGCCCGGGGCCCCAGCTCGGCCCCGGCCTCGATCTCCAGGGCCCCCAGCAGCGGCGCCCCGCCCCTCGACAGCGACGAGCGCTTGGTCACCGCCGCCACCACCACCTCTCGAGCGGCGGCGCGGGCCAGAAGGTCGGCGAGCCACGAGGGCGGCACCCGCCAGTCGGGCTCCAGGTCGCCGTCGACGAGGACCATGGCCCCCGGCGCTGCGTCGTCGACACAGCGGGACACGGCCACCCACTCCTCGTGGTCCCGAAGCAGGCCGAGGTCGACCGAGGCGTCGGGGGCGATGCCGAGCCCCAGACCGCCGGCCACGGCCCGGTCCTCCCCCCCGCCGAGCAGGAAGGCCCGCAGGTCGCCTTCGTCCTCGGTGTCGCAGGTGCCGTCCCGGAAGCACACCCGGGCGGCGCGGGCCACGACGAGCTGGAGGCACCGGGCGTCGGCCACCACCGCCTGGCCCCCGTCGACGGCCCAGACCTCCGCCGGCGGCGCCGCGGACCGGACGAGGGGCCGGAGACTGATCTCGGCGTCGAACTGAAGGTGGCCGTTGCCGGGGTCGGTCAGGCCACCCCCGCTCCCGGTGAGCAGGGCGGCCAGACGCTCGGCGGCCGTGTGGAGCGACGGGGAGGACGCGAGCAGCGCCGTGGGGACCATTGCGTCAAGCATCCCAAGCCGCTGCGACAGTTACAAGCTTGTCATTCCGGCCCCCGGTGGGTAGGCCATCGGCGGCAAGGTCGAGTACCGAGGCTGAAGCGCCCGGCGGCTTACGTGCCGGTCGACGCCGGCCCGGTCTAGGGGCTCCTCCAGCTCGTACCAGGCATCCTGGCAGGGCCGGCCAGCAGCTGCTCCTCGACCACGGCCTTCCGGGCCACGATGTCGTTGCCGAGGAGCCTCGCGGTGTCGGGGAGCGCCTCGATGATCTTGGGGAACATCTCCCGCTCCTCCTCGTCGACGTGGTGCAGGACCGAGGTCTTCAGCTTGGTCATGGTGGTGACGAACTCGTCGCTGTCGGGGTCCATCGCCTCCAGCTCCACGATCAGGTCCTTCGCCTCCTGGTGGTCGGCCCGGGCCTCGATGACGCCGGCGCTGTCGACCTTGGAGAAGTAGAGGCTGTAGAGCAGCTCCTCCTCGACCATGGTGTGCACGCTCAGCTCCAGGAAGATCTGCTGGGCGACGGCCGGGTCACCGGTCTCGTCGAACTGCTTGAGGAGCTGCTCCACCCGGCGGTGGTCCTCGGTCAGGACGGTGACGAAATCAGCCATGGCGGCCTCCTCGGCGACAGATGGTTCATCGCGGACCTCCCCATCACCCGAGGGGGGCAAACGCCTCCTGGTGCGGCACGAGCTGCTCAACGACTGTGCCGAGGGCGGATTCGAGGGCGTCGCGGACGGCGTCGGGCTCCACCAACCACCCGTTGTGCGCCGCGTCGACCTCGACGCAGGTGGCGCCCGGGATGGCGTCCGCCAGCTCCCGCTGGCGGCCGGCCCGGATCAACCGGTCCCGCATGCTGACGATGACGGCGGTCGGCACGTCGACCTTCGGGGCGAAGGCCCGGGCGTCGAAGGCGCTCAGGGCCCGCCCTGCGGCGGCCAGGTCCGACGGGTTGCCCCGGATGGCCTCGGCCTTCAGCCACGGGAGCACCGGAGACAGGTCGGGGTTCCTCTCGGCCGCGACCCGCAGGTAGCGCTCGGCGAGGCCGTGGGGCACGCCGAAGCGCAGGACGTACTCCAGCCCGGCCATGGTGCTCCACAGGATCCGCTCGTGGGGGGCGGCCCGCCATTGGAGCGCTGTCGACTGCAGGACCAGGCCGGCCACGCTCTCGGGGTGCCGGCGCCACATCAGCATGCCGATGGAGCCGCCCATGGAGTACCCGACGACGATCGCCGGCCCGGTGCCGAGGTGCGCCAGCAGGGCGGCGGCGTCGTCGGCCGCCGCCTCCAGGGTGAAGCGCTGCTCGCTGCGCAGGCCCCGGCCGTGGCCCCGCACGTCCATGGCCAGCACCCGGCCGTGGCGGGCGATGGCCGAGTACATCGCGAACCAGTTGAGGTCGGCGCACAGCGTCCATCCGTGCAGCAGGAGGATGGTCGGCCCGCCGGTCTGGCGGGCCGACGCCAGCTCGCGGACCAGCATCTCGCCCCGCCGGGGCACGTCGACCATCCGTCCGGGTGGAAGCGGCGGCGGCAGCGGCGGCTCGGCCTGGGAGATCTGGAGGGGCTTGAGGTAGGAGTGCCAGGCCACTCAGGCCACCTCCCGCTCCAGCACGCCCAGCTCGGTCAGGAACCGGTCGGCGAAGTCGGCGGCCGCGGCGGGTCCCCAGAGGGGGTACCGGTACCGGAACGCCAGGTGGAGGGCGCCGGCCGCGGTCACCGCGCCGAGCGAGAGCCCGCAGGGCATCCGGGCCGGCGCCGAGAACCACAGGCCCACCACGTCGCCGGCCTCCCGGCCGAACCGGGGGAGATCGTCGGTGTCGACCGCCCCGAGGTTGGAGAGGACGGCGGTGTCGACGAGGCGGTTCCCGGTCATCCAGATGAAGGGCGACAGCGGCTGCTTGATCCACAGGGGGAACCGGGCCGTCCGGGCCAGGATCTCCATGAGCGCGGCCCCCTCCCCAGCCTTGATCCGCCGGGTCTGGGCCGAGATCGCGTCGAGGAGCTTTTGCGACGACCTTCGGTGGGCCGGCGTGGTCGACACCCGACTCTCGGAGACGAAGTTGGTGACGACCTCCGACCTCCACTCCGGCGGGCGCAGGTTGACCGGCATGAGCACGCCGATGCGCCGGCACCTCGTGCCCTGCTCGGTGTTCCAGCCGGCGATGGCCACGTTCAGGGCCGCCAGCAGCAGGTCGTTGACGGTCGCGCCCGCCGGCGACCGCAGCCGGGGCACGCTGAGCTGGTGGATTCCGTAGCCGGGCCGGTCCGAGCCGCCCTGGGGCGCCAGTCGGGCCGGCGGCACGGCCAGGTCGCGGGCCTTGTCGGCCAGGGCACGGAGCCGACGGGCCCGGTCGGCGGCGCCGTCGGCCCGGGTCAGCCGGTCGACGTCTCGGGCGGCGGACAGCTCGACGGTGGGGCCCGGCTCGTCCTCCTCGACGTAGGCCTTCGCGATGCTCCGCAGCACCTGGAGCGTGCCGAACCCATCGAACGCGGCGTGGTTGGCGTTCACCATGAGCACGTCTCCCAAGGGGTGGCGGGCCAGGCGCAGCCGCAGCGGGGGCGACTCGGCCAGGGGCACCGACAGGCTGTGGAGGGCCGAGCGCTGCGCGGCCAGCTCGGCGTCGTCGGCGCAGTCGACCACCTTCAGCGGGTCGACGTCGGGTGTGCCGCTGATGGCCCAGGTCCAGCGCGTGTCGGTGCGCCTGGCCGGGAGCAGCTTGGCCCGGGCCATGGGGTGGCGGGCCAGGCCCGCAGGCACGGCGGCGCGCAGGCGGGCCTCGTCCAGCGCTCCCGACACGCGAACCTCGAGCTGGATGCTCCACGGCTCCGCCGGCGTGTCGAGCAGGTGGACGGCCTCGTCGATGGAGTTGAACGGCACGCGTTCGTCGGTGAGGGCCATCCGTGGTAGTTCTGCACCAGCCGGCGTGGTCCACAAACCTCGTGGCCATCCCCCTCCCGAAAGCCTGCGCCTGATGCCCGAGCTCCTCGAGCCCCCTCCCCGCCTCCACCTGCCGATGTTCGCCTACGGCCCCGACAAGCCCGACCAGCCCGCGTACGACCTGCTGGAGGGCTTTATCGTCCAGAAGGAGGCGGCCACGCTGGCCGCCGGCGGGCTCCGTGTGCGTGACGGGCTGCCGCTGCTCGACCCCGACGGCACCGTGGGTGTCAGCGGCGTCCTGCTCACGTTCGCGGTCGGCCGGGAGAAGAACGCCTACACCACCGTCTGCGAGGTCGCCCCCCGCCAGCACTACCGGTGGGACATGACCGAGATGCGCGTCGACGGGCGCCCCGGGCGGGTCAACGTCCTCCGGGGCCGCCACCCCGACCGGGGCAGCTCCGACGAGTGGTTCTCGTCGTGGTCGGCCAACGACGACCCTCTCCTGCGGTCCGGGATGGCGCACGTGCGCCGGGCGGCGCTGGAGCAAGCCACCGCCCCGTTTCCCACCGTCGCCGGCGACGCCGGCTCGGCCGACCCCGGCCAGCGGGCCGGCATGTGGGACCGCTTCTACGGGCTCATGTCCGCCTACCTGCTCCTGTGGTCGGCGGTGGAGCGCTTCACCGCGCTGGCCTACGGCCCGGCCATGGCGGCCATCGAGCGCACCTGGCGGCTGGGCGACGATCCCCGTTTCCGGGAGTGTGTGGTGGCCGCCGGCGTGGCGCCGAGCAACAAGACGGCCGACAGCCGCGACCCGACGAGAGCCCGGCGGATCCGCGAGGACGGCGCCGGCGCCATGTTCAGCTGGGACGCCGCCCGCCACATCGTCGCCCATCCCGGCCGATCGGCCTTCGCCGACGGCGTGCTCCTGCGCCGGGCCCTGGTCGACCTCCACGACACCTTCCGCCTGCTGCTCCTCCACCGCATGCCGGCGCTCACCGAGGCCTGGCGGCAGGCCGATCCCTCCGCCGAGGGCCACCGTTGGCTCCTGCGCCCCGTGGTGGCGCCTGAAGCCCTCTAGCCGACGCGGGGCGACAGCCAGTCGCACACCAGGCTGAGGGGCGACGCCCGCTCGGCGGAGGAGAGGCTGCGGTCCGTGACGTAGGAGAGCGTCAGCATCATCCCGCCCATCTGGTGGTAGTTGTTGTGGCAGTGGATCATCCACTGGCCCGGGTTGTCGGCGACGAACTCCACCGACACCGTCTCGTCGGGCCGGACGATGGTGGTGTCTTTGCGGGCGCCGGCGGCGCCGCCGGGGTTGACGACCTGGAACGTGTGCCCGTGCAGGTGCATGGGGTGGAACATGGTGGTGCCGTTGACGAAGTCGAGGCGGACCCGCTCGCCCTGGCGCACCTCCAGGGGCTTGTTCTCGCCGTGGGGCTTGCCGTTGAGGGTCCAGACGTAGCCGTCGTCGCCCCCGCCCAGGGCCACCTTGTGGATCCGGTCGGGCTTGGCCGCGGGAAATCGGACCGACTCGGCCGCCACCAGGTCGGCGCGCTCAAGGATCCTCCCCTTCAGCTCCGCCGGCCGCACGTCGGGCGGGGGGGCGGCCCCCCGTCCCGACCGCAGCACGGCCATGGCCTCGTCGGCCTTCGCCTCGGCCACGGCCATGAACGGGAAGGCGCCGTCGCCGGCGACGGTGACCGTGACGTCGTAGCGCTCGGCCATGGCGATCATCAGCGCGTCCACCGTCACCGGCACCACGGGAAACCCGTCGGTGTGGGTCACGGTCATCTGGTGGCCGCCGACGGCAACCCGGAAGGGCGTGTCCGCCGCCGCGTTGAGGATGCGGAACCGGACGCGCTCGCCCTTGCGGGCGGCGAACTCGACCGGCGCCGAGGAATGGCGGCCGTTGAGCAGGAAGACGGGGTAGCTGACGTCGCCGCCGCCGCTGTTCAGAAAGTCGCTGTGGGGGCCGCCTCCCTCCCGGTGGAGGGCGTGGGGGCCCCGACCGGCCCGCAGATCCTCCAGGGTGGCCTCCGGGGCCTGGCCCAGGCCGTCGGTCCAGTCGTCGAGCACGACCGTGTACTCGCGGTCGTAGGCGCCAGGCTCGGCCGGGTCCTCGACGATGAGCGGGGAGTACAGGCCGCGGTCGAGGTGGAGGCCGACATGGGGATGGAACCAGTACGTCCCCGGATCGGGCGCGGTGAACTCGTAGTCGAAGGTGGCGCCCGGAGCGACGACCTCCTGGGTCATGCCCGGCACGCCGTCCATGTCGTGGCGCAACGAGATGCCGTGCCAGTGGATGGTGGTGGCCTCGGGCAGCTTGTTGGTGAAGTGGGCCTTGATCACGTCGCCGGCCGTAACCCGGAGCTCCTCGCCCGGAACCGACGGGCCATACGCCCACGTCGGCACGGTCACCCCGCTGCCCAGGTCGACCGTGAGCGGGGCGGCGATGATGGCCAGCTCCTTGACGCGGGCGCCGGCGCGCCGCCGGGCGTCCTCGGCCGCCTGCACCTCCGGCCCGTCGGGCGGCACCGGCGACGCGGACTTGGTCCCCGAGCCGCAGCCGGCGAGGGCCACGGCCGCCGAGCCGGCGCCGGCGAGGGCCAGGAAGCGGCGGCGGGAGTAGTTCGACGCCGGCATAGGTGTGCAGCTTCGCATAGAGCCGGCGGGCGGGGAGGGCGCCATCTCAGGGAAAACCCCGAGACTGAGGTTGGCCGGCGAAAAGCGACCGGTAGGGTGTCGGCGTGGCACCGCGCGGCGTGTGCACCCCTCAGGAGGAGAACCCATGAAGAGGCTCGTGGCCCTGGCGGCTGTTTCGGCGCTGTTCCTGGTGGGCTGCGGGAGCGGTGACTCAGACGACATCGATCCCCTCGCCGGCGGTCCGACGACCATGCACGACATGGCTGGCGGCACCGACCACGCCGGCAACGCCACCGCGAGCTGCTCGCCGTCGGGCACCACGCTGACGATCGCCGCCAACGGGACCAAGTTCGACAAGGACTGCCTGGCCGCCCCGGCGGGCCAGGCTTTCAAGATCAACTACGACAACAAGGACCAGGTCACCCACAACATCCAGATCCTCGCCAGCCACAGCGCCTCCGAGGCCATGTTCGACGGCGGCCTCATCCCCAACGGGGTCAAGAGCCTCGACGTCCCCGCCCTGAAGGCCGGCACCTACGCCTTCCACTGCAAGATCCACCCGGGCCAGATGTCGGGGACGTTCGTCGTCGCGTAGCGGCGACCAAGGTCCTACATGTGCCGGCCACCGAGGCCGGCGACCACCTCCATGGCGCGCTGGGCCAGGCCGCGATCTGGCCACGCGTCACGGTCGACGGGCTGCGACGCGGCCAGGTCCTCGTCGAAGTGCGCGTCGAGGACGGCCACCACGTCGGGGTCGAACACGACCACGTTGACCTCGTCGTCGAGGAGCAACGACCGGCTGGTGAAGTTGGCCGAGCCCGCGCTCGCCACCACCCCGTCGACGGTGAGGACCTTGGCGTGGAGCATGCTCACCTGGTACGACCACAGGCGCACGCCGGCGGCGAGGAGCCCGTCGTACTGGGCCTGGCTGGCGAGCTGCACGTAGCGCTTGTCCGCGTGGCGACCGGGGATGAGGACGTCGACCTCCACCCCGCGCCGGGCGGTGCCGGCCAGCGCCGCGCAGGTCGCTTCGTCGGGCACGAAGTAGGCGGTGGTGATGCGCACCCGCTCCTGGGCCAGCGCCAGCAGCGACCGGACCAGTGTGGCGACGTCGCTCCAGCCGGTCTGCGCCGCACCCCGCACCACCTGGGCCACCGTGGGGCCGGCGACGGGCTGCACCGGGAACCGGTCGATCCCGTCGTCGAGCAGTGGGCGCCCGGTCTCGGCCCAGTTCTGCACGAACGCGGCCCGCAGCCCGTCCACCGCCGGGCCGCGGATGCGGAAGTGGGTGTCGCGCCACTCCCCCGGCCCCCGGGCGTCGCCCCGCCACTCATCTGCGATGCCGATGCCGCCGGTGAAGGCGACGTCCTCGTCGCAGATCAGCACCTTGCGGTGGCTGCGGCGGTTCGCCTCCCAGAACCGGGCCTTGTTCACCGGCCGGAACCACTCGACCTGGGCGCCGGCGGTGACCATGTGGTCGACGAGGGTCCGGTCCATGTTGAAGGCGCCGACGGCGTCGAGGATCACCCGCACCCGCACGCCGGCGGCGGCCCGCTCGGCCAGGAGCCCCGCCATCTCGCGCCCGACGGACCCCTGCCAGTAGACGAACGTCAGGAAGTCGACGGTCGACGTCGCCCCGGCGATGGCCTCGAACATGGCCGGGAAGATGCGGTCGCCGTTGCGGAGGACGTCGATCCCGTTGCCCTCGGTGGCGGGCACGCCGAGCAACCCCTCGAGGGCGCGCCGGTAGCGGACGGGCATCGGGGAAGCGTAGGCGGCGGCTACCTCAGGTAGCGGTCGAACCAGTTGAGCACGTCGGCGTAGGCCTGGTTGGACTGGGGCGAGTCGACCTGGCTGTAGAAGCCGTGGCCCACGCCGGCGTAGGTCTTGAGCTCGTGCGGCGCGCCGACCCGCACCAGGTTGGCCTTCGCCGCGTCTCGGGTGGCGTTGATCCGGGTGTCGGTCTCCCCGTAGATGCCCAGCACAGCGGCCGTGGCGCTGAAGCTCGCACCCTCGACGGTGCCGCCGTAGAAGGGGGCGGCGGCAGCTAACCGGGCGTCGCCGGTGGTCAGGTAGTCCCAGGTCACTGTGCCGCCGAAGCAGAACCCCGTCAGGGCCAGCTTGCGGCCGGCGTTGCGCCTGGCCAACTCGTCGAAGCTCGCCTTCACGTCGTCGCGCCGGTCCGACACGTCGGCGTTGGACAGCAGCGAGCCGACGTCGGCCGCGGGAACGGCCGGCGTCCCGCCCGGGTCGAGGCCCGACACCAGGTCGACGGCCAGGGCGCTGTACCCGTCGCCGGCCAGGCGGGCGACGACGGCCTTCGTGCCGTCGGTAAGGCCGCGGTTCTCGTGGATCACCACCACCCCACCCTTGGGGCTGGCCGCCGCGGCATAGACGCCGAGCAGGGTGCCCCGTGGCCCGGCAAAGGTGACGTCCTGGCTCGGGACCGGGGTGGTGGCCGGGCGGGTGGTGGTGGGGCCGGCGGCGGTTGTGGCGACCGGCGCGGTGGTCGACGACGCCTGGCCGGGCGCCACGACCTGGTCCTCGCCATCGCTGGCGCAGGCGGCCAGCAGGGCCGACCCCGCGGTGAGGGAGATGCCCATCATGCCGAGCCGGCGGAGCGCCTCCCGCCGGGTGACCTGCCCGTCGACGTGGTCGAGCGCCACCTCGGTGGCCAGGTACTCCTTGACGTAGTCCATCGCCGCGAACTCTAGGTCGCGCCCTTGCTGGCCGGTAGCAAACTCCTGTTCGCTCAGCCCATGTCCGAGCTGCGCTGGCGCCGGGCAGGTCGAGCGTCAGCGGTCACCCGGGCGGGACGATGGTCTGGTCGTCCTCCTCCTCGGTCGCGCCGCTTTCCACGTACTCATCGCCGTCACCATGGCCGAACAGCCCGGTCTCCGCCGCCTGGGTACGGGCCTTGTCGATGCGCTCCGTGACGGCGTCGATGCGCTCGTCCTGCGTGGGCTGGCTCTGCTTCGTATCGTCCTGGCTGCTCATAAGTTGGAGTCTGCTCAGAATCGCCCTGCGCTACGCCCCTGGTCAGAGTCAGCTAACCGCCGAGATTACCGAACGACAAGGCGGCCGGCCCGAGGACGAGGCCCAGGATCGGCGGGAAGATGAAGAGCACGAGCGGGAACATGATCTTGATCGGCAGCTTGGCCGCCTTCTCCCGCGCCCACGCCCGCCGCCGGTTCCGGACCTCGGTGGCCTGGGACTTGAGTACCCGGCCGATGGGGATGCCGAGGGCGTCGGCCTGGAGGAGGGCGAGGATCAGCGTGCGGACCACATCGATGTCGACCCTGTCGCGCATCTCCTGGAGCGCCTGCTTGCGGGGCAGTCCCAGCTCCATCTCCTGGAGCGCGGTCGAGAGCTCGTCGGTGAGAGGCGACTTGAAGTTCTGGCACACGATGGCCAGAGCCGACTCGAAGCCGCTGCCCGCCTCGACGGCGATGGCCAGCATGTCGACGATGTCGGGGAGGTCCTTGAAGATGGCCTCCTCGCGCTTCTTGATGGCACCCTTCATCCGGGCCATCGGCGCCATGAACCCCATGGCCGGCAACAGCAGCCAGGCCAGCGGCCCGGAGATCGGCGAGGCCGCAGGGAGGAACGGAACCAGCAGCGCGGCCCCGCTGGCCGCTGCGAGCTGGATGGCCAGGTGCTCGCCGGCGCGCCGCTTGCCCCGCAGCCCGGCCTGGGCCAGCTGGCGGTCGATGCCGGCGAGGTACCTGGTCGGGAGAAGCCCCTCCAGGCGGCCGGTGACGGCGGCGACCGCACCACCCAGGATCCGGGGCACGACCGGCGTCGCCAGCTGGCGCTCGTGCTCGCTGGCGTAGTCGAGGTGCTCGAAGTACTCGCCGAAGTCGGGCGCCAAATGGCGCACCCGGTACAGGGTGGAGCCCACGACGCCCGCCCCGCACAACCCGAGGAGCACGCAGACCAGCAGGGCGGGGCTCATCACACGTCGATCTTGACCATGCGGAGGATCACGAAAAGGCCGGCGACGACCGACAGGCCGCAGCCGATCAGCACGAACAGGCCGGTGCCCGAGTAGAGCGGCCTGACGTAGTCCGGGTTCACCATGCGCATGAGCAGGAACAGCACCGGGACGAGGCCGGCCAGGACATAGGCCGACATCCGGCCCTCGGCAGTGAGCACGAGCACCTCCCGCTTGACCTCGTCCCGGGCCCGGATCACGTCGGAGAGGGTGTGGAACAGGTCGGCCAGCCGGCCGCCGACGGTCTGCTGGATCCGGATGGCCTGCACAACCATGTCGAGGTCGCGGATCTGGAGCCGCTCCGCCATTTGCGACAGGGCCTCGGTGACGTTGTAGCCCAGGCGGGTCTCGGCCACCAGTCGGGAGAACTCCTCCGACAACGGCGGCGGCGACTCCTCACACATCATCTGGACCGCCCGCAGGAACGTGTGCCCGGCGGACAGCGACGACGCCACCAGGCTGAGGGCGTCGGGGAGCTGGGCCGAGAACGCCTTCACCCGCTTCTTGACCCGCCGGCGGACGAACCGGGCCGCGATCAGCGGTGAGGCGATCGCCGAGGCCGCGCCGATCAGGAGCGACCCGGTGAGCACCAGCATCAGGGCGGCCAGCCCGAGGGCCGCGCCGGCCACGACGATCACGAACTCGCCCGGGCGCAGAGGGATCCTGGCCCGGTCGAGCAGCACCCCCAGGGAGCGCTGCCTGTCCATGGCCGCCACGGCCTGGCCGGCCAGATCCACCGCCCGCCCGGTCACCGGGCTCAGCTCCTCGCCGCGCTCCTCACCGAACGCCGCCGGCAACATGCCCAGCACGTCGGCGACCGCGGCGTCGTCGTCCTGGCGCTGCAGCACCATCGCCGTGACCAGCAGCCCCAGCCCGGCGACCACGGCGAGGGCGACGTACACCATCGCCGTCAGGCCGACTTCCGGGACGACCACGCCCGCCGGCGCCGGCGCCGGGGCCTCACCATCTCGTCCTCGTCGTCGTCGTCGTCCTCGGACCGGGACACCACCGTATTGACCAGCCCAGAGGCCAGGGCTTTGCTCACGTCTCCGCGCGGGGCGTAGGCCAGCACCGGCTGGCCCATGTTCAGCGACCGGTTCACCTCGCGGCCGTAAGGGATGACCATCGAGAAACCCTGGGGGAAGTACTCCTCGACCCGGGCCACGTCGATGCCGACATCGGGCTCGACCTTGTTCAGCAGCAGGGTGACCCGCTCGACGGGCACCTTCAGCTTCTTGAACGTGTTGAGCATCACGCCCAGGTTCCGGACGCTGGGCAGGTCCAGGGTGGCCAGCACGTAGATCTGGTCGGCCTGCTCCAGGGCCACCAGCACGCCCTCGCTCAGCGCCGTCGGCGTGTCGACGACCACGTAGTCGAACTTGGCCCGGGCCGCCTCCAGCACCGTCGCCACATGGAAGGCCTCGATGGCGTCGGCCTGCTCGGGATCGTCGGGTGCGGCGAGGACCCGGATGCCCGACTCGTGGCGCTCGAGGTGCTCCTCCAGGCGCCGGCCCAGGTCGTCATCGTCGCCGTGGCCGGCCAGGAGGTCGTGGATGGTGTGGCGCGGCTTCAGCCGCAGCGCGGTCGACAGCTCGCCGAACTGGAGGTCGAGGTCGATGAGGCAGGTCTCCTTCTTCGCCGTCGAGACGAGGTGGTAGGCCAGGTTGGTGGCGAGGAAGGTCTTGCCCGAGCCGCCGCTGGCCGAGACCACGGCGATGATGGTGCCGGGGCCGGCCTTCGCCGGCCCGGCGCCGCCATGGTCGGCCCGGCTCACCCGCAGGGCGGCACCGGTCTCGATGGCCTGCTCGAGGGCCTCGAGGAGGGCGTCGTCGCCGACGGGGAGGCGCAGGATGTCGAGGGCGCCGGCCCGCACCGTCTCGCGCAGGTCGGAGCTCCGCCAGTGGTTCAGGGCCAGTAGGAGCTGGGTCTCCGGCGCCTGGGCCCGCACCTCGCGTAGGCGCTGGAAGCCAGGCGCCTTGAGGGCAATGGGGCCGGCGACGAGGACGTCGAAGGGGCCCTCGTCACCGAGCTTGGCGTCCACGGCCTCGAAGCTGTCGCACCACTCGATGGTGGGCCGGGGCCGCAGCGCGGCGGCGACCCGTTCGATCTGAAGGCTCAGGTCCTCCGTCGCGTCGAGGACCAGCAGTTTCTGGGCACGCATGGTTCCCCTTAGACGGCGAGGGCGCCGGCGGGCCCCGCCCCTGGCGTCCTGACCGGCGCTTCGCCCGCCGGCACGAGGTCGAAGTAGAGCTTCTCGAACTCGTTCAGGTAGATCAGGCGCTCGGCGTCGACGGGCGTCACCGCCAGCAGGTAGATCAGGTTGGGGCTACCGGGCTGGCCCTGAACGGTCGGGAGGCCGGCGCCGTTGACGCTGAGCACCTCCACGCCCTGGAGTACGAGGCGGACCGCGGGCGGGGCCGGCGCGCCCTGGACGATCCCGTAGACGTCGATGAAGTCGCCGGCGCCCACGAAGCCGGCCACGCCTGCCAGCGGCCCGATCTCCAGCGCCAGCGCCCGCTTGCCAGGGGGGATCACCACGGTGCCGATGCGGGTCTGGGGGGCCGGGAACATCGCGGTGGTGATGGCGGTGCCGGGTGCGATGGCCATGCCCGCCACCCGCCCGGAGAGCTGGGTCGGATCGGTGACGGCGTCGAGGGGGCGATCCTCGGGAAGCACGGTCCTCGTCCGTATCGAGCCATCGGCCAGGGCCACCGATGCGGCGGTGCCGACCCCCACCGGCGCGGCGGCGTAGTACATGGGCACCTTGCCCGCCGATGGGTCAACCGCGGGCTCACGGGTCCCGACGTACACCGCTCCGCCCCCGCCGGCGACCAGCAGAGCCACCCCGCCCGCCAGCGCGGCCTTGGTCCTACGTGTCAGTCGAGATAGCACAGCTCGCACCCTCTTTGACCGGTTCGGCGACTTTGTCGAGCGAGCTCGGTTGCTCGCTCTCAGCCCGTATCGGCAGGACGCGTCGCTCCCTTGAATGAGACAGGTGCACTATCTGACCAGGAGGATCGTGTAGATCGTCACCGGGATCGAGTCCGCGGGGTTCGGGACCAGGTTGATGGTGGCGTTGCCGGTCACCGACAGCCTGGTGCTGACGAACTGGGCACTGAGCCTGATGGGCAGCGAGCCACCGCCGGTGAGGCTGAAGGCAGCGGCGTTCGGCAGGAAGAACACGCCGGTGAGGACGGTCGAGGCGCCGCCGGCCATGCCGTTCGTGCCGCCGCCGGCCTCGGTCCACAGGCCCAGGTCCTCGAACGGGTTGGTGTTGGCCAGCTCGGCGGCGGTGGGGAGCCGCCCGGTGATCTCGTTCGGAGCGGTCAGGTCGGTGGTGGCCCCGCTGGAGATGGACATCGTCCCCGAGTAGCCGCTGCACGGAGAACTGCAGGGGAAGGTTCCGTCGGTGGCCGGCAACTTGTCGTAGCCACTGGCCAGGTAGATGAACGTCTGGCACATCCGGACGGTGGCGCCCGACCCGGCCTTGAACGAGCCCTTGCCGACCACGAGTCGGTTGGCGTACCCGGCGCCGGTCCGGGTCGCACAGGCCGCGGCCCCGCCGGTGTTCATGTTGATCGTCCCCCCCGAGAGGTCCATGCCGATCAGGTTGCCGGTCGCCCGCCCGCCCACGAAAACCTTGCGCGGGTCGGTGATGGTGAAGTTGCTGCTCACCGCGAGCTGGCCGGTGACGACGATGAAGGAGCCGGCGCCCGACAGGGTGAGGGGCACCGACACGCCCAGGTCGCACCGGAACCAGATGTGCGTGAAGGCCCGCCGGACCAGATCGAGGTTCAGCGTGCTCTGGATGGTCGAGCTGCAGCCCTCGACCACGAGCCACGTCACGCTGCCGAGCCCGATGCAGGTTCCGATGCCACCGGGGACGGAGGTCGTGAGGCAGCCGGGCGGGTACGGGTTCGTGCCGTTCAGCATCCCCTTGACCTCCTGGTCGAGGGTGATGAGGTTCTGCCGGTAGCGCTGGTCGACGTACTTGCGGCCGGTGCGCGGTGATGGCTTGGCCATGGTGTCGCCGTAGCTGGTGACCCCGCTGGCGGAGTAGTTCGACGTCACCTGCGCCGCCGGCTTGAAGTTGGCGGCGTAGATGCCGATGCGGGACTTGTTGCTACCCGTGGTCGGCTGGCAGCCGTGGGCGGGTAGGCCGTTGGTGCTGCACGCGACGATCGTCCCCCCGCCGGAGGTGTCCCCGCCCACGAGGATGCGCTTGTTGGACGTGCAGTTGCCCAGGGGGCCGCCGTCACTGTCGATCTGGATGGTGCCGGGGTAGGTGTCGTAGGGCTGGGCGATGACCTTGGTGCCGCTCCCGCCGGTGACCAGCACGTCGCAGTTGTGGCGGTCGAGCAGCTGGAGGGCGGCGACGAAGTCCAGTGTCTCCTCGGCGTTGAGCCGCCCCACCGAGCGGACGCGCACGTCACTGGCCTTGCCCCCGCCGGCCTGGGCGAAGGCCGGCGCCTGTCGCTCGGTGAGGATGACCGCCAGGTTGTCGCAGCCGCCCAGCTCCGCCACCCCGGTGTCGCCCAGGCCGGCGTCGGCGGGGAACCGTGGGTCGGGCAGGGCGTACCCGGCCTGGATCTCGACGGTGAACCGGCCCCCGCCGCCGGTGGCCTGGAGCTTGGCCCAGGTGGCCGGGTCGTTCGGCACGCAGGGGTTGGGGTCCTCGGCGAAGGCCAGCGTGGGGCACGGGTCGGTGGTGATGAGCTGGGCCGCGGCGGTGGACCACGTCTCGCTGCCGGCGTCGAAGGACGAGAAACCCTTGCCGTTGGCGAGCAGGTAGTCCTTGGCCTTGCACACACCGTTCCAGGGGCCGAACGCCAACCGGCCGACGCCGGCCCGGGCCGCCATGTCGGTGATCCCCTTGTTCGTCCGCCGGTCGGTCCGTAGCTCGCCGAGATCGAGCACCAGCCCGACCATCATGAGCGCCCCGATGGAGATGAGAGCGGTCATCACCATCACCACGCCCTGCTCACCGCGCGCCCGGGCCCTCATCCGGTATCCCGTTCGTAGCGGGCGACCAGCTTGCCCACGAGGGTCGTGTTCTTGGTGTAGAAGAAGAACTCCAGCTTCGCCGGCCTGGTGGCGGACACCTTCACCAGGTGGACGGTCGGTTCGTTGCTCGCCCCGCCCGGATCGCTGAGGCCGCACAGCGTGCCGCCGGAGGGCGTCACCCACTCGACGCAGACGTCGGCGGCCAGGACGTCGCCACCCGAGGCGTCGACCACCCGGCTGCGGACCCGGTCCTTCCAGGTGGTGAGGGCATTGACGTCGTTGCCCACCTCCAGGCTGGCGCCGTAGCGGGCCCCTTCCCGGACCGCCTCCACCAGGCCGATCTTGTTCGTATATGCCTGGCCGCCGGTGAAGATGCCGAGAACCAGGGAAAGCAGGAGTGGCAGGACCAGGGCGAACTCGAGGAACACCGCGCCGCGCTCCGTACCAGCAGGGCCCCTGGCGCGGAGGGAGCGCATATCGTCGTCCTCGGCCACAGGCGCCGCGAACTTGAGGCCGGCCGGCGCCGGCGAGACTCGCGTCGCTGCACGCTCGAAGCCCGCCGCCCAGGTGGTAGGCGGCGCCCGACGACAGGGGACCCGCTGGCGCCGAGGCGGGCCGAGCCTGCTCAGGCCAGACTTAGGCCTTCTTGGCCCGCGGCGCCCGCTTGGCCGCCGCGGCCGTCTTGGCCGCCGCGGCCTTCTTGACCGGCGCCTTCTTGACCGGCGCTCGCGTGGCGGGGCCGCCCTGGCGCAGCGTCTCAACGGTGCGGCGCAGCGCCTCCAGGGCCTCGTTCTGCTCGGCGACCTCCTGATGGACCAGTTTCATGTCGCTGCGGATCGGGCCCAGCGACGACGCCTGGGCCACCGCTCTGGCCGCGGCCGCGGCCGCCGCGTCGGAGCTCTGCTCCAACGGTGCCGCCTTGTCGCCGAGCAGCCGCTGCTGGCGCAGCAAGTCCTGCACCGCCGCCGCCAGCATCGTCAGCTGCGACTCCGCCGCCTTCTTGGCCTTGCGCCCCGTCTCCCCCTCGGGAACGAGCGACGTCCGCACGAATGTCTCGAGACGGTCCTCCAGGTCCGCCTTGCTGTCGGCGATCCTCGCCAGCGCCGAGCGGACCTCGCCCAGCTCGGCTCGGAGCATCCCGAGGCCGGCGTCGAGGGCGGCGTGCAGCTCGATCAGCTCGGCCGCCTCGGCCCGACCCTTGCGCAGCTGGGCCTCCGCG
>JBPCLE010000178.1:0-3627 GCA_051003575.1 Acidimicrobiales bacterium | reverse complement strand
GGCGACGCCCTGGTGCTGGCGCCCTCGGTCTCGGCCGCCGCGTTCCTCGCAGCCCGGCTGCGCCGGGAAGGCCACCATGTCGCGCTGCTGCCCCAGGAGTGGGCGCGGGCGGCGGCCGGCGGGTGTGTGGCCGTCGGAGCCCGGGCCGGCGCCTGGGCTCCCCGGCCAAACCTCGGCGCGGTCGTCGTCGTCGACGAGGGCGACGAGGCGTACCAGGAGGAGCGGGCGCCGACCTGGAACGCCCGCGACGTGGCCGTCGAGCGGGCCCGGCGGGCCGGCGTACCGTGCGTGCTGACCTCGCCGTGCCCCTCCCTGGAGGCGCTCGGGTACGGGCCCCTTTCGACACCCTCGCGCACCGAGGAACGCGCCGGGTGGCCGGTGATCGAGGTGGTGGACCGCCGGCCGGAACCGCCGGGTTCAGGGCTGTACTCCGCCCGCCTCGTGGCCCTCGCCCGAGAGGCCGAGGCCGACGCCCGGTTGGTGTGTGTGTTGAACCGCCAGGGCCGGGCCCGGCTGCTCGCCTGTGCGACGTGCCGGGAGCTGGTCCGCTGTGAGGCGTGCGGGGCGGCGGTCGACGGGACCGACGACGCGCTCAGGTGCCGGCGCTGTGCCACCGTGCGCCCGAGGATCTGCCTGGCGTGCGGCGGTACCAGGTTGGCCACCCTGCGGGTGGGCGTGACGCGCGCCCGGGAGGAGCTCGAGCTGCTGGCCAACAAGGCCGTGGCCGAGGTCTCCGCCGATACGGCCGCCGGCCCGCCGCCGGCCGGCGTCCCCATCCTGGTCGGCACCGAGGCGGTGTTGCACCGGGTGGCCGGCGCCCGCGCCGTGGCGTTCCTCGGCTTCGACCAGGAACTGCTCGCCCCCCGGTACCGGGCGGCGGAGGCTGCGTTCGCCATGTTGGCGCGGGCAGCCCGCCTGATCGGGGGTCGCGGCGCGGGCGGGCGGATGCTCGTCCAGACGCGGATGCCCACTCACGAGGTGCTCGACGCTGCCCTCCACGCCGATCCCTCCCGCCTGGCCGTGGTCGAAGCGGCCCGCCGGGCCGCCCTCCGCTTCCCGCCGGAGACGGCGGTGGCCACGGTGTCCGGCCAGGCCGCCGCGGCTTTCGTGGCCGCGCTGCCCGCCGGCCTGGAGATCCTCGGCCCGACCAACGATCGGTGGCTGCTGCGGGCCCCCGATCACAAGGCCCTGTGCGACGCTCTCGCCGCTACCCGGCGCCCTCCCGGCCGCCTTCGCATCGAGGTGGACCCGCTGCGGGCCTGACCGCCGGCGGAGCGCTGTCATCAGGGTTCCGCACCGGCGGGTGGGCCGCGCGCCAGGCGTGGCCCACTACTCTCGACGACATGGCCGTGTACCCCATTCGCGTCTTCGGCGACCCGGTCCTGCGCCTCCCGTGCGTCGAGGTCACCGAGTTCGACGCCACCCTGCGCAAGCTGGCCGACGACATGCTGGAGACGATGTACGACGCCCCCGGCGTCGGGCTGGCTGCCAACCAGATCGGCGTGCAGAAGCGGCTGTTCGTCTACGACGTGGGCGACGGTCCGGGCGCGATCGTCAACCCGGTCCTCTCCCAGCACCGGGGCGAGTGGGAGTACACCGAGGGGTGCCTGTCAGTCCCGGACCTGCACTGGCCGATCGTGCGCTTCGCCGAGGTCCATGTCGACGGCTACGACCTCGACGGCACCCCGATCTCCCTCGACGGCGACGAGCTGATGGCCCGCATGCTCCAGCACGAGGTCGACCACCTCGACGGCCGGCTGCTCCTGGCCCACCTCGACCGCCGCGAGCACAAGGAGGCCATGGGGGCCCTGCGCCGGCGGGCCATGGGTCTCGAGCCCGGCGGCGACCGCGAACCGGTCGGGTAGGTCCTCCGCTGCGCCTCGCCTATCTCGGCACGCCGGAGGTCGCGGTGGCCCCGCTGCGAGCCCTGGTCGCCGCGGGCCACGACGTGGGCCTGGTGGTCACCCGTCCCGACAAGAAGCGGGGCCGGGGCGGCGCGCTGGTGCCGAGCCCGGTGAAAGCCGCGGCCACCGCGCTCGGGCTGGAGGTCTCTCACCGGGTCGACGACCTCCTCGACACCGGTGCCGAGCTCGGCGTGGTCGTCGCCTACGGCCGGCTCGTCAAGCCGCACGTGCTCGACGTGGTGCCGATGGTCAACCTCCACTTCTCGCTGCTCCCCCGCTGGCGGGGCGCGGCGCCGGTGGAGCGGGCGATCCTGGCCGGCGACGCGGTGACCGGCGTGTGCGTGATGGCCCTGGAGGAAGGGCTCGACACCGGCCCGGTCTACGTGTGCGAGGAGCGGGCGATCGGCGGCGACGAGACCCTGGAGGAGGTGAGGACTGCGCTCACCGAGACGGGTACCCGGATGCTCGTCGACCTGCTGGCGTCCGGCCTCCCCGAGCCCCGGCCCCAGGACGGCGAAACGACGTACGCGGCCAAGATCGAGCCCGCGGAGCACCGCCTCGACTGGGCCCGACCCGCGGTCGAGCTGCACCGTGTGATCCGTCTCGGGAGCGCGTGGACGACCTTCCGCGACCGCCGGCTCCGAGTCCTCCGGGCCCGTCCGACGCCCGGCCCCGACCTGGCATCGGCGGAGATCGACGCCGGCACGCTGGCCGTGGGCACGGGCGCCGGCGCCCTGGAGCTTGTCGAGGTCCAGCCCGAGGGCAAGGGCCCGCAGCCGGCGGCGGCGTGGCGCAACGGCGCCCGCCTCCAGCCGGGCGAACGCTTCGTGTGAGCCGAACGTAGAGGTCGGCGCCCGCTGCTCTTCCTGAGGCGTGACGCGTACCATCGCACGGTGCCTCTCGCCGCCAAGGTCCTGACCGTCTCCGACGGGGTCGTCGCCGGCACCCGGGAGGACCGCTCTGTCCGGGCCCTCGCCGACCGGTTGGCCGGCGAGGGCTACGACGTCGTCGACCGGCGGACCGTGGCCGACGGGGTCGAGCCGGTGGCCGACGCGCTGGCGACCATGGCGGGCGGGTTCGCCGGCCTCGTGGTTACCACCGGCGGCACCGGGTTCGGCCCCCGGGACCTGACACCCGAGGGCACCCGCCGGGTGCTGGAGCGGGAGGCCGCCGGGCTGGCCGAGGCCATGCAGCTGGCCAATCCGCCCAAGGGTCGCCTGTCCCGTGGCCTGGCGGGCACGGTGGGGGAGTGCCTGATCCTCAACACGCCCGGCTCCGCCGCCGGCGCGGTGGAGTCCCTGGACGCGGTGCTCGACGTGCTGCCCCATGCCCTGGACCTGCTGGCGGGGCGGCCGACGGGCCACCCAGCATGAACGACCAGATCCACATGCGGCGGGCGATCGACCTGGCCGCCGCCGTGCGCCGGACCACCTCGCCGAACCCGTGGGTCGGCAGCGTCGTCGAGCCCGGCGGGTTCGGGGGCGCCACGTCGGCCCCCGGCGGGCCGCACGCCGAGGTGGAGGCGCTGAGAGCCGCCGGCGCCGCCGCAGGGGGGGCCACCCTCTACGCCACCCTCGAGCCGTGCGCCCACCACGGGCGCACGCCGCCGTGCGTCGACGCCATCGTCGACGCCGGCATCGGCCGCGTCGTCGTCGGGATCGAAGATCCCAACGAGCGGGTGCGGGGCGGCGGCATCCGGGCGCTGTGGGACGCCGATGTAGGG
>JBPCLE010000177.1:0-4826 GCA_051003575.1 Acidimicrobiales bacterium | reverse complement strand
GGGCGATGAACGATGCCATGCCGGGGACGGTGTAGGCGACGAGACCACGCTGGGGCGCGCGTACCGAAGGATATGGTCGGATAACAGAACCTGCTATCCGGCGATATCCTTTGCTATCCGGGCCAGTCGACGCGGGTGACGAGCTCGGCTGACGTGATGCTGAGGAGGGTGCTGGCCCCAGTCTCCCGGTACCCAGTCTCCTCGTACGACGTGCCCGCCAGGGCGAACCAGCGGATCTCCCGAGTGCGGGGATCGGCGATCAGGATCTCCTCGACGCCGTGGCGGGCGAAGAAGTCGAACTTCTGCCAGGTTCGGGACGAACACCTCGTTGGGAACGCCCCGGTGGTACCCGCCGTCGGGTACCCGGAAGTCATGTTGCTCGCCGAGATTGAAGCCACTCGACCCGACCAACCCGGCAGCACGCGCCGACGCATCGAGCACGACCGTGAGCCGGGAATGGAGGACGCTGTGCCACGGATGCGGTGCGGGAACCATGTGGTAGTCGCCCTCCCAGACTTCGTCGGAACGGTCCTGATCGAGGGCGCGACGCCGAGTGAGGAAGGCCACGATCTCCGGGGGCGGTTCGCCGAGGATGATCGTTTTCACCGCTTTTCAGTATACCCTACCGGCGGCCGTGGATGAAGGCCATAGCCTCGGCCCGGGTCGCCGGCTTGTCGCGGAACAGGCCGCGGACGGCGGAGGTGACGGTGGTCGACCCGGGCTTGCGGACGCCGCGCATGGACATGCACAGGTGCTCGGCCTCCACCACGACCAGGACGCCCCGGGGCTGTAGGGCGTCGTCGAGCTGGTCGGCGATCTGGGAGGTGAGGCGCTCCTGGACCTGGGGGCGGCGGGCGTAGGAGTCGACCAGGCGGGCCAGCTTGGACAGCCCGGCGATGCGGCCGTCGGCGTTGGGGATGTAGGCGACATGGGCCCGGCCCAGGAACGGGGCCAGGTGGTGCTCGCACACCGAGTAGAGCGGGATGTCCTTGACCATGATCATCTCGTCGTGGTCGGCGGAGAAGGTGACCGAGAGGTGCTCGGCTGGGTCCTCGTGGAGGCCGGCGAAGATCTCCTCGTACATCTCCGCCACCCGGGCCGGGGTGGCCAGCAGGCCCTCACGGTCGGGGTCCTCGCCGATGGCCTCCAGGATCTCCCGGACCGCCCGTTCGATCCGGGGCTTGTCTACCAATCCCGGGTGGGGCGGCCGTGCTCGGCGCGCCAGGCCTCGATGAGCTGGGCCCGCCAGATCAGGGCGCAGACCAGCGACGAGACGCCGGCGGTGGTGGCCGCCAACAGCACCGGCGTGGCGCCCGACACGAACCCGATCACCAGCAGGATCCCGCCCACGATGCCGAAGGCAATCGACGCCCGCAGCGCGGGGGGCTTCTGGGGCTGGGCGGCGACGGGTGCGGCCACTTACGGAGTGCCGAACGGGCGGATGCGGCGGGGGACGGCGAGGCCCGGCGGAGGCGCGGCGGGCCGGCGGGGGCGCTTGGGCACGTCGCCCAGGAGGGCCATGACCTCGGGGGTGTCGAGCGTCTCCTTCTCGATGAGGGCGTCGGCCAGGCGGTCGAGGACCTCGCGGTGCTCGATGATGATCTCGGCCGCCTCGTTGTGGGCCTCGTCGATGAGCCGGCGCACCTCGGAGTCGATGTTGGCCGCCACCTGGTCGGAGTAGTTGGCCTGGTGGCCGAACTCCCGGCCCAGGAACACCTCGCCGTTCTTCTGCCCGAGCTGCTGGGGACCGATCTCGTCGCTCATGCCGTACTCGGTGACCATGGCCCGGGCGATCTGGGTGGCCCGCTCGATGTCGTTCGACGCCCCGGTGGTGGGGTCCTCGAAGATGAGCTCCTCGGCGGTACGCCCGCCCATCAGCATGGCCAGTTGGTCGCGCAGGGCGCCTCGGGAGGTGAGGTACTTGTCCTCGGTGGGCAGGGCGAGGGTCCACCCCAAGGCCCGGCCGCGGGCGACGATCGAGATCTTGTGGATGGGATCGGCGTCGGGCAGGGCGTGGCCGACCAGGGCGTGGCCGCCCTCGTGGTAGGCGATGACCCGCTTCTCCTGGTCGGACATGAGCCGGCTCTTGCGCTCGGGGCCGGCGATGACCCGGTCGACCGCCTCCTCCAGCTGGGGCATGCCGATCTCGTCGAAGCCGCGGCGGGCGGTGAGGAGCGCGGCCTCGTTCAGGAGGTTGGCCAGGTCGGCGCCGGTGAAGCCTGGGGTGCGGCGGGCCAGGACATCGATGTCGATCCCCTTGGCCAGCGGCTTGTTCTGGGCGTGGACGGCCAGGATGTCCTTGCGGCCCTGCAGGTCGGGGCGGTCGACCACGATCTGGCGGTCGAACCGGCCGGGGCGCAGAAGGGCGGGGTCGAGGATGTCGGGCCGGTTGGTGGCGGCGATGAGGATGACGCCGGCCTTGGTGTCGAAGCCGTCCATCTCCACCAGAAGCTGGTTGAGGGTCTGCTCCCGCTCGTCGTGGCCGCCGCCCAGGCCGGCGCCCCGGTGGCGGCCGACGGCGTCGATCTCGTCGACGAAGATGATGGCCGGGGCCGACGCCTTGGCCTGCTCGAACAGGTCGCGCACCCGACTGGCGCCCACGCCGACGAACATCTCCACGAAATCGGAGCCCGAGATGGAGAAGAAGGGCACGCCGGCCTCGCCGGCGACAGCCCGGGCCAGAAGGGTCTTGCCGGTGCCCGGTGGACCGAACAGCAGCACCCCTTTGGGGATCTTGGCCCCCATGGCCAGGAACTTGGCCGGCGCCTCCAGGAACTCCTTGATCTCCTGGAGCTCCTCGACGGCCTCATCCGCTCCGGCCACGTCGGCGAAGGTGACCTTGGGCTGGTCCTTGCTGACCTGCTTGGCCTTGGCCTTGCCGAACTGCATGACCCGGGAGCCCCCGCCCTGCATCGAGTTCATGACGAACAGGAAGACCCCGATGAGCAGGAGGAACGGGAGGAAGGTCTGGACGATGGTCCACCACAGCGGGTCACCCTGGTGGTCGACCTTGGTCTCGACGCCGCCCTGGCGTAGGACGTCGACCGTCTTCTCGGTGTCGCCCCGGACGTAGTTGACCTTGAACTTGTCGCCGTTGGCCAGCTCGCCCGAGATGGCGGCTTCACGGTCGGCGACGGTGGCCGTCTTGACCTGCCCGTCGGCCACCAGGGTCTCGAACTCGTCGAGGCGCAGCTTCTTGGGGTCGTCGCCGCCCCGGAAGACACCACCGAGTACGAACACCGCCACCAGCGCCACCACCACCCAGAAGGGCGCGCTCCGCATCAGCTTGGGTAACCGGTTCTTCACCTCACCAGTCTGCCCGCTCGCCGACACGTCCGTGCCCCGGCCAGGGGATCAGAGCTCAGACCCGCCCCAAATGCACACGTAGGGCAGGTTGCGGTAGCGCTCGGCGGCGTCGAGCCCGTAGCCGATCACGAACGCCGGCGGGATGGTGAAACCCACGTACTTCAGGTTTGGCGCCCGCTTTTGGCGGCCCTCCCGCACGAGCAGGGCGCAGACCTCGAGGCTGGCCGGGCTGCGGGCCTTCAGGTTCTTGCGCAGGTAGGTGAGGGTGAGGCCGCTGTCGACGATGTCCTCCACCAGGATGACGTGGCGGCCCGAGAGGTCGAGGTCGAGATCTTTCACGATGCGGACCACCCCGCTGGTCTTGGTGGCGCTGCCGTAGGACGACACGGCCATGAAGTCGAACTCGACGGGCAGGTCGATGGCCCGGGCCAGGTCGCTCATGAACACGAAGGCGCCCTTGAGCACGCCCACGAGCAACGGCGCCCGGCCGGCGTAGTCCCGGCTGATCTCGGCGCCGAGGGCGACGATGCGCTCGGCGATCTGGGCCTCGGTGACGACCGTCTCGCCCAGGTTGGGATCGTCGCGGGACGTCACGGACGCCGACGTTACTGCTCCAGTCTGAGGACGTTCCGAGTGCGGGCGACGCGGCGGCCGGCGCCGGCGTCGGTGGCCCTGGCCTCGTTGCGGGCGACGGCGAGGACCCGCTCGACGGTGGCGGCGTCGGGAGGGTGGTCCTGGCCCTCGCTCAGCCAGCGGCGAACGGCCCGGCGGGCGAGGGCGAGGTCGGCGCCGGCCAGGGCCCGGGCGTCGGTAGGGTCGGGGCCGGCGCCTCCGATCGCCTCGGCGTCGGCCCGCAGGAGAGCGGCCTGGCGGGCGAGGACGGGGACGACGTCGCGCTGGGCGATGTCGTCGAGGAGGGGCAGCAGCTCGTGGCGGACGCGGTTGCGGCGGTGGGCGGGGTCGGCGTTGGTGGGGTCGACGACGGGGGTGAGGCCCTCGGCGGCGCACAGGGCCACGGTCTCGTGCCGGCGGAGGCCGAGGATGGGGTGGCTGGGGCCAGAGCGGCCCCCTGAGCGGGCCGCACCATCGGGCCGCATCCCGGCCAGGCCGTCGAGGCCGGCGCCCCGGAGGAGGTTGAGGAGCACGGTCTCGGCCTGGTCGTCGGCGGTGTGGCCGGTGAGCACGCCGGGGGGCAGCACGCCGTAGCGGGCGGCCCGGGCTCGGGCCTCGAGGTTGGGGCCGGGGGCGACGTCGACGGTCTCGGCCCGGAAGCCGGCGCCGTAGCGGGCCGCGGCATCGCACACGACGCCGGCCTCGTCCGCCGAGCCGGCGCGCAGGCCGTGGTCGACGTGGACGGCGGTGACGTCGAGGCCGGCGGCCACCGCCAGGACGAGCAGAGCCAGCGAGTCGGCCCCGCCGGAGACGGCGCAGGTGACGGCGCCGCCGGACGGCGGGAAGCTGCAGCGGGCGACCAGTGCCGCCCGGGTGCTCACGCCGGCAGGGCGGTGGCCTCGGAGACT
>JBPCLE010000176.1:0-10552 GCA_051003575.1 Acidimicrobiales bacterium | reverse complement strand
CCCTTGATGCAACCGGCCGAAGCGAAAGCCTTGAAGCCGGTGGTGGCGAACACCTCGGTGAGCTCGGTGAGCTCCATGCCGAAGCGGAGGTCGGGCTTGTCGTTGCCGAAGCGCTCCATCGACTCGGTCCAGGTCATGCGGGGGATGTCGGGCGGCCGCTCCCCCGTGACCGCCTCGGTGGCGTCGAGCACGGCCTCGGTGATGAAGCCGAGGACGTCGTCCTGGGTGACGAAGCTGGCCTCGATGTCGAGCTGCATGAACTCGAACTGGCGGTCGGCCCGGAGGTCCTCGTCGCGCAGGCAGCGGGCGAGCTGGTAGTACCGGTCGACGCCGCCCACCATCAGGAGCTGCTTGAAGAGCTGGGGGCTCTGGGGCAGGGCGTAGAAGCTGCCCGGCTGGAGCCGCGACGGCACCACGAAGTCGCGCGCCCCTTCGGGCGTGGAGGCGATCAGCGTTGGGGTCTCCACCTCCACGAAGCCCTGCTCCTCCATCGAGCGCCGGATGGCGCTGCTGACCGTGGCCCGCAGCCGCAGGTTGCGCTGCATGGCCGGCCGGCGCAGGTCCACGTAGCGGTGGCGCAGCCGCAGGATCTCGTCCGCGTCCACCCGGTCGCCCACGGGGAACGGCGGCGGCTCCGCCACCGACAGGATCTCGACGGAGCAGTCGCCCACCTCAACCTCGCCCGTACCGAGCGCCGGGTTCAGGGTGCCCTCCGGCCGGGCGCGCACGGTGCCGGTGACTCGCACCACGTACTCCGACCGCAGCTCGTGGGCGCCGTCGACCACACACTGGATGATGCCCGTGTGGTCGCGCACGTCGACGAAGGCCAGGTGCTCACCGTGCTCGCGCCGGCTGGCCACCCACCCGCACACGCTGACCTCGCTGCCGGCGTGGGTGGGGCGCAGCTCGCCGCACATGTGGGTCCGCATCATGAAAGTCGCTCCTGGACGTGTTTCAGAACGTCGGCCCGGTCGACGGTCTCCTGGTCTCCTCCGCGGAGGTCCCGCAAGGTCACTGTGCCCGCCGCCAGCTCGTTGTCGCCGACGACGAGGGCGAGGCGGGCCCCCGACCGGTCCGCCGACTTGAACTGGGACTTCATCGACCGCCCGTCGAACGACCGGTCGGCCGAGACGCCCCCGGCCCGCAGCTCATGGGTCAGTGCGACGGCGGCCGAACCGCCCGTGGTGTCGATCACCCACACGTCGACCGCCGGCGCCGGCAGGGGGAACACGCCCTCGGCGTCGGCCGCCAGCAGGAGGCGCTCGATCCCCATACCGAACCCGATGCCGGGCGTGGCCGGGCCGCCGAGCGCCTCGGCCAGCTTGTCGTAGCGGCCACCGCCGCCCACCGCGTTCTGGGCCGAGTCGAGCGACTCCGCAGCCAGCTCGAAGGTGGTCCGGGTGTAGTAGTCGAGCCCCCGGACAAGCCGGGGCTGCAGGACGTACGCCACGCCCAGGCTGTCGAGACCGGCCCTCACCCGGCCGAAGTGGGTCGCGCACGGCTCGCACAGGTTGTCGACCAGACGGGGGGCGGCCGCAGTCGCCGAGCGGCACGCCTCCCGCTTGCAGTCCAGCACCCGCAGCGGGTTCTTCTGGGAGCTCACGGCGTGCTCGTCGCAGAGCGCGGCGCCGGCGAGGAATGACCGCAGGGTGTCGAGGTATGCCGGCCGGCAGAGGTCGTCGCCCAGTGAGTTGAGCAACAGGGTGACCCGGGTCAGGCCCAGGGCGGAACAGACCGACGAGGCCAGGGCCACGACTTCGACGTCGAGGTCGGGGTCGGCGGTGCCCAGCGCCTCGACCCCCAACTGGTGGTGCTGGCGGAAGCGGCCGGCCTGGGGCCGCTCGTAACGGAAGTTGGGGGCGGCGTACCAGGCTTTGAACGGGGGCGTCGGCCGGTGCTGGACGTAGGCCCGGACGACGGACGCGGTGCCCTCGGGCCGCAGCGCAACCCGGCGCCCGCCCTTGTCCTCGAAGTCGTACATCTCCTTGCGGACCACGTCGGTGCCCTCGCCCACCCGCTCGAACACCCCCACGTCCTCGAACATCGGGCTCAGGACCAGCCCGTACCCGGCCCGCTCGACGAGCCCGGCGAACACCGCCACCAACCGCTCCCAGCGCGCCGACTCGGGCGCCAGCACGTCGCGGGTGCCCACCGGGGCGCGGAACTCGGTCACCCGTGGAGGTTACCGGCCCCAGGCGAGGCCCCACCGAGCATTCCTACGCGCATGTGCACTCATCACAATGCTAGATTTGGTGCATGCGTACGACGATCACGTTCGACGACGATGTCGCGGCCGCAATCGCCCGCATGCAGCGCGAGCAGGGTGTGGGCGTGAGCGCGGCGGTGAACCAGCTCGTCCGCTCCGGTCTGGTCGGCCGGCGGGCGCGGCGGCCCTTCCGGCAGCAGACCTCACCCATGCGGTCCCGGATCGACGTGACCAATGTGGCCGAGGCGATCGAGATCCTCGACGGCCCCGCCGCCCCCTGATGCTCGTCGACGCCAACGTGCTCCTGGCCGCCCGTGACTCCACCAACCCGCGACACGACCGGGCCCGGGCCTGGCTGACCGAGCAGCTCAGCGGGCCGGTGCGCATCGGCCTCCCGTGGAGCTCGCTCCTCGCCTTCGTGCGCATCAGCACCCACCCCCGGGCCTACGAGGATCCGCTGACGCCCGACGACGCCTGGCAGCAGGTCTCCGACTGGCTCGACGCCGACGCCGCATGGATCCCGGTGCCCACCGACCGCCACGCCGAGATCCTGGGCGGCCTGGTCCGCCGCTACCAGGTACGGGCCAATCTGGTGCCCGACGCCCACCTCGCAGCCCTTGCCATCGAGCACGGCCTACAGGTGTGCTCGGCCGACACCGACTTCGCCCGGTTCCCCGCGGTGAGCTGGTTCAACCCCTTGGCCGGGTGATCCGGCCAGGAGCGCCCGTAGCTCGGTGACGAGCGGTGCCAGCTCGGGATCGGTCCCCACGAGCAGGTCGAGGCGGCGGGCGAAGTCGGAGCGTTCGAAGGGGGCGGCGTGATCGGCGCAATCGGCGAGGGCGGCGGCCGCTTCGCCGGCCTCGCCGAGACGGATGGCCAGGGTGGCCAGCCGGAAATGAGCCTCGGTGGAGTCGGGCACCAGCCCGCTGTGGATGCGGACTAGAGCCAGGGCGCGGTCGGTGGGCTCGCCCGCGCCCTCGGCCGCGGCGGCCGCCTGCGTGGCCGCGGGGTCGAGCACGGCGTAGGCGGCGTCGATCCCATCGAGTTGGACGAGGGCCAGCAGACCGCGGTGGAGGCGGCGTTCCGGGTCTCGCGGCTGTTCTGAGGCGAGATCCTGGAGGACGAGCGTGGCCGGGATGCTGAGAAGCTCCTCGTGGCCGGCGGCGAAGGCGTAGGACCGATCCCACGTCGATGTCGAGATCCAGCCCTGGACGACCATCGACATGTCCTGGAAGAGGCTGCGTTCGGAATGGGCCCGGTACGCAGTTTCAATCCCGCTCGACCGGGCGGCCTGGAGCAGTTCGAGATGCTCGACGAGGCCGGGATGAGACGGGTTGGCGTCGATGAGGTGCTCGATCTCGGCCTCACCGCGCTCGGTCAAGAGCGTCCCGGCATGCTCGGCCAGGTACGCCTCCGACGCGTCCCAGGCCGGCGTGGCAATCCACGCGATCAAGGCCTCGGCGAGGGCCTCGTCGGGCCCCGGGTGGGCAAGCCAGGCGGGCATGACCGCGCCGGCGGCCGGCCACCAGGCATCGAACGCTGCAGGGTCGGCTTCCCGCCGGGCGCGCAGCGCCTGACGGGCCTTGCCCCGCCACAGCATGTCGCCGGCTTCTTCAAATGCGGCTGCCGCTGCGGCCAGGTCGTCGGCCGCTTCGGCCGTGTGGCCGTCGCGCGCCAGCCATCGACCTCGAACCACCCGAATGTGGCCTACCCCCAGGGGCGTGCCCGCGAACTCGGCGACCACACCGGCCACGAGCTCCTCTGCCTCGTCGCGCCGGCCGGCGTCGCTCAGGCAGTTGGCGAGGTTGTTGAGGGACATGGCCAGATCGGGCAGGAACACCGCCGGGTTGGCCTCGGCCAGTTTCCGGTAGAGGTCGACGGCCTCGGTACCGGTGGCCAGGGACTCGTCGCGCCGGACGGCGTCGCTCTGGCTCCTGGCCAGGTTTATGAGGGACATGGCCAAATTGGGTCGGAACGCCGCCGGGTTGGCCTCGGCCAGTTTCCGGTAGAGGTCGACGGCCTCGGTGCCGGTGGCCAGGGCCTCGTCGCGCCGTCCGGCGTCGCTTTGGAAGCCGGCCAGGTTGTTGAGGGACCCAGCCAAATTGGGCCGGAACGCCGCCGGGTTGGCCTCGGACAGTTCCCGGTAGAGGTCGACGGCCTCGGTGCCGGTGAACAGGGCCTCGTCGCGCTGGCCAGCCTCGCTCTGGCTCCTAGCCAAGTTGATGAGGGACATGGCCAGATCGGGTAGGAACACCGCCGGGTTGGCCTGAGCCAGTTCCCGGTAGAGGTCGACGGCGTCGGTTCCGGTGCCCAGAGACTCGTCGCGCTGGCCGGCGTCGCTCTGGAACTTGGCCAGGTTGCTGAGGGACATGGCCAAATTGGGCCGGAACGCCGCCGGGTTGGCCTCGGCCAGTTCCCGGTAGAGGTCGACGGCCTCGGTGCCGGTGAACAGGGCCTCGTCGCGCCGACCAGCGTCGCTCTGGCTCCTGGCCAGGTTGTTGAGAGACAGGGCCAAATTGGGCCGGAACGCCGCCGGGTTGGCCTCGGCCAGGGCCCGATAGAGGTCGACGGCCTCGGTGCCGGTGAACAGGGCCTCGTCGCGCCGACCAGCGTCGCTCTGGCTCCTGGCCAGGTTGTTGAGAGACCCAGCCAAATTGGGCCGGAACGCCAACGGGTCGGCCTCGGCCTGTTCTCGGTAGAGGTCGACGGCGTCGGTGCCGGTGACCAGGGCCTCGTCGCGCTGGCCGGCGTCGCTCTGGAACTTGGCCAGGTTGTTCAGGGATCCGGCCAGATCTGCCTTCACGGCGGGGTCGCGCTCGGCGCGTGCCCTGAGCCCCTCGGCGGCCAGCGCCGTCACGGTCACGGCGACGTTCGCCCACCCGACCGGCAGACGATGGGGGAACCGGCCCGCGGCGGCCAGAGCACCCTCGAACGGCCGAGCGACTTCCATGGCCGTCATGAGGGGCCCAAACAGGTCGGCGTCCCCAGCCAAGGCGGCGCCCATAATGTCGGCCAGCCGGGTATCGAGACTGTCCCGGAGCTGGCTGCGAGCGACGTCGTCGTCCCGTGCCACCCGGCCCATCACGGTCAGCAGGCGCGTGAGCTGCCCGGGCGCGGCCGCCTCGAAGCACCGATCCAGTAGCGCCGGCCGCTCGGCCAGCACGTCGGCCACCAGTACCTCGCCCAGCCGGTCGGGCTCCAGCCCTCCCAGCCTCAGGGTGCCCGGCTCCATCTCGCCGTACTGGCGGGCCAGCCACCGGGCCACCGCTATCCGCCGGCCCGAGTCGTCGCCCAGGTTGGGCACCAGGCCCGCCACGGCCAGCGCTTCCTGCTCGTTGCCGGCGGTCAGCAGGGTGGCCAGCGCCACCGCCACCCGCTGATCGGCGGGGTCCAGGGCCAGCCCGTCGCGCCCGGCCGAGCGGGCCCAGTAGTTGGCCTCGTGCTCGGCCAGCCAGAGGCGCAGCAGGTCGCGCTCGCTGAGGGCGTCGACATCCACGCCGGGGTTCTTGGCCACCATGAACGCGGCCACCAGCACGTAGAGCGGCCGGGCGAAGTGGTCGGCCCGCAACCGGGGCCGGACCCCGCCGGGGCCCGGCAGCTCGAGCACGCGGGCGAACTCGGCCATGGCCTGGTCGAACAACACCAGCCGGTCGACCTCGGCGTCGCCGTCATCGAGCACCGACAGAGAGGCTCGGCGAAGCAGGGCGCCAAGCCCTTCCTCGTGCTGGTCGTTGCACATGGTGGCCAGTTCGGCCCTGGTGGCGCGGCGGCGGACGAGCATGAGGAACCGCACGGGCGAGCGGGGGGCCTGGGCCTGCACCTCCCTGACCAGACGGCGCAGGACCGCCGGCCTGGTCTCGGCGTAGTCGACGGCCACCAGCAACCGTCCGGGCCAGGCGGCCAGTTCTGCCACCTGGGCGTCGGACAGGTCGGCATCGAGGAGGCCCACGGTCCATCCCGTCCGCTCGGCCCGGAGGCAGGCCTCGACCGCCAGCCGGGTCTTTCCGAAGCCGCCGGCGCCGGTCACGAACCACGCCGACGGGCGCGCCGGCACCGTCCTCGCACCAGTCCTCGATGCCGGCCAGCAGCCGTTCCCGGCCCACGTAGGGCACGACGGCGTGGCGGGCCCGCAGGACGTCGGCCGGGGAGGATTCCTCCGACCAGTCCAGGTCCACCGTGGCCGGTAGCAGGGGCAACCGCGGCCGGCGCTCCCCCCGCCGGGCGGCTGCGGTCCGCTCCGCCTCCACCGCCTCCCGCCAGCGATGGTCGGACGCGTGGAAGGCATCGTTGGCCGCGGCCATGTCCGGGAAGGCGGCGGCCGCGACCTCGGTGGGGACGGCGAAACCGCCCAGGTCGGATCGCCGGTCACGGGTGCTGTCGACTACGCCGCACACGTCGCCGGTGCGCAGGTGGAGCAGGGGCGCCCCGCTGAACCCGGGCAGCACCTGGCCCTGGGCCAGCTTGTGAAAGGTGATGTCGCCCTCGGTGATGGGCGACTCCAGCTCGGTGCCGGCGCCGGTGAAGGCCACGACCCCAGCCGCGTGCTCGCCCTTGGTGTGGCCGGCGATGTAGAGCGCCTCCCCCAGCAGCGGGACCGGACCGAGGCGGGCACAGGGATGGCCCTCCGGAACGACTTCAAACCTCAGCAGTGCGAGGTCGACGGCTGGGTCCGCAGCGACATCGGCCACGGTTGCGGGGGAGCTCGCCCCCTCCCAGACCACGCCCACCCCCGCGGCGCCCTCGACCACATGGGCGCAGGTCAGCACCACGCCCGGTGCCACGAAGAACCCGGTGCCCAGGAACTCCCCGGCGCCGTCGTCGACCCGCACGACGCAGCGCCGGAACAGCGTGACCAGCGGGTTCGGGTCAGGCGGGGGCGTCTGCACGCTGCCATTCGAGGGTGATCTTGAGCGACGCCGTGCCCGATCCCTCGACCAGCATGCCCGTGAGCTTGCCCGACTTGACCGCCAGCGCCAGGCCCAGCTCCACGGTCATGGCGTCGGGCTTGGCAGCATCGACCGCGGCCCGCAAGGCGCCGGCGATGCCGGCCAGGGTGCCGGTGACCTCGGCGAAGTCGAAGCCGTCCCGCCACCCGACCTTCTCCGCCCCGAGAGCCTCGTCGTCGCGAATCTCGACCGCCTGGACGAGCGCCGTCGTCCCGTTGCCCAGGTCCACCTCGACAACCCGCGTCCCCACCGTCGCCTCCTCGTTCGCGTTCAGTCGGACGATACCGGGTGCCGCCGACGCTCAGCGACGGGAGCGGTCGAGGAACTCCCGAAGCTGGGCCTCGTCCAACCCACGGCCGGCGGCCAGCTCGGCCTGACCCTGGCGCACGCGGGCCATCGTCGTCGGATCGGAGAGGATGTCCAGGGTCTCCTCCATTGCCGCGAAGTCCTCGGGGCTGACCAAGACCGCAGCGGCGCGCCCGGGCCGGACTACCCGCGACTGCCGGGCAGCACCCGGTAGGCGTCGAAGACCGAGTCGACCTTCTTCACCGACCGGAGGAGGGCGTCGAGGTGCGACGGGTCGGCGAGTTCGAAGTCGAACCGCAGGCGGGCCACCCGGTCGGAGCCGGTGTGGGTGGACGACGCCACGATGTTGACGTGGTGGTCGGCCAGGGCGGTCGACACGTCGCCCAGCAGCCGCGCCCGGTCCAGCGCCTCGACCTCGATGGAGGCGACGAAGACCCCCGTGCGGGCACCGTCCCAGGCCACCTGCATCTGCCGCTCGCCCATGCTGGCGGTGAGCCTGACCGCGTTGGCGCAGTCCGACCGGTGCACCGAGACGCCCCGGCCCGTCGTGACGAACCCCACGATCGCGTCGCCCGGCACCGGTGTGCAGCACAGGGCGAGGCGCACCATGACGTCGTCGAGGCCCTCGACGTGGACCCCGCCGGTGCCCTGGACCCGTGAACGCGCGGGTCGACGGACCGAGGTCGGCGGCTGGTCGTCGTGCTCGTCGCCCCGCAGCTCGCGGGCGAGGCGCTGGGCGACCGACTGGGGCGACACGTGGTTCTCGCCGATGGCCTGGTGGAGGGCTTCCAGGTCGGTGTAGTTGAGGTCCACCGCCATCTTGGCCAGCACCGCAGAATTGGTCAGCTTCTGCACCGGCAGCCCCTCGCGGCGCATGTGCTTGACCAGCTCCTCCCGCCCGGTCTCGACCGCCTCCTCTCGGCGGCTGCGGCTGAACCAGTGACGGATCTTGTTGCGGGCCCTTGGGGTGACCACCACCTGGAGCCAGTCGCGGGATGGGCCGGCGCCTTCGACCTTGGAGGTGAAGATCTCCACCCGGTCGCCGGAGGTGAGCTGGGAGTCCAGCGGGACCAGCCGGCCGTTGACACGGGCGCCGATGCAGCGGTGGCCGACGTCGGTGTGGATGGCGTAGGCGAAGTCGATGGGGGTGGCGCCCATCGCCATGGTGACGACGTCGCCCTTGGGGGTGAAGACAAAGACCTCGTCCGGGTCGAGGTCGAGCTTCAGCGACTCCAGGAACTCGCGGGGGTCGTCGGTCTCCTCCTGCCAGTCGACGATGCGGCGCAGCCACCCCACGTCGGCGACCGGGCCGCCCTCCTTGTAGTTCCAGTGGGCGGCGACGCCGAACTCGGCCCGCTGGTGCATCTCCCGGGTGCGGATCTGGACCTCGATGGGCTTGCCCTGGGGCCCGACCACCGTCGTGTGCAACGACTGGTAGAGGTTGAACTTCGGCATGGCGACGTAGTCCTTGAACCGACCTTGCACCGGCATCCAGGTGGCGTGGATCTGGCCGAGCGCGGCGTAGCAGTCCTTCTCGCTGCCGACGAGGACCCGCAGGCCCACGAGGTCGTGGATCTCGTCGAACTCGCGCCGCTTGACCACCATCTTCTCGTAGATGCTCCAGTAGTGCTTCGGCCGGCCGGACACCTCGCCGACGACCTTCACCTCGGCCAGCCGGCCCCGCACCATCTCGACCACCTGCGAGAGGTAGATGTCGCGCTCGGGCGCCCGGCTCGACACCATCTGCTCGATCTCCGCGTAGCGCTTCGGGTACAGCGTGGCGAAGGCGAGATCCTCGAGCTGCCACTTGATGCCCCCGAGGCACAGACGGTGGGCCAGGGGGGCATAGACGTCGATCGTCTCCTGGGCGATGCGCTCCTGTTTCTCGGGGGGCAGGGCAGCGATCGTGCGCATGTTGTGCAGGCGGTCGGCCAGCTTGATGAGCAGGACCCGGATGTCCTTGGCCATGGCCACGAGCATCTTGCGCATGGTGGCCGCCTGCTGAGCCTCCCGCGAGTCGAAGCGGACCCGGTCCAGCTTGGTCACGCCGTCGACCATGGCCGCCACCTGGGGCCCGAAGTCGCGGGCGACATCTTCGAGGTCGAGCCCGGTGTCCTCCACCGCGTCGTGCAGGAGCGCCGCCGCCAGCGTGTGGCCGTCGAGGCCGAGCTCGGCGAGGATCGTCGCCACCGCCAGGGGATGGACGATGTACGGGTCGCCCGAGCGCCGGACCTGGCCCGCGTGGGCCTCGGCGGCGACGGTGTAGGCCCGGCTCAGGAGGGTCGTGTCGCCCTTGGGGTGCTTCGCCCTGTAGAGGTCGACCAGCTCGCGCACGTCGTGAGGCACGGCCTGGGCCGAGCGCCGCCACGGCAGGACACGATCGGCGGTCGGCAACTCCCCCAGCCCTCCTTACGGGTACACGACGAGCGACACGATGTCGTACCCGTCCAGCTTCTCGCGTCCGGCCAGATACGTCAGTTCGACGAGAAACCCCAGCCCGGCGACGGTGGCGCCGGCGCCGGCCACGAGGTCGGCGGTGGCCCGGGCCGTGCCGCCGGTGGCGATCACGTCGTCGACGATGAGCACCCGCTCGCCGGCGGCCAGCGCGTCGGTGTGCATCTCGAGGCTGTCGACGCCGTACTCGAGCGTGTACTGCTCGGAGGTCGTGCGCCACGGCAGCTTGCCCGGTTTGCGGACCGGCACGAGGCCGGCGCCGAGCCGGTAGGCCACCGGCGCGGCCAGGATGAACCCCCGGGCCTCCACGCCCACGACCTTGTCGATCCGCCGGCCGTCGAACGCCTCAGCGATGGCATCGACGGTGAACCGGAGGGCATCAGGATCGCCCAGCAGCGGGGTGATATCCCGGTAGAGGATGCCGGGCGTCGGGAAGTCGTCCACATCCCGGATGCGCGCCCTCAGCCATCCCGCGTCAGCCATGGTGCAGCCTAGACCGTCAGCGCTTCTTGCCCTTCTTGCGAATCCGGGGGGCGCCGGGGCGCGCCGGCTTTTTCGGGCTGGGCTTCTGGGCCACGCCGGTGCGGGATGAGGCGGACGCCTCGCCGTCGCCGGCAGCGGGCGCCGGCCGGGGCCGGGC
>JBPCLE010000175.1:0-4208 GCA_051003575.1 Acidimicrobiales bacterium | reverse complement strand
GCGCGGTGAGACTAGCCCTACGGCAAAGCGAACTCACTCCAAAGGTCGACTACATATTTTTGCATCTAAATGAGTGGCGGGGGCAGGATTTGAACCTGCGACCTTCGGGTTATGAGCCCGACGAGCTACCAGACTGCTCCACCCCGCGGCGAAGAGCCCAGGTTACACCTACGCGGTGGGCCGTGTCGTCGAGGTGGTCGTCGTCGAGGTGCCGGCGGTGGCCTTGGCCGCCTCGGAGGCCCGCTGGACCAGGTCCTTGGCCTCGTTCGTGGCCTTCTGGTAGGCGGCGAGGTCGCCGGCCTTCAGTGCCTCCTCGGCGGTGGTGAACTTGGCCGTGGCCTCGCTGAGGAGGTCATTGATGCTCGTGGACGCCGGCGGCGGGGGGGTACCGCCCGGCGGCGGCGTGGTCGTCCCGCTCGGTGGCAGGTTTGCGGCGCCGGCCCCCTGCGGCTCCAGCGTGGCCGGCGAGCTGCCAGGGAACAGCGTGGTGATGGCCTCTCGCAGAGAGTCCTTGATGACGACGCTGTTCCCGTAGACGACGATGACCTTCTTGAGCTGCGGGACCGGTGTGCCCTCGGCCTCGATATAGAGGGGCCGGATGTAGATGAGGGACTGCTCGATGGGGATCAGCAGCAGGTTGCCGAGGCGGACGTTCGAGCCGGCGGTGCTGAGAAGGGTGATCTCCCTCGAGACCTCGGGCTGCTGGTTGATCCGGGCGTTCACGATCGCCGGCCCGTCGACCTGGCGGTTCCGCGGCATGACGAACGCCTCAAGCTGGCCGTAGTTGCCTGGGTCGCTCTTGGCCACCATGAAGGCGCTCAGCACCTTCACACTGTCGTCTCTCGACCGGGGGACGAACGGCTGGAGCAGCAGGAAGTCCTCCGAGGTCTCCCCGGGGAGACGCATCAGCAGGTAGTACGGGTCCATCCGGGGCTCGCGGGCCCGGAGGGGCTGCCCGGCGGCGTTCGTCACCGGCACGAGGGGTGCCGCGGCCGCCACCGCACCCGGCTCCTGGGCGATGTCCCATGCGTCGGTGTTGTTGTAGAAGTCACCGGGATTGGCGATGTGGTAGCGCCCGAACATATTGGTCTGGACCCGGAACAGATCCTCGGGATAGCGGAAGTGGCGCCGCAGCTCCGGGTCGATGTCGATCCCGTCGGTGAACAGGCTCGGGAAGGCATTGCGCCACGCCTTGATGACCGGGTCGCCCTGGTCGACGACGTAGAAGATCATCTTCCCGGTGTAGGAGTCGATGAGGACCTTCACCGAGTTGCGCACGTAGTTGAAGTTGGTGTTCAGGCCGCTGCTTGGGTGGAGACGGGAGGTGTCGGCCGCCTGGCTGTAGGGGAACCGGCTGGTGGTGGTGTAGGCGTCGTAGATCCAATGGATCCCGCCCTGGTAGATGATCGGGTACGGGTCGCCGTCGAAACGGAGGAAGGGCGCCGCCTTGCGGACCCGCTCGTCGATGTCTCGGACGTAGATAGCCCGCGACTCCGACGTCACGAAGCTGGAGATCAACGGGTTGATGTCGCCGAAGCGCAGGGCGAGCGCGGCGCGGCGCATGAACGAGCCGATCTGCACCCCACCGTCGCCGTCGTAGATCGTGGTGTGGTTGGTACCGTCGGCCTCGGCGTAGTCGATCTCGGGCTGCCCGGTCTTGACGATGGCGTAGCCACTCAGGTCCTGGCCGTAGTAGATCGCCGGCTGGGCAATCGGGGGCGTACCCGTGGGCGGCAGATCCTTGAGCTGCAGCGCGGGGTTGCCGTCGGGAGCGACCCCGCTGCTCGGCGTGAGGACTGCGCCGTACCCGTGTGTGTAGACGAGGTGCTGGTTGACCCACGATGGGGACGGGATGCCGTCGATGTTGAGCTCGCGGGCCGAGATCAGCTCCTGGCGGACCCGGCCGTCGACGACGTAGCGGTCGATGTCGACGTCGTTGAAGGTGTAGAAGTTCCGGATCTGCTGGAGCCGGTTGTAGGTCTGCCCGAGGATGCGGGGGTCGGGATCCCACAGCCGTACGTTCTCGATGGTGGACCGGTTGCTCTCCAGATCGGCGACGGTGATGCTGTTGTCGGCCTCGAAGTCGTTCACCTGGACGTCGCGGAGGTTGAACGCGGCCTTGGTGGCCTTGATGTTGCGGTCGATGTAGGGCAGTTCCTTGGTGGACTCTGTGGGCTGCACCCGGAACTGCTGGACGGCGGCCGGGATGGCGGCGCCGACGACCACCGATACCATCGCCCAGAGACCCAACGCGATAACCGGCAGGACCCACCCGCGCCGGAAGATGTTGTAGATGAAGAGCGCGGCGGCGATCAGGGAGATGCCGAGGAGCAACTGCATCGCCGGCAGCTGGGCCTTGACGTCGGTGTAGCCGGCCCCCTGGACCACACCCCTGGTGGAGTAGAGCAGCTCGTACTTCTCGAGGTAGTAGTCGACCGCTTTGAGCATGGCCAGGACCGCCATGAGCACTGACAGGTGCGCCTTCACCTGTGGCGTCACCTTCTGCATCGGCGTCTGGAAGCGGATGCCACCGTTGAGGTAGTGGGCGACAGCGGTGATGATGGCGACGATGACCAGCGAGGCGAACAGCCAGTCGACGACGAACTTGGCGAAGGGCAGCTGGAAGACGAAGAACCCGATGTCCTTCTGGAACAGGGCGTCGCGGGACTCGAAGGGGACGTGGTTGCGGAACAGCATCCATGAGTCCCACTGGCGGGCGGCTCCGGGGCCGGCGATGAGGGCGAAGGCGCCGGCGACCGCGGCGCGGAACAGGCCCGCCCGCTGCCCGACCACCTCGTGGTAGCGCTCGATGAGCTGCTCCTCGGGGCCGAGCGGGCGGAACGTGGGGGCGATGAGGTCGGCGATGGCCAGGTTGGCCCACAGCAGGGCGAAGAACAGCAGCGTGAAGATCACCCCGAGGGCGATCTTCGTGCCCAGGACGGAGCGCCAGACCGAGGTGATGCTCAGCTCGTCGAACCAGAGGTAGTCGGTGTAGAAGCCTGCGATCCCCCGCAGCGACACCAGCACGAAGAACAGGGCGACGGCGATCAGTACGAGAACGATGCGTCCCCGGGGCAGACGCCGTCGTCCGGCTATGTCGGAGGGTGAGCGCAAGTACTTCCTTCCCGGGGGCGGCGACGATGCTTGCGGGCCAGCCTACGTCGGCGGGGAGCCGCGGCGGGCTCGGTCTGCGGCGAGCCGCGGAGGGCTCAGGACGAGACGGGCACGAGCAGGCACCGGCAGCCCGGGTGGGCCGGCGGGTGGAGCTGGCCGGTCGGGAACGGCTCGCCCTTCGCTGTGGGACCGGCCAGGACGTTGTCGTCGCAGTCTGGGCAGTGGCCGTCGTCGTCGACCAGCCACTGGAGGGTCGCGGCGGCCGGCGTGGCCGCGAAGGCGCCGACGCTGAAGGCGGCAAGCACGTGGTGGCGGGCACACTCCTCGACGTAGGAGACCTTCCACTGCCGGTACGTCGCCCGCAGGCTCTCGGCGGCCAACGCGGGATCGTCCGCATCTGCCCCGCCGGCCAGGGATCGCTCCAGCCGCCTCCGTAGGGGCTCGATCAGCTCACGTGCGAGCGCTCCGGCCGGCGCGTCGACATCGGGGGCGTGGCCCGGGCGATCGGGGACCGGCTGCTCGGGATCCACGAAGGTGGCGCCGGCCCGGACCGCCTGCGCCAGCCAGGGAGCCGCGACGTCACAGTAGGTGGCAAGCTGCGCCTCGGTACCGGGCAGGACATCGGCGGCCGCGGCGGGGCCGAGCCGGCGCAGGGCGTCGAGCACCTCGTTCTGCTCGTCGCCGAGGACCCGCTTGAGGGCCCGGGCCAGGCCCGCCTCGATGTTCTCGAGCAGCGAGTCGCGGCCTTCTAACGCCCGGTCGCCGATGACCTCGTCGACGGCCGGCGTCGGTGGATCCGCCTCCCGTGCAGCCTGCCCTGCGTGCGGCGCCGGCGCCGGGTCGTCGGCCCGTATGCGAGCGAAGAGCTCGTCGACGGCGCCGGCCGGGCGGCGGGCCTCGGCGGGGGCGTCGTCTGTAGCCGGCCGCGGAGGCTTGGCCGCCGGCCGCTCGGCCGCGGGCGACGGTTGGGCCTTCGGCTGCTGGACCGTGGCCGCCGGCGGTCGCCCGCCGACCGAGGACGCGACGGTCTGGGGCCGGAGACGGGGCGGCTCGGGTGGAACCGGCGTCGGCGCCGGCGCGTCGACGCGTCGCAA
>JBPCLE010000174.1:0-15415 GCA_051003575.1 Acidimicrobiales bacterium | reverse complement strand
TTGTCTTTTTTGGGGGGAGCCGGGGGGCGCCCGCTGGGGTCGCCACGACGCAGGCGGCACGACGCAGGCGGCACGACGCAGTTCGCGTCGGCCGCAGGCCGACTGCTGTCAGGCGATCTTTTTGCCTCGGACGCGGGGGACCACCATGGGAGCGTGCTGCGCGCAGAAGGCTCCGTCGTTGTAGATGGACAGAATGGTTGCGCAACCGGTCTCGCGACATGAGCGGCCCGCCGTGTACGCCTTCGACGGCCGGTCGTTCCCCGAGATCGGGTGCCCTGCGACAGATCCTTCGGACATGCCCAGGCCAACCGGACAAGAGCGTTCCCTATTCCGCCCCGGCGGTCTCTTCTCGCAGGGCGTTCGCCACCCGCTCCACCAGGCTCTCGGGCACATGGTCCCGGCACTTCTGGCGCACGACGATCCGGAGCTCGGCTTCGAAGTCGTAGGCGTCGAAACAGGGCGGGCAGTCGTCGAGATGGTGCTGGATAAGGATCCGCCGTTCGTCGGTGAGCTCGCCGTCGAGGTAGTGGTACAGCAACTCCACCGCCTCTACGCAATGCTCATCCATGTGTCCCCTCACGCTCGGCAACAAGTCCACGCTGACGTCCGAAGTCGTACAACCGCTTCTGGAGCGCCCTTCTTCCGCGATGGAGCCGACTCATGACAGTTCCTATGGGCACGTCGAGGATCTCCGCGATCTCCTTGTAGGAGAATCCCTCCACGTCGCCGAGCAGGACCGCCATGCGGAACTGCTCCGGGAGGGCCTCGATGGCCTCCTTCACCTCGGTCTCGGTGAAGTGGTCGAGGACCTCGTCCTCCGCGCTCCGGCCGGCCGTGGCGCCTTCCAGCCCGCCCAGGTGACGGTAGAGGTAGAAGTTGTCCAGGTCGTCGATGTCGCTCTCCTCCGGGCGCCGCTTCTTGGCCCGGTAGGCGTTGATGTAGGTGTTGGTCAGGATGCGGTACAGCCACGCTTTGAGGTTGGTGCCCTCGGTGAAGCTGTTGAACGCCCGGTAGGCCTTCAGGTAGGTCTCCTGCACCAGGTCCTCGGCGTCGGCGGGGTTGCGGGTCATGCGCAACGCCGCCGTGTACAGCGACGGCATGTGGTCCATCGCCAGCTCTGCGAACCTCGCCTGGTCGGCCATCCACCCGGCACGCTACTGCCATCGGCGGGTTGGCTTGGCCGCGGCCGTGGGTAGGTAGCGACCATGACCGAACAAGAAAACCGCCAGGCCGGCGTCGCCGGTGAGACCGACCACGACCAGCATCGGGCTGGCAAGGACGAGGGCTTCCGGGCCCCGTTCGCGACCGAGACCGGCGTCTCGGAGATCTCCGTGTTCGACGGCGCGGGCAACGAGTCCGTCGTTCGGACGATCGGGGACGACGCCGGTAAGAGGGTCCAGGGAACGGGCCCGAACTCCGCCGATGCCGAAGCCGACGCCGAGCGGCTGCTCAAGAAGGGCGGAGACATCGGTGAGGATTTCGGCCCCACCCACCACTGACCGTCACAGCCTGTAGCACCACTTCTCCGACCGAGCCGGGGGTCGGTCTGCGGGCCTGCTGAAGCGGCGGCTGAGCCCGGGGCCGGTGCCTGGCCATCCACTGCCGGTCCCTGGAGGCTGGGAGCGGGGCGAGCCCCACCCGACGGGCCACACTGTCGGCGTGGCCCACTCCCACGGCTCCCCCTCGTCCTCCCTGCGCCTGCCCGAGCCACTCCGGCGGGCGCTGGCCGGCGCGGTCGGTGTCTTCGTCCTGGCCACCCTGGTCGGGCTGGTGGTGCTGTGGCCGCCTCCGGTGCCACGGGACCGCACCGGAGGCCTGGGGACACCGGTGGACCTGGTGGACGCCACCGTGACCGCGGCGCCGGCGGTGCCGTGCCGCGCCAGGTTGCCGGGCGCGGCGCTGGTGTGCCGGGACGTGACCGCTCGGCTCGACACCGGGCCGGAGTCAGGCCAGACAACCACCCTGGAGATCACGGAGAGTCCCGACCAGCCCACGTTGCGTCCCGGCGACCGCGTCATCCTGGGCCGGGCGGCTGATCCGGGCCAGCCTGTCGCCTACTACTTCGCCGATTACCAGCGGCGCACACCGTTGCTGGCTTTGGGCCTGCTGTTCGCCCTGGCCGTGGTCGGTCTGGCCCGGTGGCGGGGCTTGGCCGCCCTGATCGGCCTGGGGGTCAGCCTCCTGGTGATCGTGCGTTTCGTGCTGCCGGCGATCCTCGACGGCCGGAGCGCCCTGGCCGCCGCGGTCGTAGGGGCCTCGGCCATCGCCCTCCTCATCATCTACCTGGCCCACGGCGTGTCGGCCCGCACGACGACGGCTGTGCTCGGCACCTTGGTGGCGCTGCTGTTGACCGCAGGGCTGGCGGTGGCCTTCGTCGAGGCGACCAAGCTGACCGGCCTGTCCTCCGAGGAGGGAACATACCTCCGGGGGGTATTGGGCAGCACCGTGGACCTCCGGGGTATGCTGCTGGCCGGCATTGTGATCGGTGCGCTCGGCGTGCTCAACGACGTCACCGTCACCCAGGCCTCGGCTGTGTGGGAGATCTACCTTGCCAATCCGACGGTCGACGCCGGGCACCTGTACCGCTCGGCCATGCAGATCGGCCGGGACCACATCGCGTCGACGGTCGACACCCTGGTCCTGGCCTACGCCGGCGCTGCGCTCCCCCTCTTCGTCATTTTCACGGTGGCCGACCGGCGCTTGGGCGACGTCCTCACCGGCGAGATCGTGGCCCAGGAGATCGTGCAGACACTGGTGGGCAGTCTGGGGCTGATCGCGGCGGTGCCGATCACCACCTGGCTGGCCTGCAGGGTGGTGACCCGGGCGGTGCCGGCGCCGGACCGGTCGGCGGGCGCCTAGTCGGCCGGTACCTGGGACGGCGTCATGGCCCGGTAGATGCGCTCGAGGTCCTCCAGGGTGGCGAACTCGATGGTGACCTTGCCCTTCGCCCCCTTGGAACCGCCCATGGCGATGGCCACGCGGGTATCGAGATGGGTCGACAGGAGCTCCTCGAGCTCCAGGAGCCCCGGGGGGCGGAGCCGGCGACCGGGACCACCGGGGTCGGCGCCGGCGCCGGAGGATGCATCCTGGCCGGGGCCAGCGGCGGCCTGGCCGGCGTTGTGCTGGCGGGCTGCCTCCTCCACCGCCCGGACCGACATGCCGTCGGTGACGATGCGCTGGGCCAGGACCTCCTGGTAGGAGCGGTCCGGGGTGGTCAGCAGGGCCCGGGCGTGGCCGGCGGTGAGGCGGCCTTCGGCCACCAGCCGCTGGACGGTGGGGGGCAACTGGAACAGCCGCAGGGTGTTCGAGATGGCGGCCCGGCTCTTGCCCACGCGGGACGCCAGCTCGTCGTGGGTGAGGTGGAAGTCCTCCAGGAGCTGCTGGTAGGCGGCGGCCTCGTCGAGAGGGTTGAGGTCCTCTCGTTGCACGTTCTCGACCAGTGCCTGCTCGAGCGACAACGTGTCGTCGACAGTGCGGACGATGGCCGGGATCATGCTGAGACCCGCCCGCTTGGCCGCCCGCCAGCGGCGTTCGCCGGCGATCAGCTCGTAGGAACCGCCACCGGTGGCCCGGACCAGCACCGGTTGGAGCACACCCAGCTCTCTGACCGACGCGGTGAGGGCAGCGAGGGCCTCCTCGTCGAACTGGGTCCGGGGCTGGCGCTGGTTGGGGGTGAGGGCACCGATGGGCAGCTCCTGGAACGTCGTCTCGGCGTCACCGTCCACCCCGCTCTGCGGGGGGATCAGCGCCCCCAGTCCTCTACCCAGCCCGCCTTGGCGCGCCACCGCTCACCTCCTTGGCCAGCTCGCGATAGGCAATGGCCCCTCGTGAGGTCGAGTCGAACACGATGATGGGTTGCCCAAAGGACGGGGCCTCCGAGAGGCGCACGGTCCGGGGCACGATGTTGCGGCACACCTTGGCGCCGAAGTGGCGGCGGACCTCCTTGGTGACCTGGTCGGAAAGCTTGGTCCGGGCGTCGTACATGGTCAGAATGATGGCTCCCAGTTCCAATGTGGGGTTGAGGTTGCGCTGCACCAGCTCCACGTTGCGCAGGAGCTGGCCGAGACCCTCCAGGGCGTAGTACTCGCACTGGATCGGCACCATGACCTCGGTGGCGGCGGCCAAGCCGTTCACGGTGAGAAGGCCGAGGGAGGGAGGGCAGTCGATGAAGATGAAGTCGTAGTCGCTCCCGACGCGCTCGAGGGCCCGGCGCAAGCGCAACTCTCGGCTAAAGGCGGGCACCAGCTCGATCTCGGCACCGGCTAGGTCGATCGTGGCCGGGGCCAGGAACAGGTTTCGGACCTCGGTGGGCTCGATGCAGTCTTCGAGATCGAGGTCGTTGAGCAGCACGTCGTAGATCGACGACTGGAGGTTGCGGGCGTTGATGCCCAGGCCGGTGGTGGCGTTGCCCTGCGGGTCGAGGTCGACTACCAGCACCCGGTACCCGAGCTCGGCGAGGGCGGCGCCGAGGTTCACCGCCGTGGTGGTCTTGCCCACCCCGCCCTTCTGGTTGGCCACGGCCACGAACCGGGGGAGGGGACGTTCGATCGGGGAACGGCCCTGGGTCGCGACCGGCTGGGCCGGCACGGGGCCGGCGGGGTTCAGGGGGGGCGGGGCGGCCACGTCGGCAGGGGCGCCGTCGAACCGGGCCGGCGAGGTTTCCGCGCCGGCGGACACCGGCCCGCCGAGGGCCGAGGCGCCGGCGCCGTCGACCTCGGTGGCGGCCCCAGGGCGCCGGTCCGCCGAATCATCGCCGGCAGGGTGTTCGCCGGCTCCCGCCTCTCCGCCCTGGTCGTCGGTGAACGTGAAACCGGGGTCGTCTTCGTCCCGCGGCCCATCGACGGCCAGTTGCTCAACCGCGGACACGCTCATGCCGCCGCTACCGCGCCCGTCCTCCATCGATGTATTCTCCCACGTCAGCGCCAAGGGTCAAGCTCTTGTTTCACGTGGAACATTGTCTGGTTGAGGGTTGGCCCGACCTTAAATAGGTTCCCAACTAAAACAGTGGCCGTTTGGCCGGCACCCCGACCCGCCTCGGGAACCGGTCGGAGCATGGCTCGCGCTGGGTGAGCACCTGGAAGGCCGCATGCTCCGCGGTCACCGCCGGCCCCCGGACCAGGCCGAACTCCGCCAGTCCGTCCACTGGCCACCGAGCCGGCTCCCCCTCGGGCGGCTCGCTCACGATCACCGACCCGCCCACCCGCAGCAGCGGGGCCGCGCATTCAGCCACGATGCTCGGTCGACCAAACCCCCGGGCCACCACCAGGTCGAACGTGCTCCGGTACGCCGGCAACCGCCCCACCAGCTCGGCGCGCTCCTGCAATACCACCACGCGCCCCTCAAGCCCCAGGTTTCGCACCGTGTCACGCAGGAACGCCGCCCGGCGTGCACCGACCTCGACCAGCACCCACTCGGTGGTGGGCATGGACAGGGCAAGCGGCAGCCCCGGCACGCCGGCCCCGCTCCCCAGGTCCGCCCCCCGACGCGACGCGCCGCCGGCGCCGGCATCGTCGCTCGCCGCCGAGAGCAGTGCCTCGCCGAACCCATCCGCATGGTCAAGATGGGCAGAGACCGGTCCAGGGCCCAGGAACCCCCGCCGGCGAGCCTCCTCCAGCACCGGGACCAGTAGGTCCCGGTGCGCCGCGAAGCTGCTCAGCCGGCGTCGGGCTGGATCACGACCCGCCGGCGGGGCTCTTCGCCCTCCGAGCTGGTCGACACTCCGTCGATGTTGTTCACCGTGTCGTGCACCACCTTGCGATCGGCCGGCGGCATCGGCTCCAGCACTCGTACGACGCCCGTCGTCACCACCTGGGCAGCCACGTCACGGGTGAAGCGCTCCAGCGCCTCCCGCCGGTCCTTCCGGTAGCCGGCGACATCGACCACCAGGCGTGGCTGACCCTCGGCGATTCTCCGCTGGGCCACCGTACGCGTGAGCTCCTGGATAGCCGAGAGGGTCGCCCCGCGAGGCCCGATCAGCATGCCAACGTCATCTCCCTCCACCGCCAACTCCAGGAGGTCGCCGTCGTCGAGCAGCGCCTGCGACACCGACCCCTGCACGCCGAAGGCGGTAAGCAGGCCACGAAGGAACTCCTCACCGACCTCGCCGGCGTCCCCGTCCGGCTCCTGCGCGTCCCGCATGCCCTCTCCTCTGTCGTCGGTGCTGTCGGTGATGGGTCTACGTCGTCGTTCCTGCTTGCCCCGCCCGCCGGCGCCCGCCGCCGATCGGCCTCCGCCGCCCCGGCCAGCCGCCGTCGGCGGCGGCCCGTCGTCATCCGCTATCTCCGTGCCGTCCCCCGTTGATCCGGCCGTCGCCTCGCCGGCCACCGTCGTGCCGGCACTCGTCGAGCCATCGTCGTCCGACCGGTCCTTGCGGCTCCGGCGGCGGTTGCCCCGCTCGAGCTTGGGCCGTACCGCGGCCGGCGCCACCCGGGCCCGCACCCGGGCCTCAGCGCGTAGTCGGCCGAACAACCCGGCCTTGGGCTCCTCCAGTACCTCGAACTCGGCCTCGCTCTCGTCGACCCCGAGTTGGTCAAGTGCCTCGTCTTTGGCCTCTTCGATCGTCTTCGCCGCAACTTCGACCCATTCCACGCCTAGTCTTCCTTCCTGCGCGAGTTCTTGGCTGACGTCCCATTCCCGTTGCTGCTCGGGTTGGGGCCGCCGGCGCTGCCCTTGCCCCGTGGTGGCAAGCCCTTGGGACGGGGTGAAGGAGGGGGGCGGTTCGCCTTGGGTTGGGCCCGGCCCGAGGGCTTCGGGGCCTGGTTCCTGCCCTTCGCCGTCCCGGCGCCCTGGCGGCCGCCCGAGTTCCGGGTGCCCTTTGCCCCGTTGGTACGGCCAGCTCCACCCTTGCCAGCTCCACCCTTGGCGGCGCGGCCAGGTCCCGACCCCGCCGTAGGCTTCTGCGCCTTGTCGGCCTTGGAGCCCTTCTCGTCCTTCCCGCCGTCGCCGGCGGTGACGTGAGGGGGTGGGAAGGCCCGAAAGGTCACCGCTTGCTGGCCGATCTGCCAGAAGTTGGAGACGATGAAGTACACGACCACTCCGGCAGGGACGGTCAGGGAGACGAACCCGATGATGGCGGGGAAGATCTTGCCGATCATCTGCATCTGCGCGTTGATCGAGTCCTTGGGCAGCCGGGCGGTCATCTGGCGTTGCTGGAAGTAGCCGGTCCCGACCGTGATGGCGATCAGCAGGTAGTAGGGGAGGGCGTTGCCGAACCCCGTGACCGACGACGCCGCCTTGGACAGGTCGATGCCCCACGACACCATCTCTCCGCCGGACTGGACCAGCGAGGTGAACAGCTTGCTGTCCGCCGGGACGTGCTTCGGGCCGCCCGAGTGGCTGAGGTCGAGGATGAGCCGGTAGAGGACGATGAAGAGCGGCGCCTGGAGGAGGATCGGCAGGCACCCGGCCAGCGGGTTGACCTTGTTCTCCTTGTAGAACTTCATCATCTCTTCGTTGAGCTTCTGGCGGTCGTTCTTGTGCTTTGCCTGGAGCCGCTTCAGCTCCGGTTGGATCCGCTGCATGGCCTGCTGGGACTTGACCTGCTTGGTCGTCAGCGGGATCAAGAAGATCCGCACGGTGATGGTCAGCAGAGCGATGGCCACGCCGTAGGAGGCGATCACTGAGTAGAAGAACGCCAGCACCCGGCCCATGGCCCCGTAGATGGGGTCGAGGATCCAGAAGCCGAGCAGCAATGACCTCACGACGGCGCCCCCGGCGCCGGCACCAGGTCCACGCCAGACCGCCGGGCCCAGGGGTGGCAGCGCAACAGCCGGCGCGCCACCAGCCACGAGCCCCGCGCCGCCCCGTGGGCCTCGAGGGCCTCGATCGCGTAGGTCGAACAGGTCGGCCAGTACCGGCAGGGCGACGGCCGGCCGGTCCACAGCGCCTGATAAAACCGGACTGGCACGCAGAGTGCTCGTGCGACCACTGAGGGCGCGCTAGTGGGCATCAAAGGGGGGCGCGTGGTGATCATTGGGCGGTCGATCCTTGGGCGGTCGATCCTGGGCGATGCAGTGCGCTGAGCGCTTGGCATACCGTTGCTCTCAAATCTCCGTAGGACAGGGACGCCGCCGCCGCGGTGGCGCCGATCAGGTATGCGCCCGGGCGTAGCTGGGAACCCACCTCTCGGGTGATCGCTCGCAAACGACGCCGAATCCGGTTGCGCACCACTGCGCCGCCGGCCTTGCGGCCGATGGCGTAGGCGACCCTCGGCGGTTCGGCGGGGTCGCCCGCCAGCCACGTTACCGTGATCGGTCCCCGTCTCACGCGTCGCCCGTCCCGCCGTAGGCCCTCGAAGGTGGCCCGGTCACGAACGGACCAGATCAGGCCGACAGGCTGTGGCGGCCCTTGCGGCGGCGTGCCGACAGGATGGCCCGGCCCGCCTTGGTCGACATGCGGTGGCGGAACCCGTGCTTTTTTGCCCGCTTCTTGACATTGGGCTGGAATGTGCGCTTCACCCTGTGGCCTCCCCGGCAACTGTGCTCCCGGCAACCTGTCTTTGAACCGTGTGCGTTCCCGGCGAATGCCGCGCGCCGACGACCAGCGTCGGACGGGCGTGAACCAGGGTAGAGCCCGCGGCGCCGGGTCGCCAACCGGCCGGGTCGCCCGTTTTCGGGCCGCCCCTCCGGTGCTACCGTCTGCGAACTCCCGGGCCAGCCTTGGAGTGGGCCTCGCACTTCCCTGGCTCTTGAGACCACGGATGCTGTCCGAGTGTTTTCCACAAACTGTGGGCAACACTGTGGACCGACGACAGGGGAGGTTCCCGAAGTGGCAGGGGCGGAACGCCTGTGGGGTGCCTGTGTCGGCGTCTTGCGCAACGAAGTACCCGACAGCATCTGGAATACCTGGCTGGCCTCGGCCCGCCCGTACGACCTCGTCGACCATCGCCTGTTCCTCACTGTGCCCAGCCCGTTGGCCAAGGAGCGCATCGAAGCCCGGTACCTGGAATTGGTGACCGACGTGGTGAGCGACGTCGCCGGCGAGCCCCATGAGGTCGTGCTCGAGGTCCGCACCGATCCTGCGGAGACCGACGACGAGCTCGACCTTCGCCCCCAGCTCGAGTTCAACGGCCCGGGCCTGCGCACCGCCACGTTCGCCGGTGCCGACGCTGCGACCACCGGGAGTGCCATGCCCGAGGTAGGCCTCAACCCCGCCTACACGTTCGAGAACTTCGTCATCGGCGAATCCAACCGTTTCGCCCATGCCGCCGCCCTGGCCGTGGCCGAGCAGCCGGCCCAGTCGTACAACCCGCTGTTCATCTACGGCAACACCGGGTTGGGCAAGACCCACCTCCTCCACGCCATCGGCCACTACGTGCGCCAGCACCTTCCTGACCTGGTAGTGCGCTACGTGTCCACCGAGCACTTCCTGAACGACTTCATCGACGCCATCCGCACCAACACCACCTCCGCGTTCAAGGCCCGCTACCGGGGGTGCGACGTGCTCCTCGTCGACGACGTCCAGCTCATCCAGCACAAGGAGCGCTTCCAGGAGGAGTTCTTCCACACCTTCGAGACCCTCCACAGCGCCGGCCGCCAGATCGTGCTGTCCTCCGACCGCCCGCCGAAGGACATGGCCATCCTGGAGGACCGACTGCGCAGCCGGTTCGTGTCAGGCCTCCTCACCGACGTCCAGCCCCCCGATGTCGAGACCCGCCTGGCCATCCTGCGCAAGAAGGCCGAGCGGGAGCCGGTCGGCGCCCCCGACGACGTGCTCGCCTACATCGCCAACAACATCACCAACAACATCCGTGAGCTCGAGGGTGCCCTGCACCGGGTGCTGGCCTACTCCAGCATCACCCAGATGGCCCTGACCCTCCCGGTGGCCACTCAGGTCCTGGGCGACCTCATCACGTCCAACGCCCCCCGCCCCATCACTCCCAAGCTCATTCTCGAGGCCACGGCCGAGATGTTCGGCCTGAGCATGGACGACCTCCGGGGCAAGAGCCGTAGCCGCCCGCTCGTCACCGCCCGACAGATCGCCATGTACGTCCTCCGGGAGATGACCGACTTCTCCTACCCGGCGATCGGCCGGGAGTTCGGTGACCGCGATCACACCACCGTCATGCACGCGGTGACCAAGATCTCCAAGCTGATGGCTGAGAAGCGCACCATCTACGACCAGGTCACCGAGCTCATGACCCGCCTGAAGACCGGTGCGTGACCGGTGGACGAACGGTGGGTGATATGGGCGGCTTCCCACAGCCACCTCGGGAATCGTCGCACCCCTGTGGGAGCATGGGGACGACTGGGGACGGCGCGCACCGTCCCGACCAGCCCCTTTCCCCACTTCTCCACAATCCACACCCCCTACTGCTCCCTCTTCCTTTGAGATCTCCAAAGAGAGAAAGAAGAGCTGTGCACCAACGAGAAGCGCTGCACCCGATCGAGGCGGAGCAACTGTGAAGTTCCGAGCCGAGCGCGACGTCCTCCTCGATGCCCTGGCCACCGCGGCCCGAGCGGCGGCCACCCGTGGTGGCGCGCTGCCGGCGTTGTCGGGTGTCCGCATCGAGGTCTCCGGCGACGTCCTCCATCTGGCCGGGTCCGATCTCGATCTCACGGTCCAGGTCGACACCACGGTGTCGGGCATCGACGACGGCGTCTGCGTCATCCCCGCCCGCCTGGGCACCGACATCGTGCGGGCGCTGGAGCCCGGCGCCGTCACCCTCGCCATCGAGGGGGGAGAGGCCCAGATCACCGCCGGCCGCTCGCAGTTCACCGTTCGGGTGCTGCCGGCGGAGGAGTTCCTCCGTCTGCCCGAGCCGGCGGGTGATGCGGTCACCCTGGATGCCGCGGCGCTGGCCGCCGCCCTCAACCAGGTCGTGCGCGCCGCCGGCAAGGACGATGCCCGGCCCATCCTCGCCGGCGTGCTCATGACCGCCGAGCCCACCGGGTTGCGCCTGGTCGCCACCGACTCTTACCGGCTGGCCATGCGCGACCTGCCTGGCACCACGCTGATGGCCGAGGGCCAGCACGTCCTGGTGCCGGCCCGGGCCCTGGGCGAGCTGGGCCGGGTGCTGAACACCGCCGAGCAGGTCACCCTGCGCCTGGGCCACGACCAGGCCAGCTTCGAAGTCGGGCCCGAGAAGGGCCACGGGTCGGTGCGGGTCACCACCCGCCTCATCGAGGGCGAGTTCCCCAACTACCGCCAACTCCTGCCCAGCGGGTACCCCAACCGTCTCACCGTGGGCAAGGAACCGCTGCTCGACGCGGTGCGCCGGGTCAAGCTGCTGGCCAGGGAGGCCACGCCCATCCGCATGGCCCTGCGGCCGGACGGAATCGAGCTCACCGCCGTCACCCACGATGTGGGCCAGGCCCGCGAGGATCTCGACGCCAAGTACGAGGGCAGCGAGATCGTGGTGGCGTTCAACCCCGAGTTCCTCATCGACGGCGTCGAAGCCATCCCCGGCGACGAAGTCGTCCTCGAGACCCTCGACGCGCTCAAGCCCGCCACCCTGCGGTCCACCGAGGGCACGGACTTCCTGTACCTGCTCATGCCGGTACGGGTCAGCTAGTTGCCGGCGACGGGCCGCAGTTCGTCGTTGCGATGCACCTGAGCCGCGATGCACCTGAGCCGTCTGTGGCTGCACGACTTCCGGAACTACGAGTCAGCCGATCTCACCCTGCCGGCGGGCCTCACCGTGGTGCAGGGTTCGAACGGCGAGGGCAAGACCAGCCTGCTGGAGGGCATCGGGTACCTGGCCACGCTGGCGTCGTTCCGGGGCGTGCCGACCGAAGCTCTGGTGCGAGACGGTGCCAACCTCGCCGTCGTGCGGGGCGAGGCCGAGCGCGACGGCCGCCAACTCCTGGTCGAGGCCGAGATCGCGCTCGCCGGCCGGGGCCGGGTGGCCGTCAACAAGCAACGCCTGCGTCGCTCCTCCGACCTGCTCGACGCCCTGCGGGTGAGCATCTTCGCCCCCGACGACCTGGAGCTGGTCAAGGGCGGTCCCTCGGCCCGCCGACGCTACCTCGACGACACCCTCGTGGCCCTGGCGCCCAAGCACGACGCGCTGCGCCGCGACCTGGACCGCATCATCCGCCAGCGCACCGCCCTGCTCCGCCAGGCTGCCAATGCGTCGGGCCACGCCGGCAAAGGTCGGCTCCCGCCCGACATCGCCACGACGCTCGACGTGTGGGACTCCAAGCTGGTCGCCGCCGGCAAGCCCCGGGCCGACGCCCGGGTGGCCCTTGTGGCCGACCGGGAGCCGGCGTTGGCCAAGGCCTATGCCAACCTGGCGCTGGCCGGCGGGCCGGCCGGCGCGGCGGCCAACCCGGCCGAACGCGGGGTGGTCAGCGCCGGCTACGACGCCCCGTGGCGGGCCGCCGGCCTGGCCGCCGGCCTGGCCGAGGCCCGGGCCGACGAGCTGCGCCGGGGGGTGTGCCTGGTGGGCCCCCACCGTGACGACCTCACCCTGGGCATCAATGCCATGCCCGCCCGCACCCACGCCTCCCAGGGCGAGCAGCGCTCGATGGCCCTGGCCCTGCGCCTCGCCGCCCACCGCCTCGTCGCCGACACCCTTCGCGACGTCCCGGTCCTCCTCCTCGACGACGTGTTCTCCGAGCTCGACCCCGGTCGCACCGAGAACCTGCTCCACCACCTCCCTGCGGGCCAGGCCGTGCTCACCACCGCCGGCCCCCTGCCCGCCGGCGCCGAGCCCGCCCAGGTCGTCACCGTCGCTGATGGCCGGATCCGCGCCGGGTGAGCTGGAAGCCCCTCCCCGAGCCCGGCGGGCCCCCCGCCCGCCGGGTGGCCGATTCGCTCGACGCCGTCACCCGCAACCTCGGCGGCGCCGGTGGCCCCGCCCTCGTGGACCTCCTGGGGCGCTGGCCGGAGGTCGTCGGCGAGCAGCTCGCGGCGCACTGCCGCCCCCTGACCCTGCGCGACCACGTGCTCACCATCGGCGCCGACGAGCCGGCGTGGGGCGCCCAGCTCCGCTGGCTGGAGGCCGATCTGCTCGCCCGCCTCGACCAGGCCCTCGGCGCCGGCGTCGTCACTGGTGTCGCGGTCCGCATCCGCCCCCGCTGACGCCCCTCTCTGGTATCGTTGGGGAGTGGCATTCAGGGCGATGACCTGCCCTTTTGTAGCTTGATCGGCTCGCCTGATCGCCCCCTCTCGACCTCCCCGGTCGACTCGCACATGACGTCGCAGAGAAAGGCCGCGCGTGGCGGTTGACACCCCCTCCTATGGGGCCAAAGACATTCAGGTCCTTGAGGGGCTCGATCCGGTCCGCAAGCGGCCGGGCATGTACATCGGTTCCACCGGCCTCAACGGCCTCCACCACCTGGTGTGGGAGGTCGTCGACAACTCCGTCGACGAGGCCATGGCCGGCTACGCCACCCGGATCGACGTCACGCTCCTGGCCGACGGCGGCTGCCGGGTGGCCGACGACGGTCGTGGCATCCCGGTCGACCCCCACCCCGGCAGCCGGGGCCAGTCGGCGGCCGAGGTGGTGCTCACCGTCCTCCACGCCGGCGGCAAGCTCGGTGGCGAGGGCTACAAGGCCTCGGGTGGCCTCCACGGCTTCGTCCTCTCGGTGGTCAACGCCCTCTCCACCCGGCTCGACCTGGAGGTGGACCGCGACGGTAAGCATCACCGCCTCCTGTTCGCCGGCGGCGGCAAGCTCCAGGGCAAGCTCGAGGTCACGGGCAAGGCGCCCCGGGGCCGCACCGGCACCTGCGTCACCTTCTGGCCCGACCCCATCATCTTCGCCTCCGAGGGCACCGAGTTCCGGGCCACCACCATCCTGGAGCGCCTCCAGATCTACGCCTTCCTCAACAAGGGCCTCGAGGTCCGCTTCCGCGACGAGCGTCCCAGCCATGAGCAGGAACAGGTCTTCCGGTACAGCGGCGGCATCGTCGACTACGTCCGCCACCTCAACGCGGTCAAGGACGCCCTCTTCAAGCGGGTGGCTCACTTCGAGGCCGCGGAGGAGGACCAGGAGGTCGAGGCCGCCCTCCAGTGGAACACCGGCTACAACGAGGGCATCCACAGCTTCGCCAACGGCATCGCCACCAAAGAGGGCGGCATGCACGAAGAGGGCTTCAAGAAGGCCCTTACCAACGTGGTCAACCGCTATGCCAAGGGCAAGGGCCTCCTCAAGGAGAAGGACGACAACCTCCTCGGAGAGGACATCCGCGAGGGTCTCACCGCCATCGTCAGCGTCAAGCTGCGCGAGCCCCAGTTCGAGGGCCAAACCAAGGCCAAGCTGGGCAACGTGTCCATACGCTCCCTCGTCGAGCGCGTGGCCAACGAGAAGTTCAGCGACTGGCTGGAGGAGCACCCCACCGAGGCCCGCCAGATCGTGGCCAAGGGCACCCAGGCCGCCCGAGCCCGCATGGCCGCCCGCCAGGCCCGCGAGCTCACCCGCCGCAAGACCCTGCTCGAGGGCGCCGGCCTTCCCGGCAAGCTGGCCGACTGCAGCTCACGCAACCCCGAGGAGTCCGAGCTCTTCATCGTGGAGGGCAACAGCGCCGGCGGCTCGGCCATCAACGCCCGTGACCCCATCACCCAGGCCATCCTCCCCATCCGGGGCAAGATCCTCAACGTCGAACGGGCCCGCATCGACAAGATGCTCAAGAACACCGAGATCCAGTCGCTCATCTCGGCCATCGGGGCCAACCTCGGCGACGAGTTCGACGTGGCCAGGATCCGCTACCACAAGATCATCATCCTGGCCGACGCCGACGTCGACGGGAACCACATCCGCACGCTGCTGCTCACGTTCTTCTTCCGCCAGATGAAGGACCTGGTCGACCACGGCCACGTGTACATCGCCCAACCACCGCTGTACTCCACCATTGTGGGCAAGGAGAAGATCTACCTGAAGGACGATGGGGCGCGGGACCGCTACGTCGTCGCCAACCCCAACAAGAAGCACGAGTTCGCCCGCCTGAAGGGCCTGGGCGAGATGGACTACGCCGAGCTGCGCGACACCACCATGGATAAGGGCCGGCGCACGCTCCTCCAGGTCTCGGTCGAGCAGGCCACCCTGGCCGACGAGGTGTGCTCGATCCTGATGGGGGAAGACGTCGAGGCCCGCAAGCACTTCATCCAGACCAACGCCACCGACGTCCGGTTCCTGGACATCTGATGTCGGAACAACAGCCACCGTTGGAGTTCGGGACGGTGGAGCCCATCGAGCTCCAGACCGAGATGGAGCAGTCGTACCTCGTCTACGCGCTCTCCACCATCACCGCCCGGGCCCTGCCCGACGTGCGCGATGGGCTCAAGCCCGTCCACCGCCGCATCCTCTGGGACATGTTCGACCAGGGCTTCCGGCCCGATCGCACCATGGTCAAGTGCGCCCGCATCACCGGCCACGTCATGGGCCAGTACCACCCCCACGGCAACCAGGCCATCTACGACGCCCTGGTCCGCATGGCCCAGCCGTTCAGCCTCCGCCACCCCCTGATCGACT
>JBPCLE010000173.1:0-4397 GCA_051003575.1 Acidimicrobiales bacterium | reverse complement strand
GCCCAGATCGAGGCCGCCGTGCTCCGCATCAAGAGCGCGGCCTACCCCAAGGAGGACGACCAGCGGGCCGCCCTCTACATCGCCGCCATGGAGAACCTGTACCTGTCGCTGCAAGATGTCCACCAGTCCCGCCTCGTCAACGACCAGCCACGGGCGCAGCGCGCGCTCGAGGGCGCGGTGACGAACAACGAGACCGCGGCCGCGGCGGCCAAGTCGTACGGCCTCGTGGACTGCGCCCAGAAGCTGTGACCCCGAGAGCTGTGACCCAAGCGCCGTGACTGAGCCGGCGACGTCGGCGTCGGGCTGGGGGGTGCTGCACCTGTTCTGCACCCTCGGCGCGTCGACCGACGCCGCGGCCGTCACCGCCGCGGTGAAAGCGGGCCAGGACGGCGACCATCAGGTGGTGGCGTTCGCGGTCCTCGGCCACAAGGCCGAGGTCGGCTTCATGGCCCTGGGCCCCGACCTGTGGCGCCTGCGCCGGTTCCAGGCCGACCTCACCGCCGCCGGCGTCGGTGTGGCCGACTCGTACGTTTCGATGACCGAGGTGTCCGAGTACGCCCAGGGCATGCCGCCGGAGCGCCTCGAGCCCCGGCTGCACCCCAGGCTGCCGCCCGAGGGCAAGAACGTCGTCTGCTTTTACCCGATGTCGAAGCGGCGCGGCGTCGCCGGCAACTGGTACATGCTTCCCTACGAGGAGCGGCGCGACATGATGGAGAGCCACGGCCGCAAGGGCCGCGAGTTCGCCGGCCGGGTGGTACAGCTCATCACCGGCTCCACCGGCCTCGACGACTGGGAGTGGGGCGTCACCCTTTTCGCCGCCGACCCCGCCGACCTCAAGGCGTGCGTCTATGAGATGCGCTTCGACCCGGCCTCGGCGGTCTACGCCGAGTTCGGCGCCTTCGTGACGGGCCTGGTGGCCCCGGTGGAGGACGTGCTGGCCGAGGTGGGGCGGCGCTAGATCGGCCTGTCCCGCCGGCTCGGCAGCGTGAAGGTGCGGGACCGCTTCACCTCGTAGAAGCCAGGGGTCCGGGCCAGAGCGACCACGTGGTCCCAGAACTCGACGGCGGCGTCGCCGGTGGGCGGCGGTTCCACGACCGGGCCACAGAGGCCCACCTTGCCGTCAAGGACCAGGATAGGCACGCCGACGTCGTCGCCCACTACCCGGATCGCCTCGTCCATCGACCAGCGGATCTCGGCGTCCCACCGCTCGTCGTGGGTGGCAGCGAGGTAGCCGGTGTCGAGGCCGGCGGCGTGCAGGGCGGCTGCGACGGCGTCGAGCGAGCTGTCGCCGCCGTCGTGGAACCGGGTGCCGACCTCGGCGTAGAAGCGGCCGATCGGCTCGTCGCCGTGGTCGGCCCACACCGCTTCGACCATCCGCAGTGCACCCTGGGCGGTCGACGGTGGCAGGTCGTTCTTGATGTCGAGGCTATAGGCCCGCCAGCGCACGGCGATGTCCCGGCGGGGCGCCACCTCGACCACCCAGCGGGCGGCCCTCCAGGTCCAGGGGCAGCCGGGGTCGAAAAAGAAGTCCAGCGATGTCAAGGCAGCCCGATGCTAAACGCCGGTACGGTGGACGCCGTGATCGACCTCCTGCGCAACCGCCTGCGAGAGCTCGACCGGGTGGCGGTGGCATTCAGCGGCGGCGCCGATTCCGCCTTTCTGGCCTGGGTGGCCAACGACACGCTGGGGCCGGAGCGGGTGCTGGCGGTCACCGCCATCTCGCCCTCGCTGGCCGACGACGAGGCGGCTGACTGCGCCACCCTGGCCGAGGAGTGGGGGCTGCGGTGGTCGCCGGTGCCCACCGCCGAGCTCGACCGGCCCGACTACGTCGCCAACGGCACCGACCGCTGCTACCACTGCAAGACCGAGCTGATGGACGCCGTCGGGCCCTTGGCCGCCGCCGAGGGCGCCACCGTCGTGCTGGGCGTGAACGTCGACGACCTGGGCGACCACCGGCCGGGCCAGGCCGCCGCCGGCGAGCGGGGGGCGGTGTTCCCGCTGGTCGACGCCGGCTTCACCAAGGCCGCCGTCCGCCAGGCGTCCCGGGCACTAGGGCTGCGCACCTGGGACAAGCCGGCTGCCGCCTGCCTCGCCTCCCGCATTCCCTACGGCACACCGGTGACCCTGCGCACCCTCGACGGGGTGGGCCGGGCCGAGGCCGCCCTCCACCGCCTCGGGTTCCGCCAGGTGCGGGTGCGTCACCACGGCGAGGTGGCCCGGGTGGAGGTGGAGCTCGACGAGCTGGCGGCGGCGCTGGGCCGGCGGGAGGAGATCGTGGCCGCGGTCAAGGCCGCCGGCTACCGGTGGGTAGCCCTCGACCTCGAGGGCTTCCGCTCGGGCAACCTCAACCCGGGCCCGAGAGCGTTTGGTCAATCGGGGGTCGAATAGCGCCACCGATCTACCAAACGGGCGCCGTCAGGCTCCGTACTTGGCCAGGCGGCCGGCGACATTCAGCATGATCGGCATGAGTTCGCGCGCCGGCCGGCGCCCGAGTGCGCCCTGGAGGCAATAGCGCTCGCCGAAGCGGCCGACCTGGTCGCGGCCCGCCCGGTCGCCGTGCACGAGCACGGGCACCGAGTGCCAGGAGTGGGCCGCCATCTGGCTGGGGGTGGCGTGGTCACCGGTGACGGCAATCACGTCGGGGCTCATGGCCATGAGCTGGGGCACGATCGCGTCCAGCTCCTCAATGGCGGCCACCTTCCCTTCGAAGTTGCCGTCCTCGCCGGCGGAGTCGGGGCTCTTGTGGTGGAAGAAGAACAGGTCGTAGTCGTCCCAGTGCTCCTTGAGGAGCAGGATCTGCTCGTCGATCGTGGTCGGGGGGCCGACGACGTCCATGCCCACCAGGCGACCGATGCCCCGGTACATGGGATAGATGGCGATGGCCGCGGCCCGCACGCCGTAGCGCTGCTGGACAGTGGGCAGCTCACGGTGGGAGTCGAGGCCCCGCAGCAGCAGGGCGTTGGCCTGGGGCTGGTCGGCCAGGATGGCCCGGGCCTGGCGGTCGAGCTCGGCCACCACCTCGGCGGTGTGGGTGGCCGAGAGGGCGTGGCTCATCGGCGCCAGAGGCGGGACGCCGTTCACCTGGGGGTCGGTGTCGCCGACGTTGGGGTCGAGGTCGGGCCCGCGGAGCACGATCAGCACCCGGTGCTGGGCCTCGTGGACGAACAGGACCTCCACACCTGGGATCGACACGCCGTCGTTGAGCCGGCGGACGATCTCCAGGGCCTCGAGGTCGGGGAGGCGACCGGCCCGGCGGTCGATGATGATGCCCTGGTCGTCGAGGGTGGCCAGGTTGCCGCGGGCGGCGACGTCGCCGGGGTTGAGGTGCACGTCGAGGCCGGCGGCTGACAGGGCGCCGCGGCCCAGGTGGTAGTCGAAGGGGTCGTAGCCGAAGAGCGAGAGGTGGGCCGGGCCGGAGCCGGGCGTGATGCCCGGGCCCACCGGGTCGAGCATCCCGGTCATGCCGGCGGCGGCGAGCTCGTCGAGGTTTGGGGTGGCGGCTTCCTCGAGCTCCGTGCCTCGGTGGGCACCGGCGTAGCCCGCCAGGCCGTCGAGCACGACCAGCAGGATCTTGCTGGTCGCGGGTTGGACGAGTGTGGCCAGATCGAACGTCATAGTGACTCCAGCGTAGGGGGTCGCCGGAGGGGCCCGGTCAGGCAGGTGCGGGCTCCATCAGGTAGCCCCGGGAGCGGACGGTGCGGATGGCCAGCCCCACCGGGGTCAGCCGCCGGCGCAGGCGCAGGACGTGCACGTCGAGGGCGTTGCGCCCCGGCGCGCCGGTGGGCCAGCCGGCCCGGATGAGAAGGTCGCGGCTCGTGACCGCGCCCAGCCGTTCGAGGAGGGCCTCGGCCAGCCGGGCCTCGAGCGGGGGCAGTGCCACCCACGAGCCGTTGACCCGCAGCACGCCGAAATCGTCGAGCGCGGGCCCGGCGTGGGCGCCGCTGCCGTTCGTCGTGGGGAGGTGGGCCTTGCTGCGGGCGGCCAGCGCGTCCACCCTGGCCCTCACCTCCTCCTCCGACGCCGGCACCCGGATCCAGTCCTCCAGGCAGTCACCCACCGGCGGCGGCTCCAGGCCGTCGGGCACGAGCAACAGGCGCGGCTCGCCGGCCTCGCTGATCCGGCTGCGCCGGGACTCCTCTTCGGGCCACCTGAGCATGGCGACGTCCATCGCTGACGACCATAGAGACGAAACGTTGCTGCGGTGTTTCGCCAGGGTGAACTCGCGGTAGCGGCGCCGGCGCTTCGTGCCGGCGGTAAGGTAGGGCGCTTCGCGGGCGTAGTTCAGAGGCAGAACATCAGCTTCCCAAGCTGAGAACGCGAGTTCGATTCTCGTCGCCCGCTCTCCACGAAGTACCTGGTCAGGTGCGGTTTCTGGTCGCCAGGGCTCGGTCGGAGGG
>JBPCLE010000172.1:0-3286 GCA_051003575.1 Acidimicrobiales bacterium | reverse complement strand
CGGCTGGCCGGTGCTGGCCGACCCGCTCTCGGGCGCCCGCCGGGGGCCGCACGCGGTGTCCACCTACGACGCCCTGCTCCGCTCGCCGGCGGCGGCCGCTGCGCTGCGGCCCGAGGTCGTGCTCCGCCTCGGCGCCCCGCTCACCGGCAAGGTCGGGGCGTCGTGGGTCGACACGTCCCCCGTCCAGATCCTGGTCGACCCTGACGGGGCCTGGCTCGACCCCCACCGGTCAGCGTCGGAGCGGGTCGTCGCCGATCCCACCGCCCTCCTCGACGCGGTGTCGGCCCGCGGGCCGGCCCGCACGACGTCGTTTTGGTTGACGTCGTGGTTGGAGGCCGAGGCCGCGGCCCGCACCGCCCTCGACGCGCTTCTCGACTCCTGGGCCGAGCCCTTCGAGGGGCGGGTGGCCCGCGACCTGGTTGCCGGCCTCCCCGGCGGGGCGACGCTCGTGGTCGGCTCGTCCATGCCGGTGCGCGACGTGGAGTCCTTCGCCCCGCCGCGGGCCGGCCTGCGCATCCTGGCGAACCGGGGCGTGAACGGGATCGACGGGTTCGTGTCGACGGTGCTCGGGGTGGCAGGCGCCGGCGCCGGGCCGGTGGTGGGCCTGTGCGGCGACCTCACGTTCCTCCACGACGCCGGCGGGTTGCTGGGCGCCGGCCGGCGCGCCAGGAGCGCCACCTTCGTCGTCGTCGACAACGACGGCGGAGGGATCTTCAACTTCCTCCCCCAGGCCGGCGGCGAGCACTTCGAGGAGCTGTTCGCCACGCCCCAGGGCGTCGATCTGGCCCAGCTCGCCGCGGTCCACGGCATCGGGTCCGAGCGCGTCGCCGAGGCCGACGGCCTGCTGCCGGCGGTCGGGCGGGCCATCGCCGCCGGCGGTGTGCGCCTGGTGGTGGTGCCGACCGACCGGGCCGACAACGTGGACCGCCACCGCCGGGCGTGGGCGGCAGTGTCGTTGCCCTGATCAGCCGTTGCCCTGATCAGCCGGCGCGGCGGATCAGCAGCACGCCGTCGCGCACCGTGGCCATCACGCAGGTGACCCGCGCGTCGCCGGCGACCAGGTCGTTGAACGCCCGGATGGCCTTGGTGTCCTCGGACCGGTCGGCCTCGTCGATGACCCGCCCGCCCCACAGCACGTTGTCGGCCACGATCAGGCCGTGGTCGGCCAGGAGGGGCAGCACGGCCTCGTAGTAGCGCGGGTAGTTGACCTTGTCGGCGTCGATGAACACGAAGTCGTACGGGCCGGCCAGGCCGGCGATCGACTCCAGCGCCGGCCCCACGAGGATCTCGATGCGGTCGGCCCACGGGCTGGCGTCGAAGTGCGTGCGGGCCATCGCCGCCCGTTCAGGGTCCACCTCGCAGGTGGTGATGGAGCCGTCGGGCGGCAGGGCGGCCGCCATCGACAGCGCCGAGTACCCGGTGAAGCAGCCGATCTCGAGGATGCGGCGGGCCCCGGCCAGCCACACGAGGGTCTCGAGGAACCGGCCCTCCAGGAGGCCGACCATCATCCCGTGGCCTTCCTGTGCCGTCCTGGTGGCGGTGGCCACGCCGGCCAGCAGCGGGTCCTCGGGCGTCGTGTGGGCGGCGGCGTAGGCCTCGATGCCCTCGTCGACGACGCCCATCAGCGGATCGCGCAGGGCGTTTGGTCGACGGTCACGTCCCGAGCCTACGGCGCGTCGCTACCCTCGACGCCCATGAGCAGGTCGCTGGTCCACCTGAACCTGTGGCTGCTCGGCGGGTTGCTGGTCGTCGGGCTCCCCCTGGTCACCATCGGCCTGCAGGCGACGGTCCGCCGGCTGGTGCCGGACATCGCCCGGGGCGACCACAACGATGTCGCCGGCTTCCTCATCGCGGTGGTCGGCGTGGTCTACGCCGTCACCCTGGCCTTCATTGTGATCGCCACCTGGGAGGACTACAGCGACGCCCGCGCCACCGTGCACCGGGAGGCCGGCGACCTGCGCAGCCTCTTTCGCGACACCCGGTCGCTGCCCGAGCCGACCCGCTCGGAGATGGGCGCGCTCGTGCTCCGCTACGCCGAGGAGGTGGCCGACGGTGAGTGGGCCGCCCTCGACCGGGGGGAGGGCAGCCGGGCGGTGTTCGACCTGGTCTCGCAGATGTTCGCCACGATGGGCGGGGTGGTGGCGACCACGCCAGCGCACGAAGCGTTCCTGGCCGCGTCGCTCGACCGCCTGGACGATGTGGCCGAGAGCCGGGCCGAGCGCGTCAGCATGGCCGAGGACGGCCTGCTCTCGATCCTGTGGGCGGCGATCATCATCGGCGGGGGCGTGACCGTGGGGTTCGCCCTGTTGTTCGGGGTCTCCGACCAGCGGCTGCACTTCCTGATGGTGGGGGCCTTCGCCGCTGTGCTGGGCCTACAGATCTTCGTGGTCCTCGTGCTCAGCCACCCGTTCTCGGGCGACCTGGCCGTCAGCCCCGACCAGTTCAGGCACGTCGTGTCGGACTTCGGGGGGTGACCGCCCCCGCGCCGCGGCCGCGCGACAGCCAGCGGGCGCGCCTGTACCGGGCCGAGGGCCTGGTCGACTCCGGCCGCCGGCTCCCGACGGTCGAGCGCATGCAGGCGTGGGTCGACGGGCTGGCGGCCACCGACTGGTTTGTCGCCCGCTGGGGGCGTCGGTCATTCGAGGTGCGGCCCGGGTTCGGGCACCGCCGGGCCACGGCCGACCAGGCCAGCGGCGTCCTCCAAATGCCGAAGTGGGCGCGCTGCGAGCTGGTGCTGCTGCACGAGGTGGCCCACTGCCTCACGCCGGCCACGCTCGCCGGCCACGGGCCCGAGTACGCCGGCGTGCTGCTGGCCCTGGCCCGGCGGGGGATGGGCCCGGGCACGGCTCAGCGGTTGGAGGACGCCTTTGCCTCCGAGCGTGTCCGCTGGACGCTCTCGGCGGTGCCCGAGGCCAGGGCCGGGTGGCCGAGCGTGGCCAACGCCGACGTGCCCCGGCGGCTGCCCGTCAGCCCGCGGTGAGGGCGGAGCGCATGGCGGCGAGCTTGGCCTCGGTCTCGTCCCACTCCCGGCCCGGGTCGGAGCCGGCGAAGATGCCGGCGCCGGCCACGAGGCGGGCCCGGCGGCCGGCGAGGGTGGCGCCGCGCAGGGCCACCGCCCAGTCGCCGTCGCCACGGGCGTCGACCCAGCCCACCGGCCCGGCGTAGAGCCCCCGGTCGAAGCCCTCGAGCTCGGCGATGGCCGCCAGCGCCGCGTCCTGGGGCACCCCGGCGACCGCCGGGGTGGGGTGCAACAGGGCGGCGATATCGAGCGCCGACACCGACGGGT
>JBPCLE010000171.1:0-9063 GCA_051003575.1 Acidimicrobiales bacterium | reverse complement strand
GGCGACGTCTTCCTCGCCCTTGCCTGCGCCGACGACGCCCGGATCCCCGACTCCATGCGGCGGGGGCCGGTGTGGGGGGTCGAGACGGTGGGGGGCGGGGCCGGCTCCACCCGGCCCGAGCCCGGTGCCGCCGACCACGTCATCTGGGTCGACACCGACGAGCCCCTTGGCGCGTCCGAGCTGTTCGTGCGGATCTACCACCTGCTCTGGGAGCTGACCCATGTGTGCTTCGAGCACCCGGGCCTGCTCAAGCCGGCGCCGGACTGCGCCGTCGGTGGGGAGGTCGGCTCGGTCTGCGTCACCTGCTCCGACGAGGGCCGGCCGGCCGAGGTGGTGACCGTCGATGGCGACGAGGCCCTGGTGCGGACGCCCGACGGTCAGGAGCGCATCGATGTCTCCCTGATCGACGCCCCCGCGCCCGGCGACCTGGTCCTGATCCACGCCGGCTTCGCCATCCAGTCCAGCTGATGCCTGAGACCACCGACTTCCTCTACCCGTTCATCGAGGGCGACGAGACCGACGCCGACACGCTCCTGGACGACCTGGCCCGCTCCGCCCAGGCCAAATGGCGCCAGAGCACCGCCCTGCGCGACGCCACCATGGCGGCCAACGAGGCCGACCTGCGGGCCGCCGGCGCGGCCATAGCCGAACGCTTCGCCGCCGGCGGACGGCTGTTCACCTTCGGCAACGGGGGCAGTGCCACCGACGCCGAGGCGGTCGCCCACCTCTACACCCAGCCCCCGTCGGGCCGACCGCTTCCCGCCCGTTCCCTGGCCGAGGACCAGGCGGTGATGACCGCCCTGGGCAACGACGTCGGGTTCGAGCTGGTGTTCTCCCGCCAGCTCATCGCCCATGGGCGCCCCCACGACATCGCCATGGGCTTCTCGACCAGTGGCAACTCCGACAACCTCATGCGGGCATTCGCCGAGGCTCACAAGCAGGGCATGCTCACCATCGGCATCGCCGGCACCGACGGTGGTCGCATGGCGGCCGAGGGCAGCCCGGTGGCACGGTGCTTCGTGGTCCGCTCCGACAGTGTGCACCGCATCCAGGAGTCCCAGGCCGCCCTCAACAACGCCCTCTGGGCGGCGGTGCAGGAAGCGCTGGCCCCTTCTTCCTGACCGTTTGGTCAATCGGGGTAGCTCTGACACCCCCGATCGACCAAACGGCGTCAGCCGGGCTTCCTGCTGATCGTCAGCGGGGTGCGGCAGGTGCACAGGGCCTCCTCGCAGCGGTGGAGCCCCTCGTTGCTGGCCAGGCGGTCGAGCACGCCGGTGAGGGTGGTCCGCAGCGACTGGAGCTCGGCGATGCGTTGCTCGGTGTGGGCCAGCTTGCCCTCGACCAGGGTGGCCAGCTCGGGATGGTGGTCACCGCAGCAACCCTCAGCCACATGCAGGAACTCCTTGGCCTCCGTCAGGCTGAGCCCGAGGACCTTGGCCCGGTTGACCAGCTCGATGCGTCGCAGCGCCTCGGTGTCGTAGCGCCGGTAGCCGGCACCGGTACGGCTGACGGGGCTGACCAGGCCCAGCTCCTCGTAGTGGCGGAGCGCCTTACGGGTCAGGCCGGTGCGGCGGCCGATCTCGGCCATGCCCAACAGACCATCGCTTGCCATGCCATCGCTTGCCATGTCATCGATGGTACAACCCGGCCCTTAGGGCCGGGTCCTGACGTTGTCGTCAGGCAGTAGGGTCGTCAGGAGGTGGGGCCGTAGGGTTGGCCGGCGTTCTCATAACAGTCGACGTGGTAGTGCTCGACCCGCTCCCACACCCCGTCGTTGTAGACGTTGGTGATGACCTGCTGGAGCTTGGCCTTGGCCCGGAACTTGACCGGCAGCTGGCATACGGTGCAGGTCGCGGTGTTGCCCGCCTCGATGAAGCGGGTCACCGCACGGCTGGTGAAGATGCTCTGAACGGCCATACCCCCACCTATCGGCATCTCACCCGGAGTGGTTGAGCGATTCCCGCTGAGATCGGACTTGACGGCGTGCCGCCAGTCTGCCAAGTTTCTCCTTGTCGGGGCACGGGGTGCGTCCGCCGTGCATCCCCGCCCCGACCTCGAGTCAGCCTTCGGCTGACAAAGGGCTTGGTCCCGCCTCCGGCGGGGCCTTTTTTGTTCCGACGAACCAAGCCGTGCTTCGCACGGACGGTTCGTCGGTGACGTCGGCCCTTACGGACCTTCAGGGGCAGTCAGTCGTTGGCTGATGGAAGGCTTGGTCCCGCGTTCGGGGGTTGATTCTCTGTGCCACCGGTCAGGCTTGGGGTGACGCGTGCTTGATGCCGCCCCCTGGGGCGGCTGGGGGTTTAGGTGGCGGGGGGTTGGAAGGAGGACTCGAAGCGTTCCATGAAGGCCTTGACGATGCTCCAGTCGGCCTGGCGGGCCTCGAAGTTCAGGGTGAAGCCCTTGGCGCCGGTCACCACGCCCAGGTCGAGGTTATGGAGCTGGACGTCGCGCCGTTCGTAGGTGAACTCCCACTCTGCCGCGCTGTAGCCCCGGAACTCCCGCGGCTCGAGACGGATCCGGCTGTAGCTCTGCTGCTCGGCCCGGAAGCGGCGTTCGAGGTCAAGCCATGCGGCCTCGGCCGACCGGGCGTTGGAGTCCTGGACCACCACGCGGAGGGCGGCGGCGGAGCCGGGGTGGCGGAAGTCGGTGTAGTTGCCTTCCCGGGTGACCCGCCAGTCCGCCGGGTAGTCGATCGTGAAGCCGGTTGCGGGGTCGGTGTACTTGGCCCAATCGACGGACGCGATGATCCGGGCCGAGCGCCCCCGATTGGTGAGGATCTCCCGCCCATTGGTGAAGAGGATGGCGACGAGGACCAGGGTCACCAACGTGGCGAGCCCGATGAGCCAGCCGCTGCGCCGGTGGGGCACCGGCCACGGCGGCGCTGGCTCCCGGTGCTCCTCCTCCAGAGTGAAGATCACCGGCGGGGTGCCGGGGTCGGGTGAGAACATGCGGGCCAGGGCCACCCCCGGGGGCAACGGCGGCGCCGGCGGCTCGGCGGGCTGCTCGGTCCCGGCGTCGGCCGCGACCTCGCCCCCGGTGCCCCCTCCACCGGCGTCGGGTGCGGGCGGCTCCTCGGCCGGGCCGAAGTCGAGCTCGACGAGGGCGAGTGGAGCGTGGCCGCCGCCGTTGGTGTGGCCGCCGTTGGTGTGGGCGCCGTTGGTGTCGCCGCCGTTGGTGTCGCCGCCGTTGGTGTCGCCGCCGTGGAAGCCGGTGTCGCCCCACTGGATGGTGTCGTCGGGAGCGGCCTCAGGCGCCGGCAGCCTGTCGCCCGCGGCCACCTCGAGGTGCGACCGCAGTTCGTCGCTCGTCGGCCGTTCCGAGGGGTCCTTCTGCAGGGTCAGCTCCAACACCCGCGCCATGGAGCCGGCGTCGAGGGGCGCCCGGGGCGGTTCGGTGCTTATGGCCTCCAGGATCGCCTCGGCGCTGCCGCCGCTGAAGGGTGGGACACCCTCGACCGCGAAGTAGAGGATGGCGCCGAGCGACCAGATGTCGGCCTCGGCCGTGCCCGCCTGCTCGGGGGCCATGAACGACACGCCGCCGACGGCGCCGCTGCGGGCCACGGTGGGGTCGCCGATCAGCGAGGCGATCCCGAAGTCGGCTAGGCGGACCTTGTCGTCGGGGCCGACGAAGACCTTGGTGGGCTGGAGGAAGCGGTGCACCATGTCCTGGTCGGTGGCGGCATCGAGGACGGCGAGCAGGCGGATGCCGAGCACCGCCGCCCGCTCCGGGCCCATCGGCCCGTCGCGGCCGACCAACTGGTCCAGTGAGGGATCCTCGATCAGCTCAGTGACCACCCAGGGGCGGTCGCCGTCGTCGACCACATCGAGGATGCGGGCGAGCCCGGGATGGTCCACGGCGGCCATGGCCCGAGCCTCGCGGCGGACGCGGGCCGCCAGGGCACGACGCTGCATGTGGTCGAGGGGGTCGGGGAACCGCAGCTCCTTCACGGTCACCAAACGCTCGGAGATCATATCCTCGGCCCGCCAGAGGATGCCCATACCGCCCTGATCGAGTGGCTCGATGAGGCGGTAGCGGTCGTCCACCACGCGTCCGGCAGTGACAACGCCCGGCATGTGGGCAGAGCGTACCCGGTCGGGCTGGCGAGGGGGTGCCGGTAGAATGAGGCCCGATGTCACAGGAGCGCCAGGCGAGCTTCGGCCCGAATGCCTGGTTGGTAGACGAGATGTACGACCGGTACCGGGCTGACCCGTCCTCGGTCGGCGAGAGCTGGCGTGATTTCTTCGCCGACTACCGCAGCGAGGCCGGTGGGCCGGGGCCGGCCCCCGGAGGGGCCGTCGCCCCGGCGTTCCCGGCGCCGCCGGCGCCGGGAACGCCCGATGTACGCCCCTTGCGGGGTGGCGCCGCCCGCCTGGCCGCCAACATGGAGGCGAGCCTGGCGGTCCCCACCGCCACCAGCTCCCGGACGGTGCCGGCCCGCCTCCTGGAGGTCAACCGCAAGGTCCTGAACGGCTACATGGCCCGCACCGGCGGCTCCAAGGTGAGCTTCACCCACCTCATCGGCTTCGCCGTCGTACGGGCGCTCGACGCCGTGCCCGCCATGCGCTCGTTCTTTGTCGACGCGGGCGACGGAAGAGGCGGCGTGTCGAGGCCGGACCACGTCGGGCTGGGCCTGGCCATCGACGTGCCCAAGCCCGACGGGTCGCGCACGCTCCTGGTCCCCTGCATCCGCGACGCCGACGCGCTGGAGTTCTCCGCGTTCCACGCCGCTCACGACGACATCGTCCGCCGGGTGCGCAACAACAAGGTCGTTCCCGACGACTTCGCCGGCGTCACCATGACCCTCACGAACCCCGGCACGCTCGGGACGGTGAGCTCGGTGCCGAGGCTCATGCCGGGCCAGAGCGTGATCGTCGGCGTGGGCGCCCTCGGCTTCCCGGCTGAGTACGCCGGCGCCGACCCTCAGGTCATGGCCCAGCTCGGTATCTCCAAGGTGCTCACGTTGACCTCGACGTATGACCACCGGGTCATCCAGGGCGCCGAGTCGGGTCTCTACCTGCAGCGCATCGAGCAGCTCCTGCTCGGCGCCGACGGCTTCTACGACGAGATCTTCCGGTCCCTGGGCGTGCCGTACGAGTCCGTCCGGTGGCGGCGCGACACCAACCCCCTCGACCAGATGGCCAATGGCGCCGTCCAGCGCGAGAAGCAGGTCCATGTCCAGACGCTGACCAACATGTACCGGGTCCGCGGCCATCTCATCGCCGACCTCGACCCCCTGTCGTGGAAGGAGCCGCGCACCCATCCCGAGCTCGACCCCGCCACCTATGGGCTCACCATCTGGGATCTGGAGCGGGAGTTCTTCACCGACGGCGTCGCCGGCCGCAGCGTGGTGCCCCTCGGCGAGCTCCTGGGCATCCTCCGCGACGCCTACTGCCGGCGCGTCGGGGTCGAGTACATGCACATCCAGGAGCCCGACCAGAAGGCATGGATCCAACACCAGGTCGAAGGCGTGCACACCGACTTCGGTACCGACGAGCAGCTCCACATCCTCGACCGTTTGAACGCGGCCGAGGCATTCGAGCGCTTCCTGCACACCAAGTACACCGGCCACAAGCGCTTCGGCCTCGAGGGCGCCGAGAGCCTCATCCCCCTCCTCGACGAGGTCCTCGACTCGGCGGCGTCGGCGGGGTACCAGGAGGCCGTGCTGGGCATGGCCCATCGTGGCCGGCTCAACGTTTTGGCCAACCTGGTGGGCAAGTCCTACCGCCAGATCTTCCGGGAGTTCGAGGGCGACCTCGACCCGTCCACCACCCAGGGGACCGGCGACGTCAAGTACCACCTCGGCGCGTCCGGGAAGTTCGTGGGCCGATCCGGGGTGAGCCTCAGCGTGGCGCTGGCGTCGAACCCGTCGCACCTGGAGGCGGTCGATCCGGTGGTGGAGGGCATGGTCAGGGCCAAGCAGGATCTCGCCGGCGGCTCCGGAGCGTCCTCGGCGCTGGCCGTGCTGATCCACGGCGACGCCGCCTTCGCCGGCCAGGGCGTGGTGGCCGAGACCCTCAACCTGTCGGCCCTGCGCGGCTATCGCATCGGCGGCACCATCCATGTGGTCGTGAACAACCAGCTCGGGTTCACCACCGCCCCGGCCGAGGCCCGCTCGTCGGTCTACCCAACCGACATCGCCAAGATGGTCCAGGCGCCGATCTTCCACGTCAACGGCGACGATCCCGAGGCCGTCGTGCGCGTCGCCCGCCTGGCCTTCGGGTTCCGCCAGCGGTTCGAAAAGGACGTGGTGATCGACATGGTCTGTTACCGGCGCCACGGCCACAACGAGGGCGACGATCCGTCGTTCACTCAGCCCCTGATGTACAAGGCCATCATGGCCCGGCGCTCGGTGCGCAAGCTGTACACCGAGACCCTGGTCCGGCGGGGCGACATCACCATGGACGACGCCGAGCGCGCCCTCGACGACTTCGTCGGGCGCATGCAGGTCGCGTTGGAGGAGACCCGGGTGTCCTCGCCACCGGTGGTGTCCGACACCTCGCCGCCGGCCGTTCTCCTCCCGCTCCAGCCGGTGGAGACGGGGGTAGCGCGCGCCGTGCTCGACAAGGTCGCCGCGGCCATGGACGAGGTCCCCGACGGCTTCACCGTCCATCCCCGGCTCCACAAGACCCTCGATGCCCGCCGCCAGCTCTATGACACCGGCGAGGTCGACTGGTCGATGGGGGAGGCCCTGGCCATCGGCTCGCTCCTGGTGGAGGGCACCGACGTGCGCCTCTCCGGCCAGGACTCGCGCCGGGGCACCTTCTCCCAGCGCCACCAGGTCCTCGTCGACTTCGAGACCGGAGCGGAGTGGCTGCCCCTGTCGGGCCTCGCCGGCGACGGCGGGAAGCTGTGGCTGTACGACTCGCTCCTCTCGGAGTACGCCGCGCTCGGCTTCGAGTACGGGTACTCCATCGTCCACGGCGACGCCCTGGTGGCGTGGGAGGCCCAGTTCGGCGACTTCGGCAACGGCGCCCAGATCGTCATCGACCAGTTCGTTGCCGCCGGCCACGGCAAGTGGGGCCAGGCGTCGGGCCTGGTCCTCCTTCTGCCCCACGGCTACGAGGGTCAGGGGCCGGAGCACTCCTCGGCCCGCCTGGAGCGGTTCCTCACCCTCTGCGCCGGCGACAACCTCCAGATCGTCAACGCCACGACGGCGGCCCAGTACTTCCACCTGCTGCGCCGTCAGGTCCGCCGGCCCGTGCGGCGGCCGCTCGTGGTCTTCACCCCCAAGTCGCTGCTGCGGGCCCGCCATGCCCGGTCGGCCATCGCCGAGCTGGAGTCCGGTGTTTTCGCCGAGGTGCTGGACGACCCCCGGTTCTCCGGCGCCGACGCCGGCCGCCGGGACGACGTGCGCCGGGTGATCCTGACGTCGGGCAAGGTCGCTTACGACGCCATGGCGCAGCGCGACGAGCGCGGGCTGGCCGCCGCCGTCGTGCGGGTGGAGCAGTTGTACCCGTGGCCGGAGCCGATGGTCCTCGACGCGATGTCTCGGTACCCGGGCGCCAAGGAGGTCGTGTGGTTGCAGGAGGAGCCGGAGAACATGGGTCCCTGGACCTTCGTCCACGGCCGCCTTCACCGCCTGCTCCGCGACGACTTCGCCCTCCGTCACGTCAGCCGGCCCGAGTCCGCCAGCCCGGCTTCGGGAAGCCTGACCGTCCACCAACGCCAGCAGGCCGACATCCTCGCCCACGCCTTTGACGGGCTCTGATCGCGCGGCATCACACGTTCGCGCCGTGCGGAATGCTTGACTGAGCAGGACATGGCACCGCGCCCACCCGCAGGCCGTCGAGTGGTGGTCGACGGCTCGAACCTCGCCACCGAGGGCCGAACCACCCCGAGCCTGGCCCAACTCGACGAGGCCGTCCAGGCCTTTCACGGCGAACGCCCGAACGACGAGATCATCGTGGTCGTCGACGCGTCTTTCGGCTACCGCATCGACGAGTCGGAGCGGAAGGTCTTCGAGGAAGCCGAGGAGGCGGGCGAGATCGTGTCGCCGCCGGCGGGCGCCATCGGGCGAGGCGACGGGTTCTTGCTGCGCATCGCCGACCGTATCGACGCCGACGTTTTGTCCAACGACTCCTTCCAGGAGTTCCACGGCGAGTACGCCTGGTTGTTCGAGGACGGTCGCCTGGTCGGGGGCAAGCCCGTCCCCAACGTCGGCTGGATCTTCACGCCCCGCACGCCCGTGCGGGGCCCCAAGAGCCGGGTGGCCACCCGCGACGCCGACCGGGCCCGCCGGCGGGCCGTGGCGCCCGCCCCCCGTTCCGAGCCCACGGCCGCCGCCATCTCCGAGGCCACGGCCGAAGCCATTTCCCCCGAACCGGTCAAGTCCTCGCGCCGGGGCCGGTGGCGGGGGAGCCGGGCTCCTCCGGGAGCTGCCGCCGGCGCGAACGGGGACGACAACAACGCCCACGCCCCCGACGCCATCAACGAGCCGCTTCCCTTCATCACCTTCATCGCCGACCACCCTTTGGGCACCGAGGTAGAGGGTGTCGTCGAGGGTTTCACCTCCCACGGCGCATTCGTCGTCGCCGGTGGCGCCCGGTGTTACGCCCCGGTTTCCGGCCTGGGCGACCCGCCCCCCCGCAGCGCCAAAGAGGTGCTGGCCAAGGGTGAGACCCGCACGTTCGTGATCCAGGCCCTCGACCCGCCCCGGCGGGGCATCGAGCTGGCCCTTCCGGGCCTGGCCACGGTAGCCGGGGCGCCGACCGAGGAGACCGTGGAGGCGGAGATCGACGCCGGCACCCACCATGCTGGCGGCGCAAGGCGGGCGCCGGCCACCGATGCCAAGCCCCGGACGCGGAGGAAGGCGGCGCCTGCCGTGACGCCGGCCGAGCCGGCTGTGCCGGCGAAGCCACGCCGGGGGCGGAAGGCGGCCGCACCGGTCGCGGATCCGGGCCTGGAGGCGGTGCCCGCGACCGGCGCCGAGGTTGCGGCCGAGGCCCCGCCGGCCAAGGCTCGCCGGAGCCGGAAGGCCACCGCGCCGGCAGACGCGGATGCCGGGCCCGCGGCGCCTGTGGCGCCGGCGCCGGTGAAGTCCCGCCGGGGCCGGAAGGCGGCGCC
>JBPCLE010000170.1:0-2707 GCA_051003575.1 Acidimicrobiales bacterium | reverse complement strand
TGCCATGTGGGCGTAGCCGGTGGGGTCTCTGGCCAGGACCACCAGTTGGCGGCCGGCGGGGTCGGGAACGCCGGCCTGAGGCCGGCGAGGGAGGTCGAGGGTGAGCTCGGCACCGAAGACGGTGGCGACGTCGAGCGCCTTGGCCGCCTCGGCGAAGCGGACGATGCCGTAGAACCCGTCATGGTCGGTGAGGGCCAGGGCCGTGAGCCCGAGGCGGGCCGCCTCTTCGACCAGCTCCTCGGGATGCGAGGCCCCGTCGAGGAAGCTGAAGTTGGAGTGGCAGTGCAGCTCGGCGTAGGGAGTGGCGCCGGGCCGGCGGTCCAGCGCCGGGGGCCGGTACTCCCCCCGTTGGTTCGACCACGCCGGGCTGTCGCCGCCGTCGGCGTTGTACGGACGCCCCGACAGCCGGCGCTCCAGCTCCGCCCACGGCACCGGCGGGTTCGTCCAGCCCATGGGCACAGTGTACCGAACATATGTTTGCCCATTGTCTCGGGTGAAAGGGGCTGATATACATCGCCTCAGTGTTGAGGCGGACGGCGGTGTTCGGCCCACGGCAGATCAGGGCGCAAGGGGCCTACACCGTGGCGTGGGGAGACGGGGAAAGCTCCGGTCCCCACACCTTCGAGGGCCAGCCGTGGCCTGGCGGGCAGATCACGCACGAGTACGTGAATATAGGCACCTACGACATCATCGTCACCGAGAAGTGGACCGCGACGTGGTCGCTCGACGGTGAGAATGGCGTTCTGCGCACATTGCAGACGACGGGCACGATCAATGACTTCCCGGTCGAGCAGATCCAGGCGGTGATCGTTCGTTGACCCACACCGGCGCCGGCCTACTTCGCCGGCGCCGGATCCTTGCTCACCGATGCCGCCGGCGCCAGCGCCGGCGGGTTCTGGCGGCGGGAGAGCACCACGGCGAGGCACATGGCCAGGCCCAGGCCGATGAGGACGCCGACCACGCCGGCCTGGAAGCCGGTGACCCGGCGCACGTCGGCCTCGCCGAAGATCACGGTGCTGGTGAAGATGTCCTGGGTCTGGCTGATCTCGTTGCCGTTGCGGGTATCGGACCAGGCCAGGATGGCGCCGTCGTTGAACGACGCCACGGCCAGCGGGGCCATGACGTCCTTGTTGTTGACCCACGAGCCGATCGTGCGGTCGATGGGCACGTCGTTGACCCGCACGTTCGGCGTCCACGTGGCCCCACCGTCACGGGAGCTGGTCATGTAGACGGAGACGAACTTGCCCCGGTTGGAGAAGAGGCTCAGCGTCTGGCCGTTGCCCACCGTGGACGGGGGGAACGGGTCCTCGCGCCAGTCGTACCAGGCCACGTCGAGCCGCCCGTTGGGGCTGATCGACAGCTGCGGGTAGTGCTGGCCGTACTTGTTGTCCACCGGGTCGTCGTTGAGCCGGGTGGGATCCGACCACGTGATCCCGTCCTTCGACGAGGCGTAGTACGCGTCGAGCTCCATGGCCCGGTTGTCGTGCCACACCACATGGAAGATGCCCCGGTCGCGGTCATAGAGGGGGATGGGCTCGCTGGAGTCGTCGGCGTTGGCGATCTCGTGATCGGTCCACGTCTTGCCCTCGTCGGTCGAGACGCTGGCGAACAGCCTGGTGACGCGCGGCGCCGGCAGCGGGTCGGCGCCGGCGGCCGGCATGGGGGGCGCCGATTCGCGCCAGAAGGCGAACAGCTTGTCGCCCACCACGACGGGGCGGGGCCCGTCGAAGCCGTTGTTGCGCTCGAACATGACCTGCGGCGACGACCATGTGGCGCCGGCGTCGTCGGAGATGGCCATGTACGGCCGGGTGGGCTTGTTCGGCGTGAACCGGCTGAACGACCGCCGCCACATGGCGTACATGCGACGGGGATTGGCGGGGTCGATGGCGATGTGGCCCTCGAAGTTGACCTCCATCTCCACCCCCGGCTCGGGAGCCCGGTTGCCGGGGTCGATGGCGACGGTGGCCCAGGAGCGGCCGCGGTCGCTGGAGCGTGCCAGCAGGACGCTGCGGGAGCCGTTCCGGTCGGGCGCGTTGGCCTGGAACACGAGGTAGATCGTGCCGTCGGGCGCCTGGGTGAGCTCGGTCCTGAGGTTCTGCGACCCGGCGTAGCCCATGGCGCAGTTCTGCGTGAACGGCTCCAGGACGGGCGGGTCCTCGGTGCGCCAGGTGGCCCCCCGGTCCGAGGACACCGAGAACTTGCATGCGCCCGACGTCATGTCCGAGTAGGCCAGGTAGACGACGTTGGAATCGTCCCGGTCGACGAGGAGGGCCGGCCCTTCCTCATCGCGGGCGAGGGGCAGCACCACCCCCGTGCGGTTGACCTGTACGGCAGGCGACGCGTTGGCCGGGCCTTTGCCCCCGGTCTCGCTGCACGCCCCGGCGACCAACGCCAGGACGAAGGCCGCGGCAAGGCGCCGCACGGTTGCGTTCATCTCATGACCCCCCAATGCTGCTGAAACTTCCCGCCGGTCTACCGGGTGTACGAGGTCACTTCAATAGATGCAAAGCGCACACAGCGGTCAGTCGTAGGTGGCTTCCACCTCCCAGCGGTCGCCCTGCTGGGACAGCAGGTGCGCCGTCCCCCCGGCGGTGACCACCTGCCAGCGGGCCCGCCGGAAGTGGGCGGCGGCGTCCCACCAGCGCTCGTCGACCGGCCACGGCCCGGCCCACGCCGTCACCGCCGACCACGGCCCGCCGGCCACCGA
>JBPCLE010000169.1:0-4842 GCA_051003575.1 Acidimicrobiales bacterium | reverse complement strand
TCAATTCCCACAAGACTCGGGACAACCTCGGCCACAGGCAGCCGCGAGATAACCGGCGTTCGGTCGTGGGCTCGACCCCCGCCCTCGATGCAGCAGCGGAGGATGCTGCCGGCGCCGACAGCGCCTGGCGCCGCACATAACGACCTGTCGCCGGCCTGCTCGGTCACCCTCGGATACTGACGCGGACCACCCGATATCCGGCGGGATGCGCGGAGGACGCGTTCGATAACAGGCGCTCCGTAAAGCGGCCGGTCGGGGCAGGTCCTGGTGTAGCTGCCCGGACTGCCGGATACTTGACCGCTCCGATCGACGCCTGTACATCCCTGACGCGTGCCGGTGCGGCACCAGCCTGGAGATACGTGAGCGGCTCGGTGAGATTCTCTCGTGACGGAATCGTCGCCTCTACATGCCGAGGCCGAGCCCCCGTTCCAACCCTCTGTCAGCCGCGCGGCGTTGTGCCTCCATGAGGGCGCCGGCCCTCTCGAGGACCTCGGTCCATGAGAGGGCCCCGGTAGCGACCGGACTGACCCCCGGAGCTCCGTCGATCTCGGCGGCCATGGCCACCAGGGCCGGGCCGTGGCGGAGTTGGCCAGCGAGTTCGTCCCACTCGGGGTCCGACATCCACCGCTCGGCCCGACGGGGCCCGATGGCGGCCACCACACTGCCGTCGCCCTCATGGCACAACGCTTCAGGGTGGCGGTCGCGGTAGGACTCGATCCGGCCAGCCAGCCCGCGCCACACCTGGCGTGCAGCGATGTCGGCCGGTGGTTCGCCCAGGACGGCGACCAGGTGGGCGGGGACGATCGCCTCATCGGCCAGGACAGTCACCCGCGCCGCCCGGGTGTCGTCGAGGGCGGCGTCGAGCTCGGCCACCGTCTCGGTCAGGTCCACCCGCTGGGGTTCGGTGGCGGCCAGTGCCCGGGTTCGCTTGTGCTCGTTTGACGCTTCAGCGTCAAGGCGGAGGCGGGCGGTCCGCTCCCCGTCGACGGCAGGTGCCACGGCGTCCTCGGCCCGCTCCAGCGCCCGCCGTGCCCTTACCACGCCGTCTTTGTCCCGTCGACCCCAGTGGCGCTTCGATGCGATCTCCAGCTGTCGGCGGCGGTCCTCTACCGCGTAGCGGGTCTCCCGCAGGTCCTGCTCCCGGGCCGCCAGCCGGCGCCTCGCCTCGGCGACGGCGGTCCTCCTGTCCGGCGGCAGGCTGGCCCGGTAGGCGTCGAGGTCGGCGGCGTAGGTGGCGCGGGCGGCCCGGAGGCGCTCGATGCCGAACGCCAGCGGGTCGTCCTGGCGTACGGCGGCGAGGGTGGCGGTGCTCCAGTGGCGGTTCAGCTCGGCGTCGATGGCGGTGACACGCTCCACCCGCCAGGCGTTGTCCGCGTCGAAGCAGGCGCGCCTGGCCTCGGCCGCCTCCACCTCGGCCACCCGGTGCTCGCTCACCCGCCGGCTGGCTCGGGCCGCCTCTAGTCGGTCCCTGGCCCGGGCGAGGGCGTGCTCGGCTTGGCTGCGCTCGGCGCGCCCCGAACGGCGCAGGCCGGTGAGGGCCCCGAAGCCGGCGAGGGCGGCTTCGGCCCGCTCCAGCTCCTCGCTCGCCCTGGTGAGGATGCGCGCCTCCCGGTCCGCTCTCGCTCGTTCCTGGTCGAGCGATCTGCCCGGGTCGGGCGGTGCGCCGGCCAGGACGCCGAGGTGCTCGTCGCGCTCGGCCATCAGGCGTGCATCGACGATCCACGGGTCGTCGGCGGCGGCGAAGGTGGTCACCGGCTCGCGGCGCAGCCCGCCCAGCACCACCTCGGTGGCGCTGCGCTCGTCGGCCAGCTGCCCGCCGTGGTCGGCCACGACCAGGGGCCGGGTGTTCCAGGTGTGGGTGGGCGCTCGTCCCCGGCTCTGGCCGGTGTAGCCCACCAGGGCGTCGAGGGAGGAGCTGCCGAGCAGGTGCACCGCCTCCCAGGTCCCGCCCTGCGCGCCCTCGACGGTACGACACCAGGCGTGGGACAGCTTCGGGTTCCCGTCGCGCCGCCGTCCGGCCACGAACGCCTTGGCCAGGGTCACGTCACCTGCTTTGTCGAAGGCCACCCGCAGACCGTCGTCCTCGACCGCCACCACCGTGCCGGTGGAGCCGTTGTGCATGCCGCCCGGTCCCGGCTTGGTGTGGAGGAGCACCCGGTCGCCCCGGGCGTAGCTGCGCTGGGCGCCGGTCCCCCAGCCCGGTCCGGTCAGGGCATCGCCGTGGATGTGGCCAGCGCCGGCCAGGCGGGCGCGGATGCGGTCGGCGATGTCCTCGCAGTCGGCGTGGCTGACGGCGAGTGCGACCACGTTCGCAGCACCGTGGGTGCCCACGTCGGCCGTCACCGCCTCGGCCATGGCCTCCCGGGTGGCGAGGGGGGTGGCCTCCTCGTGCTCCCAGCCCGCCTCGGTGCGGATGGCCTGGCTGGCGCCGGCGTGGCCGGCCCGCAACTCGGCCAGGGCCATGCGGTCCAAGGCGTCGCGTTGGCGGCGGTTGACCACCAGGGCGGGGGCGGGGATGGTCCCCTCCTTCCCCAGACGGGACAGCTCGGCGCCCAGGCCACCGGCTCCCACCGCCTGGGACTGCCTCGGGTCACCCAGGCACCACAGCTGGGCACCGGGGGTATTGACCACAGCCCCCAGGACGACGACGGCGTCCCTGGTCGCAACTTGGGAAATCTCGTCGAGGATGACGACGGTGCCCGGGGCCAGGGGACGGACCTGGAGGTCGAGGCGCAGGCGGGCGATGGTGGTGGCCCCGATGCCCACCGAGCGCAGGCCGCCGACGGCCTGATTGGTGGTGGCCAGCCCCAGCACCGGTCGCCCCGCCGAGGTGGCGGCGGCCGCCCCGGCGTGGACGGCGGTGGTCTTGCCGTAGCCGCCGGGGGAGATCATCGAGCGCAGGGCGGGTCCGGGGCCGCACAGGGCCCGCACGGCCGCTTCCTGGTCGGGGCCCAGGCATCCCTCGGCGGCCAGGGCCTGCTCCACGAGATCGGGGTCGGCGGCCGGGACGGGGGTGTCGACCAGGGTCCCCAGGTGGTCGAGGACGGTGTTCTCCAGTTGGCGGTGGGCGACCATCGACCACTGGGGAGGACGACGGCGTGCCTCGTTGGCGTCCGGCACCAGGCGGATGACGTGCTCGGAGGCCAGGAAGTCCGCGGCGAGAGCCAGGATGTCGTCGGTGGTCAGCCGCCCTGCCGAGGCGGCGCAGATGCGCTCGACGACCTTGGCCTCGTCGAAGCGGGCCTCGGTGGCGCACAGGCCGGTCTCGGGGTCCAACAGGCCGGCCACCACCTCGTCGGCGCTCAGGCCGACGTAGCGGGTGCGCCGTCCGAGCACGGCTGCCTCCACCATCTCCGGGCTGTCCAGCCCCACGGCTTTCGCCTCGGTCCCCCAGCGCTCGGCCAGCAGCGTGGGGGTGAGGGAGTGGTCCTTGCGGGGACGGGTGGCGAGAGAGGCGGCGTCGTCGGCCCGCATGCGGGCGGCGGCGCTCTCGTAGACCGCACCCGACGCCTCCAGCTCGGCCTCGATGGCGACGGTGCGCTTGGAGAAGGCCCGGAGCGCCTCGGTGCTGAAGCCGGCCATCTCCCGACAGCCGTTGCGCTCCGGTCCCCACTCCACTCCCAGCTCCTGGCTCAGCAGGCGCTGGATCTCGGCCTGGTACACCGAGCCGGCCGCCTTGGCCCAGTCGTGGAGGGGATTGCCATCGAAGGCGACATGCGAGCCGTCGAGGCGGCGCACCACGTTGGCGATCAGGCAGTGGCTGTGGAGTTGGGGGTCGCCCTCGCGCGAGGTCCGGTGGGCGAAGGTGGCCACCGCGAACCCGGTTGTCGGGACCCGGCGACGCACGCCCTTGCTCTGCTGGCGGGCGACGGCCGCCTTGTCCTCCAGGAACGACAGGGCGGTGGCGACGGCGTCGGTGTGGCAGCGGGTGACGATGCCCGCCGTGTGGTCGGCACCCAGGGCCCACAGGACCGACACGCCCTTGGGGGCGGAGAAGGTGGCGTCGAAGACGTTGACCTTGCGCTTGGGGCGACCGGCCAGCAGGTTCACGCCGGTGGCCGGGTGGTGGCCGGCGACGACGGCGCGCAGGTCGTCAGCGTCGACCAGTCCGACGAGGCCGACTTCGGGGGCGAAGCGGCCGGCCCACACGCCGGGCGCCTCGCCTACGCCGGCGTAGTACTCGTCGATGCCGAGGGCCACCGAGGAGATGACGTACTCGGGGTCGAGCAGAGCTGTGAGCGTCAGCACGGCGTTGAGGGCACCGACTCCGCCGCCTCCTCGAAGAGGTGGCAAGTGTCTGTGAGGGTTGGGGTTGGAGCGGTTGCAGGAAGGGATTTGGGGGTGGGGTGGTGACGGGGGCAGGTGGTCTGGGTTGAGGTTGGGAATTGGTTGTTGCGGCTGGCGTTGGTGGTCATGGTTGTGCTTTCGGGGAGGGGTGGTCGAGGCCGGGGCCATCGAGGAGAGTGAGCTGGTGGGCCGGGGGCGCTGAGCGGCGTGAGCGCACCCGTGGGCGCCTCGAGGGCGTGGGCCCGCCGGAGCCAGGAATGTCGATGGCGCCGGCCGGTGCGGCGATCGCTTGTACACGGCCGGGACGGCGCTCGGACGGCAAGGGCTCGTCGGCGTCGGTGCCGTCGTCGACCACGTGTCGCTCCGCCACACATGGCGACTCGATGGATGGCGGCACCACACATGGCCGAGCGACTCCCGGTGCGTGGTCGGCGTCGACGACCGCCAGGCCGGGCACTGGCCCGAGCGCGTAGGCCGACAGCCCGAAGCGCCCGGCCGGCCCGATCTGGCGGGCGTGGGTGACCAGGCCGGCGGAGCGCAGCCGGGCCAGGGCCC
>JBPCLE010000168.1:0-11348 GCA_051003575.1 Acidimicrobiales bacterium | reverse complement strand
CCATACCTGGGCCGAGCCACTTGCGAAGCCAGGCCACCCGGACCGCCCGCGGGGGCGTGTCCCCTCCCGGCAGGCACCCGTCGGCCCAGTCCGCCAGCGCTGCGCGCACCCCGCCGAGCTCGTCGCGCCCGGCGGCGGGCACTCTCGGCGGCGCCGCCAGCAGGCGGCCCAGCGGGGTGACGTTGGGCTCGCCCGGCCCGGCCACGCCCAGCTCGTCCATGACCCGCCGGGCCGTGGCCGCCCCCACGCCTTCGATGAGCTGCAAAGTACGGAACCACGCCAGCTCGTCGCGCGGGTTGTCGAGCACCCGCAGGAGCGCGATCAGGTCCTTCACATGTGCCGCCTCGAGGAACTTGAGGCCGCCGTACTTCACGTACGGCACGTTGCGCCGGCTCAGGTGCAGCTCCAGCAGGTCGGAGTGGTGCGACGCCCGGAACAGCACGGCCTGGTCGTGGAGGGCGATGCCGTCGTCGCGGTGGGCCAGCACCGAGTCGCACACCGCGGCAGCCTCGGCCTCCTCGTCGCCGCACGTGCGCAGTAGGGGCCGGCGGGCGCCGGCCCGGTCGGACCAGAGCACCTTGGTCATCGCCGCGCCGGCGGCGGCCTCGGCCATCACCGCGTTGGCCACGGCGACGATCGGCGGGGTGGAGCGGTAGTTCTGCTCAAGGCGGACGATGGTGGTGGCGGTGAACCGCTCGGGGAACCGGAGCAGGTTGCCGGCGCTGGCGGCCCGGAACCCGTAGATGGCCTGGGCGTCGTCGCCCACGACCGTGAGGCCCCGCCCGTCCGGGCAGAGGGCGGCCAGGATGTCGGCCTGGAGGGTGTTGGTGTCCTGGTACTCGTCGACCAGGACGTGGTCGAACAGGCCCGGGAGCAGGCCGGGCACCGCATCGAGCGCCCGCCAGCAGAGGAGCAGGTCGTCGTAGTCGAGGAGGTGGCGCTCCCGCTTGCGCTCGGTGTAGGCGGCGAAGCACGCCCGGATGCCCTCCGACTCCCGAGCACACCACGGGAACGATCGATCGAGCACGGTCTGGAGGCGGTCGCCGGTGTTGACGACGCGGTCGTAGATCGACGCCAGCGTCGACGCACGGGGCGACCGCCGGCGGCCGCCTCGGTCGGTGGTGTGGTGCAGGCCGAGGTCGGAGCGGATGAGGCCGAACAGCTCCGTCACGTCGCCGGCGTCGAGGATGCTGAACCCGGGATCGAGGCCGAGGCGCCGCCCGTAGAGCCGCAGGACCCGGTTGGCCACCGAGTGGAACGTGCCCCCCCAGACCCGGCTCGCCGCCGACCGGTCGGACAGGCGGCCGGCGCGGCCCAGCAGCTCCTGGGCCGCCCGCCGGCTGAAGGTCACCAGGCAGACCCGCTCGGGCTCGGCGCCCTCCCGCAGCAGCCGCGCGACCCGGTGGGCGAGGGTGCCCGTCTTGCCGCTGCCGGCGCCGGCCAGGACCAGCAGCGGGCCGCCGCCGTGCTCCACCGCCGCTTGTTGCGGCTCGTTCAACTCGAACATCAGTTCGAGAGCCTACCGCATGTGGAGGAATGCCCGGCGTACCCGCGGGGTAGGAACGCCAACGGATCGGCTGTAGCCTGCGAGGCCAGCAGCGGGCCACGAAAGGAGAAGACACGATGGCCGATGTCGCGCCGCACCTGCAGGATCACGTCGTCGGGCTAGAGATGGAGATCGTCGAGCTGGCTCGTCAGGCCGATCAGGCCGCCCAGGAGGGATGGCCCGACAAGGAGGCGGAGCTGCGCCGGGAGCTGAACGGGCTCTATGTCGAGTTGGCGTCGGTCGCCGACCGTCTGACCGACCAGGTCGACGCGGCGGCGGCGCCGGCGGCGGTCGACGCGCCCCCCGCCGCCGAACCAGCCGACGAGGGGAATTAAGTTAACTCTCAATTGTTGTAGGATCAACAACGTAGTTGAAGCTTCACCTACAACAAGGAGGTTCTACATGGCAACCACCTTCACCCGCGACCACAAGGGCGTGCAGAATCCCCGAGGCTGGGACGTACACGCTCGACCAGGGGCACACCACCGTCGAGTTCGTCGGCCGGCACCTGATGATTACCAAGGTCCGCGGCCGGTTCACTGACTTCGACGGCACGATCGTCGTCGGCGACTCGCCGGAGCAGTCGTCGGTGGAGGTCGCCATCAGGACCGCCAGCGTCGACTCGTCAGACGACAAGCGCGACGGCCACCTGCGCAGCGGCGACCTCCTCGACGTCGAGAACTACCCGACGATCACCTTCCGCAGCTCCGCGGTCGACATCAGCCGTAACGGCAGGGCGAGGGTCACCGGTGATCTCACCATCAAGGACGTCACCCGCCCGGTCACGCTCAACGTCGAGTTCGACGGCGCCCAGGCCGACCCCTGGGGTGGCCGGCGCCTTGGCTTCTCGGCCCAGACCGAGATCGACCGCGAGGACTGGGGCCTGACCTGGAACGTCGCCCTGGAGACCGGGGGCGTGCTGGTGGGCAAGAGGATCCGCCTCGAGTTCAACGTCGAGGCCGTCCAGCAGTAACGCTTCGCGTCATCCCGTGCCCCGGCCGCGCCCCCGCCAGTGCGACCGGGGCACGGGCGCGTCGGTGTCGCTGCCGGGGTAGACGACCTCCCACAGGCACAGTCCACGGGCCGGCGCCACCCGGCTGGCCGCCGAGCGGTCGCCCGCCCGCACGATGCCCGCCATGTCCCCCGGCCGCGCCTTCCCAAGACCCATCGGCACCATCGTTCCCACCAGGGCGCGCACCATCTGCTGGCAGAACGAGCTGGCATCGATGTCGAAGCGCACCAGTCCGTCGCCGGCATCGACCCACCGGGCGTCGTAGACGAAACGGACCATGCTGACGTCGGGGATGCGCCGCGGCACCCGGCAGAACGAGGAGAAGTCGTGCTGGCCGATGATCGGGTCGCACGCCAGGCGCAGCAGTGACAGGTCCAACGGTTGGGGCACGTGCCAGGTGGTGGCGGCGAGGAACGGGTCGGGCACCGGACGGTTGAGCACCGAATAGCGGTACCGGCGGGCCACCGCGTCGTGCCGGGCGTTGAAGTCCGGGGCCGCGACCTCGGCCGAGCGGACCACGATCGCCGGCCCCACCATCGCGTTGAGGTGGCGCTGGAGGGCCGCCACGTCGACGTCGACGTCGGTGTCGAAGTGGACGACATTGCCCCACGCGTGGACGCCGGCGTCGGTCCGCCCGGCGACGATCAGGTTCACCGGGTGACGGAGCACCGTGGCCAGCGCGGCCTTCAGCTCGCCGCCGACTGTCGTGACGTTGAGGTTCTCCGAGAAGCCGGAGAACCCGGTGCCGGCGTAGGCCACCGTCATCCGGACCCTCACGGGCGGTCTGTCAGACGAGTTCGATGCGGGCCATGGGCGCGTTGTCGCCATGGCGGGAACCCAGCTTGAGGATCCGGGTGTAGCCCCCGGGGCGGCCCTCGTAGCGGGGGGCGATCTCGTCGAACAGCTTGTGGGCCATGTCCTTGTCGCCCATGAACGACACCACCTGGCGGTGGTTGTGCACCCCGCCCTTGCGGGCCTTGGTGATGAGCTTCTCGGCGACGGGCCGCAGGGCCTTGGCCTTGGCCTCGGTGGTGACGATGCCCTCGGCGGCGAACAGCGACGCCGCCATGTTGGCGAACATCAGCCGCTGGTGGGCGGCCGAGCCGCCGAAACGCTTGGACTTGCGGGGGGTACCGGGCATGGGATTTACGCCCCGCCCTTGGACCGCAGGGCCAGGCCCCGCTCGTCGAGCTTCTGGAGCACCTCGTCGAGGGACTTCTGGCCGAAGTTGGTGATGGCCAGCAGGTCTTCCTCGGTCTTGTTGACCAGCTCACCCACGGTGTTGACCTGGGCCCGCTTGAGACAGTTCCGGGGCCGCTCGGAAAGATCGAGCTCCTCGATGGCGAGGTCGAGGTCGGGCGACCCGCTGCCGAGCACGCCCACGTCGCCCAGCTCCAAGGCACGGGGGGCGTCGCTCATCTCGGCCACCAGGCTGACGAGCGAGCGCAGGGTGGCGCCGGCGGAGGCCAGCGCCTCACGGGGCGAGATCGAGCCGTCGGTCTCGATGTCGAGGGTGAGCTTGTCGTAGTTGGTGGCCTGCTCGACCCGGGTGGGCTCGACGGCGAAAGCCACCCGGCGCACCGGCGAGAAGATCGAGTCGATGGGGATGACCCCGATGACCGACGACTTCTTGTTCTTGTCGGCCGAGACGTAGCCGCGGCCCCGCTCGACGGTGATGTCGAGGGCCAGGCGGGCCTTGCCCGACAGGGTGGCGATGTGCATGTCGGGGTTCAGGATCTCGACGTCGGCGTGGGGCTGGAGGTCGCGGGCGGTGGCGTCGCCCGGGCCCCTGGCGTCGAGGCGGAGAGTGATCTGCTCGTCGGACTCCACCCGCAGGACCAGGTCCTTGAGGTTGAGCATGATGTCGGTCACGTCCTCCTTCACCCCGGCGATGGTGGTGAACTCGTGAAGGACGTCGTCGAAGCGGATCGAGGTGACGGCCGCACCGGGGATCGACGACAGCAGCGTGCGCCGAAGGGAGTTGCCCAGGGTGTGGCCGAAGCCGGGCTCCAGGGGCGAGACGCTGAAGAGCTGGCGATCACCTTCGGCTTCGCCGACCGCTTCGACTGAGGGGCGCTGGATGATGAGCATGGGTTCGCTTTCCTACTGCCTCTTGGATCTGACTACTTGGAATAGAGCTCGACGATGAGCGACTCCCGGACGGGGACGTCGATGTGCTCCCGCAGGGGAAGATCGCGCACCGTGGCGCTGAAGCCCTCACCGGCGACCTCAAGCCAGGGCGGCTTGACGCGGTCGAGGGTGTCGAGGTTGTGGCGCAGGACGATCATCTGGCGGGACTTCTCCCGGATCTCCACGACATCGCCCTTGCGGACCTGAAAGCTGGGGATGGTCACCCGCCGGCCGTTCACGTTGACGTGACCGTGGCGGACGAACTGGCGGGACTGGTTGCGGCTGGAGCCCCACCCGGCGCGGAAGGCGACGTTGTCGAGGCGCTGCTCGAGCATGCGCAGCAGGTTCTCGCCGGTGATGCCGTCCTGGCGGTTGGCCTCCTTGTACATGTTGCGGAACTGCTTCTCAAGCACGCCGTAGATGCGGCGGGCCTTCTGCTTCTCACGCAGCTGGAACATGTACTCGGACTCCCGGATGCGACCGCGACCGTGCATGCCCGGCGGATAGGGCCGGCGCTCGATCGGGCATTTCATGGAGTCGCACTTCGGGCCCTTGAGGAAGAGCTTCATCTTCTCTCGCCGGCAAAGGCGGCAGACGGGACCGGTATACCTAGCCATTACGAGCATCTCCTCTGCGGGCGGCCGTGCTCGCCACCGAAGGTGGCCCCGACGGCTGCCCGCGAGAAAGAAACGGCGGAGGTCGAGCCGGCTCCGCCGGCCGACCGGAGCGCAGCTGCCTCGGCGAGCAAGCTCTGCTTGCGAGTCGACATCATCAGACCCTTCTACGCTTCGGGGGGCGGCAGCCGTTGTGGGGGATGGGGGTGAGGTCCTTGATGCCGGAGACCTCGATGCCGGTCTGCTGGATGGACCTGATGGCGGTCTCGCGGCCCGAACCGGGGCCCTTGACCAGGACGTCGACCTTGCGGACGCCGTGCTCCATGGCCCGGCGGGCGCAGGCCTCGGCCGCCAGCTGGGCGGCGAAGGGGGTGGACTTGCGGGAACCCTTGAAGCCGACGTTGCCGGCCGACGCCCAGGCCAGGACGTTGCCCTCGAGGTCGCTGATCGAGATGATCGTGTTGTTGAACGAACTCTTGATGTGCACCACCCCATAGGTGACGTTCTTGCGCTCGCGCTTCTTCGGGCGCCGGCCTCCCGGCTTGGGCTTCGGCATTACTTGCGCACCTTCTTCTTTCCGGCGACGGTCTTCTTCGGGCCCTTGCGGGTACGGGCGTTGGTGTGGGTCCGCTGGCCCCGCACGGGGAGGCCTCGCCGGTGACGGATGCCCTGGTAGCAACCGATCTCGATCTTGCGCTTGATGTCCTGGGCCACGTCGCGCCGTAGGTCGCCTTCGACCTTGAGGTTGGCGTCGATGTGGTTGCGGAGCTGGGCGACCTCCTCCTCGGTGAGGTCGCGCACGCGGGTGCTGGGATCGATCCCGGTGGCCTTGCAGACCTGGGTGGCCCGGGTGCGGCCGATGCCCAGGATGTAGGTGAGGGAGATCTCCAGCCGCTTCTCGCGGGGAATGTCGATGCCAGCGATACGAGCCATACCGGACCTATACCTCCTGGACTGACGCCGAGGGTGACGTCTCGGGCCGCGCCTCGTTCGCTGCGCTCACTCGACTCACCCCTGCCGCTGCTTGTGCCGGGGGTTCGAGCAGATCACCATGACCCTGCCCTCGCGACGGATCACCTTGCAGCGCTCGCAGATCTTCTTGACACTCGGCTTGACCTTCATGAGGAGAGCACCTTCATGGCTGCCTTCTACTTGTAGCGGTAGGTAATTCGCCCACGACTGATGTCGTACGGCGTCAGTTCCACCTGGACCCGGTCACCTGGGAGGATCCGGATGTAGTGCATCCGCATCTTTCCCGAGATGTGCGCGAGAACCTTGTGGCCGTTCTCCAGCTCGACGCGGAACATGGCGTTGGGCAGCGGTTCGACGACCGTGCCTTCCATCACGATGGCGTCTTCCTTGGGCTTGGGCAGGTGATCTTCTCCTGACGACGCGTCTCAACCAGCAAACTGCCGGGGGACAGAGGGATATGGTAACTCAGTTCAGGGCAGTCGGTTCCCGTGGTGGACGAGCGCGGCCCCGAAGCCGGGCATCTCGTCGGGCCGGGGCTAGTCGAGCACGGTCAACACCTCGGGCCCGTGCTCGGTGACGGCGATCGAATGCTCGAAATGCGCCGACAGGCTCCCGTCCGCGGTGGTCACCGTCCAACCGTCGTCGTTGAGCTGAGTCTCACAGCTCCCCAGGTTGACCATGGGCTCGACCGCCAGCACGTGGCCCACCTTCAGCTTCATGCCCTTGCCCGGCTCGCCGTAGTTCAGGACCTGCGGCTCCTCGTGCATAGCCCGGCCGATGCCGTGTCCGACGTACTCGCGGACCACCGAGAAGCCGGCGCCCTCGGCCACGGTCTGCACCGCATGGCCTATGTCGGAGAGGCGGGCCCCGTCGCGGACGTGCTGGATCCCCGCCCACAGGCTCTCCTCGGTAGCCGTGACGAGCTTGCGGACCTCCTCGGAGATCTCCCCGACGGGGATGGTGCGGGCGGCGTCGCCGTGCCAGCCGTCGATGATCGCCCCGCAGTCGATGGAGATGATGTCGCCCTCCTCCAGGCGATAGGGACCCGGGATCCCGTGGACGATCACGTCGTTGGGAGAGGTGCAGATCACCGCCGGGTACCCGTGGTAACCGAGGAAGTTCGACTTGGCCTTCCGCTTGGCCAGCACCTGGCGGGCGACCTTGTCGAGGTCGTCGGTGGTGATCCCGGGCCGGGCGGCATCGGCGCACGCCTGCAGCATCTCGGCCACGACGCGACCCGCCCGGCGCATGGTGGCGATCTGCTCGGGCGATTTGATCGTGACCCCCATCAGGCGATGCCCTCGCCGATGCCCTCGCCGTCGGTTGCCTGCCGCGGTGCGCTCATCGCCGCGCCAGCCGGTTCTCGATGGCCCGGAGAAGTCGGCCGGTGACCGTGTCGGGGTCGCCCTCGCCGTCGACCGCGGCCAGGCGGTCGGTGGCCAGGTACCACGCCACGAGGGGGGCGGTCTGCTGGTCGTACTGGCGCAGGCGCCGGCCGATGACCTCCTCGGTGTCGTTGGCGCGCTGGACGACGGCGCTGCCGCACACGTCGCAGGTCCAGTTTCGCCTCGGCGGGGCATCGACGCTGTAGTTCAGGCCGCAGCTACCGCAGACCCGCCGGCCGGCCAGGCGCTTGAGCACCACGCCGGTGGGCACGTCGAGCTCGATCACCAGGTCGACGGGGTGCGGGTTCAACATCTCGTCGAGGGCCTCGGCCTGGGCGACGTTGCGGGGGAAACCCTCCATCACGAAGCCGTGGTCGGCGTCGAGCTCGGTGAGCCGCGCCTCGACCATCTCCAGCACAACATCGTCGGGAACGAGGTCGCCGGCCGCCATGTACTTCTTGGCCCGGCGGCCGATGTCGGTGGTGCCCTCCTTGACGTACACACGGAACATGTCGCCCGTGGAGATGCGTGGGACATCGAAGTGCTCCGACAGCCGGATCGCCTGTGTGCCCTTCCCGGCACCCTGCTTGCCCAGGATGACCAGCCGCGTGGCATGCACTATACGAGGAAGCCCTCGTAGTTCCGCATCATGAGCTGGCTGTCGATCTGCTTCATCGTCTCCAGGGCCACGCCCACCGCAATGAGGATGGTGGTCCCACCGAAGGGGAACTGGGTGACGCCGTACAACGACAGCAGGATGTTCGGCACCAGGGCGATGGAGGCCAGGAACAGTGAGCCCGGCAGCGTGATGCGGTTGAGGATCTGGGCCAGGTAACGCTCGGTGGGAGGCCCGGGCCGGATGCCGGGGATGAACCCTCCCTGCTTGCGGATGATGTCGGCCTGCTGCTGCGGGTTGAACGTGATGGCGGTGTAGAAGTACGTGAAGAACACGATGAGCGTGCCGTAGGTCAGGATGTAGACGATGTTGTCCTGCTGGACGAGGTACTTGTTGATGAAGTTCACGACGCCCTCCCACTGCACGATGTTCGAGAGGAGCACCGGGAAGTAGAGGACGGAGCTGGCGAAGATGATCGGGATGATGCCGGCCTGGTTGACCTTGAGCGGGATGTAGGTGCTCTGGCCGCCGTACATGCGCCGGCCGACGACCCGCTTGGCGAACTGGACCGGGATCCGGCGCTGGCCCTGCTCCACGAACACGATGGCGACGATCATGCCCACCGCCAGCAGCAGGAACAGGGTGAGGGCGAGGTTGCCCTTCTCAGCCCCGATGTTGCCGACCTGGGCCGGCATGCGGCTGACCACGTTGGCGAAGATAAGGATCGACATGCCGTTGCCGATGCCCCGCTGGGTGATCAGCTCGCCCATCCACATGACCATGGCGGTGCCGGCAGTGATCGTCAGGACGATCAGGGACACATGCGGCAGGTCGAAGGTGGTGACCAGCTTCAGGTTGGTGTCGGTGCCCGACCCGAGGAGGCCGTTGTTGAACTGGTAGGTGATGCCCGTCGCCTGGAGGACGGCCAGGCCCACGGTCATGTACCGGGTCCACTGGGTGATCTTCTTCTGGCCGATCGCGCCCTGCTTCTGCCACTGCTCGACCTTCGGGATGACCACCGCCAGCAGCTGCATGATGATCGAGCTGGTGATGTAGGGCATGATCCCCAGGGCGAAGACCGCCATCTGGGTCAGGGCGCCGCCTGAGAAAAGGTTCAGGAAGCCGAGGACGCCGCCCTCCTCGGCCTGGCGCTGCAGGTCCTGGACGGCAGCGAAGTCGATGCCCGGGACGGTGACGTGTGAGCCCAGCCGGTACAGCAGGATGATGAACAGGGTGAAGAGGATCTTGTTGCGCAGATCCACCACCTTGAAGATGTTCTTCAGGCTGGAAAGCATGGCGTCCTAAGGCTCGGAAGTCTCAAGGGTAGATGTCAGCGGTTGGACAGGGCGTTGCCCTTGGCCGGCGGCCGGCCGTGGCCGAACGGCAGGGGCAGGACCTCGACGGTACCGCCGGCGGCGGTGATCGCGGCCTCGGCCGAGGTGGAGAACCCGTGGGCCGAAACCCGCAGGGAGCGGGTCAGCTCACCCCGGCCCAGCACCTTGACCAGGCCGTGCTTGTGCACCAGGCCCTTGGCGCGGAGGGTGTCGGGGCTGACGACATCGCCGTCGAAGCCCTCAAGGGCGTCGAGGTTGACGACCGCGTACTCCACCCGGAACGGGTTACGAAAGCCCTTGAGCTTCGGCACCCGCCGGCTGAGCGGCATCTGGCCACCCTCGAAGCCGGGCTTGACCGAGCCGCGGGCGCCCTGGCCCTTGGTGCCCCGGCCGGCGGTCTTCCCGCCCTTGCCGCCGATGCCGCGACCGACCCGCCGGCGCTGGCGCGTCGACCCGGGGGCGGGCTTCAGATCATGGACCTTCACGTGGACGACTCCTCTGCTGCGGCTTCGACGGTGACGAGGTGGCTGACGTTGGCCAGCATGCCCCGCACGTCGCGCGTGTCGGGCAGGTTGGTGCTGCGCCCGATGCCACTCAGACCCAGAGCCTTCATCGTCTTGCGGTGGACCGGCTTGGTGCCGATCGTGGAGCGGACCTGGGTCACGGCGATGCGCGCCCCGCGCTCACTGGCGCTGCGCTCCTCCGCTCCGCTCCGGTGCTCGCTCATGCCACCTCCACCGGGACGTGCGGGCCGCGCTGGCTCTCCTCGTAAGCCCTGAGCAGGCCGGGAGGGGTGACCTCCTGGGGCGACTTCCCCCGCTTGCGCGCCACCTGGTCGGGGCGCATGAGCCCCTTGAGGCCGGCGACGGTGGCGTGGGCCACGTTGATGGCGTTCGACGAGCCCAGCGACTTGGCCAGGATGTCGTGCACGCCGGCGGACTCCAGGATGGCCCGGGCCGCGCCGCCGGCGATGACGCCGGTACCGGGCGCGGCGGGCTTGAGCAGCACCCGGCCGGCGCCGCTCTCGCCGAGGATGGGGTGGGTGATCGTGCTGCCGGCGAGGGCAACGTCGAAGAGCTCCTTCTTCGCCTCCTCGATCCCCTTCTGGATAGCGGCGGGGACCTCCTTGGCCTTGCCGTAGCCCAGCCCGACCTTGCCGGCGCCGTCGCCGACGACGACCAGGGCGGTGAAGGAGAACCGCCGGCCACCTTTGACCACCTTGGCCACCCGGTTGATGGCAATGACTCGTTCGACGTAGGGATTCTCAGCCATGACTCTCCTGACTCAGCCCGGCGCCCGCCGGCACCGCTGCGATGGCGATCACTAGAACTCCAACCCGGCTTCGCGGGCTGCGTCGGCCACCGCCGCCACCCGCCCGTGGTAGAGGTTGCCGCCTCGGTCGAACACGACCTTGCTGACGCCGGCGGCCTGGGCCCGCTCGGCCACCAGCCGGCCGACGGTGGCGGCCGCGGCCTTGTTGCCCGTGGGGCCGGACCGGAGGTCGCCCTCCACGGTGCTGGCCGCGGCGAGCGTGCGGCCGGCGATGTCGTCGATGACCTGTGCGGTGACGTGCTTGTTCGACCGGAACACCGCCAGGCGCGGCCGCTCGGCGGTGCCACGCACCAGCTTGCGCACCCGGTGGTGCCGACGCTCGCGCGCCACCTGCTTCTTCTTCGTAGAAAAACTCATGAGGGGTTCTCCTCCCCAAGAAGGGAGTGGCAGGAGGAGGCGGTGGGTGG
>JBPCLE010000167.1:0-11806 GCA_051003575.1 Acidimicrobiales bacterium | reverse complement strand
CGGGCACGTCGCATTCGGGCGGCAGCCCGGTGCCGGCGGTGGCGCCGGCGGGGACGACGACCGAGGCGCCGGCAGCCGCGCACAGGGCGAGGGCGCCGGCGCTCGGCCGGTGCAACCGCACCAGGGCGGCGCCGGCGGAAAGGGCCAGCCCGACGCCGGCGTCGTCGGCGACGGCGGCGTAGAGGGGGGCCGTGGCCGGCGGGAGGCAACCGTCGAGGTCGACCAGGTCCGCCCCGGCCGTGTCCCCGCCCACGCCGATGCCGACGCCGATGATGATGGCGCGGGTGGTCAGGTCGTAGGTGGTGGGACCGATGGTGAGGCGCATCCGCCGCCGACGCTACGTCGTCGCCCGTCGCTGGTGGTCCAACCGTTCCTCGATGCGGCCGGCGGTGACCGCCCGAAACGGTTGGGCACCGGGCTCGTAATCTGGCCGGTGTGAGATCCGACCGGTGGTTTTCCGTGGCCGTGCTGGCGCTGACCCTCGCCGCGTGCGGCGACGGCGACCGAGACGACGGGGCCAGCGGGGGGGCCGCAGCCCGGACGACGATCACGACAACGGCGCCTGCCGGGTCGACCACCACCGCCCGAGCCGGGGCGACGACGACCACCGGGGCCGTACCCGCGGTGACGCACGACTGCCAGACGATCGGGTTCACGCCCAACAGCGAGGACGCGGCGAGCAGCGTCAAAGCCACCGGGCTCTCCTGTGCCGAGGCCGAGGCCTTCGTCCGTGTCGCCGGCCGCCAGACCAGCTCCGGCGGCCCCGCACAGGTCGATGTCGAAGGCTACCGCTGCGTGAGGGTCCGCTCGACCCAGGAGCCCTTGCCCCAGGCGTTCTACGAGTGCACGAGCGGGACCAGGAAGGTGACGTTCGTCCGGACGTGACCGGATCGGATATCTGGGGCGCATCAGGCTCGCCGCAGCGTTGATCGCCGGATCAGCTGCCGATCGAGGCGCCGGTCGGCCTTGCACGCCTCTTGAACGGCCGGACGCCGGCACCTCCAGTGGCCGTCAAGCGGGCGGCGCGTTCCCCGACGGCGCCGACGCTTTGGCAACGGGGGCGGCCGAGCACCCGGTCCCTCGCCCGAAGGGGAATCCCATTCGCTGGTCTCACCCGGAGTGATCGGGCGGTTTCGACGAGCGTGTGCTCCTTACGATCTCGACCCTTGGATGGCGGCCGGTCGCGTGCCGGCTCCCGACGCCGACGAGGAGGATCTCTGATGGGACGGTACGCGTGGGCGGCACTGGCGGAGGGGGCCCGCCGTGGCGGCCGTCCCGCAGAAGTACGCACGCCGACGGCCTTTGCCGCCCGCGGGTCCTCATGGGCGCTCAGTGCCCGACCTTTTCGAGCGTCCTGAGGCCACCAGACTCGACCGGCCGGTGCTGCGAGGTCACTCGCCACGCTTGTACGGCTTCACCGATGTGCCGTCCCGCTTCTTGTAGCCGTTCACCCACCCACCCGAGAGCTGCTTCGCTGACCTCCTCTTCATCTCGGCAGGGATGACCACCACTGGCTCTTCGCCGGCGCCGGAGCGCTCGTCATCGCCCGCTCCGGCCGGTGGGCGTGACCGCCGAATCTCCTGCTCTACCGCCCGCGCCAGGTGAGGTAGCGCCCTCAGATCCTTGGGTCTCCCCGCTTCCTTCTTGGAGAGGTAGATGTGGCGAATCGAGGCCACAGGAACGTCGAGATCGATCTGGTGGCCGTCAGGGTCTACCGCTCGACGGATCTCCGCGCGTGGTTCGAGGGTGTCGTATCCCCGGCTGATGCCGTCGGGGCGGATCACCAGATCGAGGGCTCCGAACTCCGTCACCAGCATGACTGCCTTTACCTGCCGCAGTCGCTCTAGGTCGGCCAGGAGGTCGCGGAGGCTGGTCGGTTGCGCCGTCTCGTCGAAGAACGGCTCGGCGTGCAACGCGTCAAGCGCGGCCCGGAGGCGCACGATGTTCTCGGCGTCGAGAAGCGGGCAGATGTCGATGTCGGTCGTCGGCTCCAAGCCTGCGACGCCGTGGACCATCGCGCCGTAGCCACCCAGGATCACGAAGCGGACACGGTGTCGAAGCAACACCGCCAGCATGCGCTCCGGGCGAAGCTGCGGCGCATCCTTCATCCTCGGTGTTCGAGCCGCGCCGCCTGACGCTCGTACCAGTCCTCGACCGGACCACGCGGGAGGGAATCCTCCCAGGCCCGATAGAGGCGGTCCTGCTCGTCGGGCACTTCGACCTTGCAGCGCAACTCGAAGCCGGCCGCGGCGATGATGCGCACAAGCGTGTCGAGGCGCGGCTGCTGGTGCCCGTTCTCGTAGTTGGCGATGGCGGCAGCCGAGGTCTTGGCCCGTCGTGCCAGCTCCCGCTGACTGAGCCCAGACAGGATCCGAGCCTCAGCGATCAAGCCCCCTGCGGCAAGAGCGGCGTCACCCTTCATGCACGTATGTTATCAAAGTCGATAACAGACTGTCGAGCACTCCTCGTCAAGCCGACGGTCAGATCACGGGTGGACGGGCCGCCTGACCACCTCGCGTAGGCCGCCCCAGGGCGGCGGCCTACCCCAGCGCCTCCTCCGTCCAGTGGCCGAGCGTGCCGGGCCGCACCGGCTCGGGCTCGGCGGTGACCGGCTCCAGGCGCGGCCGGTCGAGCATGGCCTTGAGGGCGCCGGCCAGGGGCGCGCCGAGGCCGGCGGGGAGGCGGGCCCCGTCGTGCATGTCGGCCTCGACGTTGTGCCGCTCGGGGACGTGGATGGGGTTCATGAGCCGGCCGCCGGCGAAGGGGGCGGCGAGCTCGGCGACCACCGCGGCAAGCCGGGCGCGGGCCCGGGCCGGGCGCGGGGCCCGGTTGACCACCGGGACGATGCGGGCCGGATCGGTGCCGAAGGCCACCAGCTCCTCGAGTACACGCACCATCGAGTGCACGCCCTTCAGCTCGGGCTGGCCGACGACGAAGACCACGTCGGCCTGGCGGGCAGCGGTGCGGGCCATGACGTTGCGCTCCTCGATGTCGATGGAGCCGGCGTCGTCCTCGCCCTCCAGGTCGGCGTCGATGTCGCACACGACCACGCCCCAGGCCCGGCGGAGGGCGTCGAACGCGGCCTCGAAGGCCTGCGGTCGGATCGCAGGCCAGTGGCGCGACCGGCGCAGCCCGAGCAGCACGTGGTAGCGCCGCTCGGGAACTGAGAAGGCGAGGGCGCGGATGTCGTCCGCGGTGGGCTGGCCCGAGCGGTGCGCCTCCACCAGCTCCTGCACGCAGGGCAGCACGTCGCCGGCGTCGTGGAGGACCGCCTGCTCGGCACGCAGGCGCAGGTCGGCCAGGAGCACCATGCCGCCGTGGCGGGTGTCGTCGGCCAGGGATTGGCACAGGGCGATGGCCAGGGTGGAGACGCCGGTGCCACCGGATCCGGTGACGGCGGCCACCGACCCCCGCCACGCGGCCGGCGCCGGCCGGCTCAGCAGCTCCGACGGGTCGACCTCGCCCCGGCGGACCTGGTGGGCGCACGAGGTGAGGGCCGCCACCAACTCGTCGCGCCCGAACGCCGGCGCCAGCACCCGGGCCGCGCCGAGCGCGAGCCAGTCGCGGGTGGCCCGCCCGTCGTCGACGACGAGCACCGCGCAGCCGGCGGCGCGGGCGGCGGCCAGCAGGTCACGGTCGACCGACGGCAGGCCGGCGTCGGCCACCAGGGCGGAGAACGCCCGGCCCGACGCCAGCCGGGCCCGCAGCTCCTCGGCCGAGATGCAGCGGACGAACTCGGCCGGCAGCGCCCCGCTGTTCGCCCAGAGGCCCACGCTGCGAAACCAGGCGGACCGGGCCGGGGCCAAGCCCAGGACGACGTAGCGCTCGGCGGCCATCAGGTGCGGCCGACCCGGTAGGTCGGCGGCACCGGGGGCAGCGGCGGCGACCCGGTGGCCCGCACGAGGGTGATCTTGGCCAGCTGGACGGCGTGGGCCAGGGCGACGGCGTCGGCGGGGTCTTCGACGGCCACGGTGATGGTGGCCGGCCCGGTGTCGGCCGCCCCGGTGCGGGCCCGCTCGATGGCCACGAGCAGCGCCTGGCGCACGACGACAGTGGTGAACGCGTCGTTCCCGGTGCCGTAGGTGGCCAGCAGGTCGGCGCGCTCGCCCTGCTTGATACTGGTGCCGACCCTGCCCCGTTCGAGGGTGAAGGAGAGCTCGCGACTGGCCGTGTCGGCGGCGCGGGACACCACCGCGCTCAATTGCACGAGCTCGCCGGCCCCCAGCGGCGATACCAGGGTGGCGCCGACCAGGGCCCCGGCATCGTCGAAGACGCGGCCCCTCACCGCCGGCGCCAGCTCCATGGGCGCCAGCTCGAGGTCGGACGCCTGGATGCGGGTGCCGGCGGCGAGCTCGTGGCGGGCGACGACGTAGGAATGCACCGGGCCGCCGGCGGAGCGGCTGGCGGCGGCGAACAGGCCGATGGCGGCGGCGGCCACGAGAAGTCCGCCGACCACGGCCCGGCTCCCCGGGAGGCCGCGCCGCCGGCGGACCGCCCGCCCGGCGGGCTCACCGTTGCCGCTCCCGCCGGCGTCGCCCGCCGACGCCCTGTCCCGTGACACCGTTCCCGCCCGCTGCGCCATGATCTCGCCTGCCGCCCTTCCGGATCCGCTCGACGTGCGCCCGCGCCGGGCGGACCAACGCGAGATTATGAAAGACCGTGGAACGGCACAAGTGGAAAACCTCGGGATTTCTGGTGGAGAGGCTGTAGAAAACTCAACCGTACCTTGTACACATGAGATTTCATGAAGAACCACAAGGGATGACGACTCCGAGCTATCATGCGGGCATGTCAGACGACGACATCCGCTGGATGAGCACCGGTGAAGCCGCCCGCCGGTTAGGGGTGACGGTTCGTACCCTGTATCGGCTGATCGACGAGAGCGAGCTCCCCGCCTACAAGTTCGGGCGGGTCATTCGCCTCCAGGAGTCCGAGGTCGAGGCGTTCATCGCCTCGTCGCGGATCGCTCCCGGAGACCTCGAACACCTCTACCCCGAGGCCAAGAAGGAGACCTCGGACACCGACGCCAGCGGCACGTAGACCGTGCCCGCCGCCCCGTCGGCGCGGAGGGTGAGGAGGTCGCCGCCCACGGCCCGGAGCTCGCCCAGCAGGCCGGCGGCGCCGGTCTGCACCGACACGCGCGGCCGCTGCCCCGCCGCCTGGGCCAGCACCTCTCCCAGGCGGGCGCCGAGCCCCGCGCCGGCCGCGCCCGTGGTCGTGGCCGACCGCCGGCCGCTGTCGACCACGCGGATGTCGCCCAGCGCGGCGAAGGCCACCAGCGTCGTCAGGCCGGCTGGCGCGCGAAGCGCGGCGAAGTCCACCCCCACGCCCACCACCGCCCCCCGGTGGCGCCGGCCGGCGACGGTGGTGACCACCACCGTCTCGTCGCGCTCGGCGAGGGCCAGCAGCACGCCCTCCAGGCTCGACTCCTCCGCTGCCTGGGCCCGCAGCCATCGCTCCCGAACCCGGGCGTCGGCCGCCTCGCGGGCGCGGGCGTCGGCGGCCCACCGTTCGAGGTCGCCGGCGCCGTCGGTCACGTCGATAGCCTGGCCCCCCACATGAGCGATTGCATCTTCTGCCGCGTCGTGGCCGGCGACCTGCCCTCGGAGGAGGTGGCCTCCACCGAGCGCACCTACGCGTTCCGCGACATTAAGCCGGCATTGCCGGTCCACGTGCTGATCGTGCCCCGCGAGCACATCGAATCGGCCGACACCGTGGAGGCCGGGCACGCGGGGATCCTGGCCGAGATGATGGCCACGGCCCAGGCAGTGGCCCGCCAGGAGGGCCTGGCCGGGCGTGGCTACCGGCTGGTGTTCAACGTGGGCGACGACGCCCAGAACTCCGTGGCCCACCTCCACATGCACCTCGTCGGCGGGCGGGCGATGGAGTGGCCGCCGGGATAGTGCTTCTGACGGCGCCCGCGTACAGCTAGCCTGAGGTTCGAACGCCGCCGTGTCCCCGACCCAGATCAAGATCCTCGTGCCCGGCAACCACCTCATGGTGGATCTGTTGGGCGAGCGCGACGAGTTGCTGCGTCTCATCGAGAAGGCGTTCGGTGGCGCCGAGATCCTGGTGCGGGGGAACGAGATCAGCATCAGCGGCGACCACGCCGACCGGGTCGGCCATCTGTTCGAGGAGCTGGTCGTGCTGCTCCAGCGGGGCCAGCGGCTCGACGCGGCCGACGTGGGCCGCACCATCGACATGGTCAAGGCCGACGAGCGTCCCTCCGAGGTCCTCGCCGCCGAGGTCCTGCGCTCGTCCCGGGGCCGCACCGTCCGCCCCAAGACCAGCGGCCAGCGCCACTACGTGGACGCCATAGCCGCCAGCACCGTCACCTTCGGCATCGGCCCCGCCGGCACCGGCAAGTCCTACCTGGCCGTGGCCCTCGCCGTGCAGGCGCTCCAGGCCCACACCGTCAGCCGCATCATCCTCACCCGGCCGGCGGTGGAGGCGGGGGAGCGGCTGGGCTTCCTGCCCGGCGACGTGCTGGCCAAGGTCGACCCCTACCTGCGCCCGCTCTACGACGCCCTCTACGACATGCTCGGCCCCGAGGGGGCAAAGCGCCTGCTGGAGGGCGAGACCATCGAGGTCGCCCCGCTCGCCTACATGCGCGGGCGCACGCTCAACGACAGCTTCCTGATCCTCGACGAGGCCCAGAACACCACCCCCGAGCAGATGAAGATGTTCCTGACCCGCATCGGCTTCGGCTCCAAGGCCGTCGTCACCGGCGACGTCACCCAGGTCGACCTCCAGGCCGGCCGCAGCGGCCTGCTGGGCCTGGAAAAGATCCTCACCGGCATCGACGGGCTGTCGTTCGTGCACCTGTCGTCGAAGGACGTGGTCCGCCACCGCATCGTCCAGCAGATCGTCGACGCCTACGAGCGGGCGCACCCCTCGGGCGGGGCAGAGTCGTAGATGTCGGTCGGCACGCCATGAGCGTCGAGGTCTTCGCCGCCGACGAGCAGTCCGACCAACCGGTCGACGCCCTGCGCCTGGTCAACCTGGCCAAGGCCGTCCTGGGTGCCCAGGGGGCGAAGCCGGATTCGGAGCTGTCGATGCTCTTCGTCGACGAGGACGCCATGGCCGAGCTGAACAAGCGCTTCCTCGGCAAGGACGGCCCCACCGACGTGCTGGCCTTCCCGATCGACGATGACGACGTGGTGGAGGGCGGCCGCTCGCCCGATTCGCTCGGGCCGGGGTCCGGCGCCGACCCGGACAACGCGGAGCCGCCGAACCTCCTGGGCGACGTGGTCGTCTGCCCCGCCGTAGCGGCGCGCAATGCGCCGGACCATGGGGGGACCTACGACGACGAGATGGCGCTCCTGGTGGTGCACGGCATCCTGCACATCCTGGGTATGGACCATGTCGACGACGCGGAGGCGGAGGCCATGGAACAGCGCGAACGCGAGCTGCTGGAGCAGTTCCACAAACCATGAGTACTGCCGAGACGTTGATGCTGGCGGCGGTGCTCGTCCTCATCAGTGCCGCCGCCGTGCTGGCCATGGCCGAGACCAGCCTCACCCGGACGAACCGGATCAAGGCGCTCACCCTGGCCGAGGAGAAGCGCAGGGGTGCCAGCGCCCTGGTCCGCCTGGTCGAGCACCCCGAGCGGTTCCTCAACCCCGTCCTGCTCCTGGTCCTGCTCTGCCACCTGGTCGCAGCCACGCTGGTCGGCGTGGTGGCCGAGCGCCTCTTCGGCCCGGTGGGAGTGGGAGTGGCCACGGTCGTCGAGGTCGTGATCGTGTTCGTGTTCGCGGAGTCTCTCCCCAAGACCTTCGCCGTGCAGCACCCCGACCGGGCCGCCCTGCTCACCGCGCCGATCGTGTCGGCCATCGTGAGTTTCCTGCCCATCCGGCTGCTGGCCCGGGCCCTCATCGGGTTGACAAACCTCATCATCCCTGGCAAGGGCCTGAAGCAGGGCCCCTACATCTCCGAGCAGGAGTTGCTGGCGCTGGCCGACGTCGCCGTCGAGGAAGACGTGATCGAGCGCGAGGAGCGCCAGCTCATCCACTCCATCATCGAGTTCGGCGACACGGTGGTGCGCGAGGTGATGATCCCCAGGCCCGACATGGTGGCCATCGAGGCGCGTGCGACGGTCAACGACGCCATGGAGGTCGTGATGGCCGCCGGATTCAGCCGCATCCCTGTGTACGAGCAGGGCATCGACGACATCGCCGGGCTGCTCTATGCCAAGGACCTCATGCGCGCCGTGCGCGACAAGCGGGGCGACGTGGAGGTGCGCGAGATGGTTCGCACGGCGAACTTCGTGCCCGAGACCAAGCGGGTGGCCGAGCTGCTGCCGGAGATGCAGAAGCAGAAGTCCCACATGGCCATCGTGGTCGACGAGCACGGCGGTACCGCCGGCCTGGTGACGCTCGAAGACCTCATCGAGGAGCTCGTGGGTGAGATCGTCGACGAGTACGACGTGGAGGAGCCGCCCATCGAGCCGCTGCCCGGCGGCGACGTGCGGGTGAACGCCCGCATGCCGATCGACGAGCTCAACGACCTGCTCGAGGCCGAGTTCCCCGAGGGCGACTACGACACCGTCGGCGGCCTCGTCTACTTCCTCCTCGGCCACGTGCCGGCGGAGGGTGAGACGGTGGACTACGGCGTTCGGCGCCTCCGGGCCGAGCGGGTCCAGGGCCGGCGCATCGGGCGGGTGCGCATCAGTCGCCTCGAGCCGGTAGGGGATCGGGAATGACAGTCGATCGGGAATGACGGTCGAACGAGAATGAGGTCCGGCTTCGCCACCTTCGTCGGCCGCCCCAATGTCGGGAAGTCGACGCTCCTCAACGCCATCCTGGGCGAGAAGATCAGCATCGTGGCTGCTTCGCCGCAGACCACTCGCACCGAGGTCCGGGGCGTGTTGACGAGACCCGACGCCCAGGTGGTATTCGTCGACACACCCGGCATCCACAAGCCCCGCACCACGATGGGGGAGCGGCTGAACGCCACCGCGGCGGCGGCATCGTCGGGGGTCGACGTGGTGTGCCTGGTCATCGACGCCACCGCGCCGCTCGGCCGCGGCGACCGCTTCGTCGCCAGCCGGGTGCCGAAGGACGCCATCTGCGTGGTCAACAAGGTCGACGTCGCCGACCGTGACGAGGTCCTGCTCCAGCTGACGCGGGCCTCGGCGCTCGATCTGTCCGAGTACTTCCCGATCTCGGCCAAGACCGGTCAGGGGGTCGACGATCTGGTGGAGGCCATCGTGGGCCGTCTCCCGGAGGGGCCGCAGTACTACCCCGAAGAGATGGTCACCGACCTGCCCGACGAGGTGTGGGTGGCCGAGCTCGTGCGGGAGCAACTGCTGGCCGTGGTGCGCGAGGAGCTTCCGCACTCCATCGCCTGCCGGGTCACCGAGTACGAATGGCCGCGGATCCGCGTGGAGATCGTCGTCGAGCGCGACTCCCAGAAGGGCATCGTGATCGGCAAGGGCGGCTCGGTGCTGAAGCAGGTCGGCCAGGCGGCCCGGGCCCAGCTCCGAGAGGGCGCCTACCTCGAACTGGTGGTCAAGGTCGACCCCGACTGGCAACGCCAGCCGAAGTCACTCGACCGGCTGGGGTACTAGGCATAGTTTGGTGCCCGAGTACGGCATACTTTTCCAATGAAGAAGCGCACCACCCTGGTGGTAGACGTTGATCTGCTCGACGAAGCCAGGAAGGCGCTCAACACCCATTCGACGACCGCGACGGTCGACGCTGCACTGCGCGAGGTGGCGCGATCGGCTCGCCGCCGGCACTTCGCCGGCCTTGTCGTCGCCGGCGAAGCGTTCGATTTTGACGGCGCCCCGATTGACAGAACCGAGCAGTGGCGGGGGTAGCGGTCCTTCTCGCCGACACCAGCGCCTGGCACCGGGCGTCTCATCCAGCCGTCGTCCAACGCTGGCTCCAGGCCATGGCCGCTGACCGCCTGGGCGTCTGCGACCCAGTTCGGTTGGAGCTGTTGTACAGCACCCGTAGCGCCGCCGAGTACGCGGCGCGAGAGGCCGACCTCGACTCACTGCGCCAGGTGGACGCCGGTGCCCCGGTGTTCCGCCGAGCCCTCGAGGTCCAGCGACGTCTCGGGGAACGGGCAGCATTGCACCACCGCAGCGTGAAGATCCCCGACCTGCTGATCGCGGCGGCCGCCGAGCTGGGCGACGCCACGGTGTGGCACTACGACGAGGACTTCGACCGCATCGCCGCGATCACCGGGCAGCCCACGGAGTGGATCGCAGCGCGGGGGACGCTGTAGCGGGTCAGTCGTCCGCCGGCCTCGCCCGCAGCCGCTTGGTCTCGCCCCGCCGACGCTTGTCCTCCAGCCGCACGCGCTTGGCCGCCGGCCGGGGCCGGGTGGCCACCCGCGGCGTCTCCACCCGCAGGCCCTCGGCCAGTCGGGCGGCCAGCCGCCGGGCGGCCAGCTCCCGGTTGCGGGTCTGGGACCGCTCGTCGGACGCCACCACCCGCACGCTCGGGCCCACCCGCTCCAGCAGGCGGGCTCGCTGCCGCGGCCCCAGCGACGGCGATCCCGCCACGTCGAAGCGGACCTCGGCCCGGGTGTTGGAGGTGTTGGCGTGCTGGCCGCCGGGCCCGCCGGAGGAGCTGAACCGCCACTCCAGCTCCTCCATGGGGATGCGGCAGCTGCGGCTGACGTGGAGGAACCGCGCGTCGGGCACGCCCCCGACCGTACCGGGCTGGTACCATCGAGCCAGCGCCACGGCGACCGCCCAGGCGCGTCCCGAGCCCTTCTACCCCTGAGATCCGAGGTAGCGATTCCGTAATGCCCGACAAAGCAGCCACGATCGGCGAGTACCGCCTTCACGAGACTGACACGGGTTCGCCCGAGGTGCAGATCGCGATCCACACCGAGCGCATCAACCACCTCACCGAGCATCTCAAGATGCACAAGAAGGACCACCACAGCCGGCGGGGCCTGCTCATGCTGGTCGGCCGGCGCCGGCGGTTGCTCGACTACGTGAAGAAGAACGACGTCGAGCGCTACCGGGCGCTCATCGCCCGCCTCGGCCTTCGCCGCTAACCCATTTCACCGACGAGCGGCCTGCGGGCCGCTCGTCTCCGTTTCACCCAGAAGCACAGTCACCCATAGACACAGTCAGGACGGCGCAAGAGTCAGCTGCCAGTCGCCGGCTCCTCGGACCCCATGTGTTCGGGTGGTCGACAACTGGGAACTGACCGTCGTCGCTCCTGAGCTGCTCAGATGAAGGAGCATCACATGACGGAAACTGTTTCCGCGGCTGGCCCGAAAGGCCAGCCCATAAGCGTCGTAGGTCCGATTGCGGATACCGGCAAGACGCTTTCGTTCGAGGCCGGCAAGCTGGCCCAGCTGGCCAACGGCGCGGTCGTGGCCCGCATCGGCGACACGGTCATCCTGACCACCGCCTGCGCGTCCAAGGGCGTCCGTGAGGGAGTCGACTTCTTCCCGCTCACCGTCGACGTCGAGGAGCGCATGTACGCGGCGGGCAAGATCCCCGGCTCGTTCTTCCGCCGTGAGGGTCGGGCCACCGACCAAGCCATCCTCACCTGCCGCCTGATCGACCGGCCGCTGCGCCCCTCGTTCCCCGCCGGCTTCCGCAACGAGGTCCACGTCGTGGCCACCATCTTGGGCGCCGACCAGGAGAACCCCCACGACGTGCTGGCCATCAACGGCGCCTCCGCCGCCCTGATGCTGTCCGGCATCCCCTTCGAAGGCCCCATTGGCGCCGTCCGCATGGCCTTCACCACCGACGGCACCTGGGTACCCCACCCCACCTACCAGGAAGGCGACCAGTCGACCTTCGAGTTGGTCGTGGCCGGCCGGGCTCTGGATG
>JBPCLE010000166.1:0-4873 GCA_051003575.1 Acidimicrobiales bacterium | reverse complement strand
GCACGCGGGGGTCGGGCGCCTCCCGCATGTCGACGAGGGCTTCGCCCAGGACCTCCATGGCCCGGACGGTCGCCGCCCGCCCCAGCCGGTGGGCTTCGGCCTCGACCGAGTCCAGCTCCTCGTCGGGCAGCCCGACCAGCGCACGCGACACCGAGACCAGCAGCGTCTGGCGCAGCCGCTCCAGCACGTCGGTGGCGATCTGGCGGGGGTCGTGCCCGGCGCCGCACCGCTCGGCGACCGCAGCCAGGGCAGCGCCGGCGTCGCGGTCGCACAGGGCCTCCACGAAGGCCCCGACCGAGGGGGCGTGGTGGTCGATCCCGCCGGCTGCGGCGACCTGGTCGAGCACCGACAGGGCGTCACGCACCGAGCCCTTGCCCCGCCGGGCGACGAGGTCGATCACCTCGGCCGGCACGTCGAGGCCGGCGTCGGCGGCCACCCAGGCCAGGTGCCTGGTCAGGAGATCCAGGGGCAACAGCCGGAACTCGAAGTGCTGGGTGCGGCTGCGGATGGTGGGCAGCACCTTCTGGGGCTCGGTGGTGGCGAGCACGAAGATGACGTGGCCGGGGGGTTCCTCGAGGGTCTTCAGCAGGGTGGTCGACGCGTCGGTGGTGAGCATGTGGACCTCGTCGACGATGTAGACCTTCCAGCGCCCGGGCGTGCCCAGTGACGCCCGCGACACCAGCTCGCGCATGGCGTCGACCCCACGGTTGGATGCGGCGTCGAGCTCCACCACGTCGAGCGAGCGGCCCTCGGTGATGCCGACGCAGGACTCGCAGGTGCCGCAGGGCTCCCCCTCGTCCTGGTTGGAACAGTTGAGCGCCTTGGCAAGGATGCGCGCCGACGACGTCTTGCCTGTGCCCCGTGGACCGCTGAACAGGTAGGCGTGGGCCACCCGCCCGTCGCGCACGGCGTTCCGGAGGGTCTGGCTGACGTGGTCCTGGCCCTTGAGCTCGGACCACCGCTGCGAGCGGTATCGCCGGTAGAGCGACTGGTAGGCCACGGTGGCCGACAGTACCCGCCGGCCAGGTCGCCCGAGCTGTCGGGACCGCGGCGGCTCCCCGCGCCGCTTCTACTTAGGCTTAGTGGCCGTTGGACGCAGACTGGACCCGCTGGCGTTTCGGACTGGTTGCCGGTCGCGGCGGCGGGGCCACGGGGGCCCTGCGGCCGACGAGCACCCGGTAGAGCGCGGCGAGCGCCGCTTTCGCGTCGTTGTCGAGGCCGTTGCTCTGGGAAATAGCGGCCTCGACGCTGACAGAGCGGGCGGCAGGCTCGACCGGCAGGTAGCCGAGCGGGCGGGAGAGGGAGCCCGGTTCCAGGGCCAGGACGAACTCCACGCCGAACACCGTCGCGGCGCCAGGCTCGTACTTGCCGTGGATCCAGCCGCTCACCGAGGACTGCGTCGTGCCGAGGGCACGCGCCAGATCCTCCTGTTTCATTCCCCGGTCTTTCAGCGCGTCGCCCAGCATGCGGCCGAACTGCGCGCGCCGCTCAGCGTCATCGTTGGGAACTGCCTCCACCGCTGAACTGGTCACAGGTTCACGCTCCCCAGCGTTCCGTTCTTTGAAATCTACACCGTCGCCCTGTGGAAGGACTTCAACGCCGCGGATATGCGGACAGCTTGTGCGGATCGGCTCGACCGATACCATCCGCACTTATGTCACATCAGCCGCATCGATCCCATCCACATTCCTGGCTCCAGATGTTCGCCGTCCTGAGTGTACACTTCGTCGCACTTGTCACGGGGGTCGCGGCTCCGGCGCATGCCGAGGCCACGTTCGAGAGCCGGGCGGTGGAGCTGATCAACCAGGCGCGGGCGGCCGTCGGGGCGCCGCCGGTGCAGGTGTTGCCGGCGCTGGCCGCGGTGGCCGGCGACGCGCCCTACGACGGCTGCGGGTACCGGGTCGACGGCCGGTCCGCGGACATGGGCGCCCGGAACTACTTCAGCCACACCATCCTCAACTGCGGCAATCGGCGCGTCGGCGACATGCTCAACGCCGGCGGCGCGGGGTACACGGGGGTCGCCGAGAACATCGCATGGGCCAGTGCGCTCACTGACCCGATGGTTGCCGCGGAGCGGCTCCACAACGACCTCATGGCCAGCCCGCCGCACCGGAGCAATATCTTGAACCCCGCCTCAACCCATGTGGGCGTCGGGTCGTGGCGCTCGGCCGCCGGCGTGAGCTGGACGGGCGGCGGGGCACCCGTCCGCAACGTGTTCCTGACGACACAGATCTTCACCAGCTCCGCCGGTGGGCCGGTACCCGCCGCCGCCGCCCGGTACCACCCGCTGACGCCCCGGCGCATCCTCGACACCCGGACTGCGAGCCCGCTCGGGCCGGGCGCGTCGATGTTCGTCCAGGTCGCCGGGGCCGGCGGTGTGCCGGCCGCGGGGGTCTCGGCGGTGATCCTCAACGTCACGGTGACCGGCCCGACCGCAGCCAGCTTCCTCTGCGTGTTCCCCGCCGGTGAGGCCCTGCCTGGGACGTCGAGCCTCAATTACCGCGCCGGGCTGACAGTTTTGCCAACCTGGTGACGGCGAAACTCGGCGCCGGCGGCGGGCTGTCGCTGTTCAACGCCGCGGGATCGACGCACGTCATCGCCGACGTGGCCGGGTGGTACGGCGACGACACCGATACCTCGGGCGCTCGGTTCCACCCCCTCGTGCCGAGCCGCATCCTCGACAGCCGCGACTCGGCCCCGCTGGGGCCCGACGCGGCCATGACCCTGCAGGTCGCCGGTAGGGGCGGCGTGCCGGCGACGGGTGCCAGCGCGGTCGTGATGAACCTGACGGTCACCGCCCCCACCGCCGCCAGCTATGTCACCGTCTTCCCTGCCGGCGACGCCCTGCCGCTGGCATCGAACGTGAACTTCGACGCCGGCACCACCACCCCAAACCTGGTCACGGCCAAGCTGGGTGCCGGCGGAGGTGTCCAGCTCTACAACGCCGCGGGGTCGGCCCACGTGATCGTCGACGTTGCCGGCTGGTACGACGAAGCCACCCTGGCCACCGGCGCCGGCTTGCACCCCAACAACATCGCCGGGTCGACCCACGTGATCGTCGACGTCGCCGGCTGGTTCGGGGCCGGGTGAGAGAGCGGGGCGATGGCGATGGAGGCCACCTCGCGGCTTGGATGGGCTGACCTGGCTCCGGTTCCTCGCCCTGGGCGTGGTGGCCGTGGCCGTGCGGGGGTCGATCCCGTCCGAGCGGGCCGGCCAGGTATTCGTGGTGCTCAGCACGGGGGGCGGTGTGGACCGGTTGGTGGTTTTCGCCCGTCGAATCAGCCATGATTGAACAAACACAAGCGAACCCGCTGGCCGACGGTGTCGCGGACCCGGACCTCGCCTGTTCGCAGGCTGCGACGGAGGGGGCCGGTCCCGCCGACGCCGGAGGGCTCGGCAGCATCGAGAAGGACCCAACGCCGGGTACGGCGGATACCCGGCGTTGGGTCGCGGCCGACATTAGCGCCCGCCGGCGCCGGCTGCCGAGACCGCCGGCGGACGGCCGGAGCCCGGCGCTCGACGCAGCGGCCAGGCTGGACTGCGGCACAAGGACCGGCCCGCTGAGAGCTGCTGCCTTCCGGCCCTGACTCGGTTCACAGGGGTACGTTGCGCAGGACCCGGCCGCTGCGTGAAACGACGGGCTCCGGCAGGAACGATACCCTGTCGCCACCGGGAGGGGTGCGGGAGCGGCCGAACCGGCACGCCTGGAGAGCGTGTAAGGGGTAACTCTTCGTGGGTTCAAATCCCACTCCCTCCGCCGGCAGTGAAGGCGCCGGCCCATCCTCCAGTGGGAGGGTGGGCCGGTGACCGTCCTGGGTGACGACGATGCCATGGCCCTGGCCCTCGACGAGGCTCGCGCCGCCGTGGCCTACGGCGACGTCCCGGTGGGTGCGGTGGCGATGGTGGCCGGCGGGGTCGTCGCCGCCGACCACAACCGCCGCGAGCAGCTGGGAGACCCGACGGCCCACGCCGAGCTGCTCGTCCTCCGGGCGGCGGCCGAGGTGGTGGGTGGGTGGCGCCTGGGCGCGGTGACCCTGGTGGTGACCCTGGAGCCCTGTCCGATGTGCGCCGGCGCCCTGGTCGCGGCCCGGGTCGGCCGCCTGGTGTTCGGCGCCGCCGATCCTCGGGCCGGCGCCTGCGGTTCGCTCTACAACGTCTGCGCCGACCCCCGCCTCAACCACCTTGTCCCGGTCACCCCCGGCGTGCGGGCCGGCGAGTCGGCCGCCCTGCTGGCCGAGTTCTTCGCCGGCCGGCGCGGCGCCCGCTAGCGGCTAGCCTGGACGGCTCCGGAGGGGTGCGAGAGCGGCCGAATCGGACGGTCTCGAAAACCGTTGTGGCGCAAGTCACCGTGGGTTCAAATCCCACCCCCTCCGCCGTCTCTGACCGGGCTTTCCGCGCGAGAGCCCCGGTCAGGGGGAACGCGGCCCGTCGCCGCAGGGTAGAACCCGGAGTATGTCTTTGACGCTCGTGGTGATGGCGGCCGGCCGTGGGTCGCGCTTCGGTGGAATGAAGCAGGTGGCGGGCATCGGGCCGGCGGGGGAGTCGCTGTTCGACTACGCGGTCTACGACGCCCTCCGCTGCGGGTTCGACGATGTCGTGTTCGTGGTGTCCGAGGAGAGCCGGGGCCCGGTCGCCGCGCACGCGGCGCGTGGGTGCGGCCGTCCCACGCAGGTGCGCTACGTCCTGCAGGAGGCTCCGGGCCGGGCCAAGCCCTGGGGCACGGGCCACGCCCTGCTGTGCGCGTCGGCCGAGGTGGACGGGTCCTTCGGGGTGGTGAACGCCGACGACTTCTACGGGCGGCCGTCGTTCGACCTTCTGGCCGGCGCCCTGCGGGCGAACGCCCGTGACCACGTGCTGGTCGGGTTCCGCCTCC
>JBPCLE010000165.1:0-9309 GCA_051003575.1 Acidimicrobiales bacterium | reverse complement strand
TGTGGTAGGGAAAGGGTTCTGGCTGTGGAGGTCTTGTTGTGTTGGTGTTACTCTTTTCCTTCCTTCGCCCCCTGCCCCCCCTTCCCCGCCGGCCCCGCCGGCCCCGCCGGCAAGGCTGGCCCCGCCGGCCCCGCCTTCGGCCACGAGGGCGCCGGCGGCTCGGTGGCCTTCGCCGACCGGTCGAAAGCCCTTGGCGTCGCCTACGTGATGAACCAGCTCACTGCGTCACTGGGCGCCGACCGCCGCGCCCGCCGGCTGGTCGAGGCCGTCTACAGCTGCCTCTGACTCGCGCGCCGTCAGTGGTTCGGGTCGTCGAGCAGCTCCAGCAGGCGCTCGGCGGGCCGGGCGACGACGGCGCGGTCGCCGTGGATGACGATCGGCCGCTGGATGAGGACGGGGTGGGTGGCCATGGCGTCGAGGAGCTGGTCGCGGTCGGCGGAATCGAGCCCGAGCTCGGCGTAGACCGGCTCCTTGTCGCGGACGATGTCGCGGGGGTCGTCGGTGCCCAGCTTGACCAGCACCGCCTCGAGGTCGGCCCGGGTGGGCGACGTCTCCAGGTAGCGGATGTAGTCCGCCTCGACGCCGCGCTCGGAGAGGATGGCGGCGGCCGTACGGCAGTTGCTGCACTCGGGGTTGAAGAAGATTGAGGTACCCATCGGCCATGGCAGTCTAGGTTCGCCATGACTGAATCTCTCGCCCTCGTCACCGGCACGACCGGCTTCATCGCCGCCCGGTTGGTGCCCGCCCTGCTGGCCGACGGCTTCCGGGTCCGGGCCACCGGCCGCCGGTCCCGCCCCGACGACCTCCCCGCCGAGGTCGAGTACCAGCCCGCCGACCTCGCCGGCGACGACTTCCGTGCGCTCGGGCCGTTGTGCGCCGGCGTCACCCACGTTTTCCACCTGGCCGGCGCCTCGAGTTCGAAGTCGGACCAGGAGGAGATGGAGCGCGACAACATCGTGGCCACCGCCCGCTTCCTCGACGCCGCCGGCCGGGGCCCGCTGGAACGGTTCGTGCACATGAGCTCGACGTCGATCTACGGCGAGGAGAAGCAGCTCCCTCTCCCCGTGCGCGAGGACGTTGAGCCCAACGCCAGCCGGGGGTACGGCAAGGCCAAGTGGGGCGCCGAGCAGGAGGTGTGGGCCCGCAGCGGCGACGGGATGCCCGCCGTCGTGCTGCGGCCGGTCACCGTCTACGGCCCTGGTGCCACCAAGCTGCTGGCCAGCGCCATCCTCGACACCGCCATCGAGCGGGCCGCCGGCCTGCCCCGCCTGGCCGTCGCCGCCGAGCCCATGGAGCAGCGGCTGGTCCACGTCGACGACCTGATCGCTGCCACCGTCCACCTGGCCCGCGCCCCCGAGGCCGTCGGGCGGGCTTTCAACGTGGTCGACGGCATCTACCCGTCCAGCCACGACGTCGGCCGGGCGCTCGCCGACTGCTTCGGGATGGAGCTGGAGGTGGGCGGTGAAGGCATGGATGAGAGCCGGCGCCGGCGCACCCACGACCACCTGGTCGGCCAGGGCATGGGACCGGCCATCCTGTTCACGCCCGACCGCCTGCGGCTGATGACCAAGACCAACCGCAACAACCGGCTCTCCACCGAGGCCCTCGAGTCCACCGGGTTTCGCTTCGCCCGCACCGACTTCGCCGGCGCGGTGGCCGACAACGTCGAGTGGTACCGGGCGAAGGGCTGGCTGCCTACCGCTTGAGCAGGTCGACCAGGAACGGGTTCGTGGCCCGCTCTTTGGCGATGGTGGTGGTGTCGCCGTGGCCGGGCAGGACCTGGACGGCGTCGTCGAGGGGCAGGATCTTGGCGGCCATCGAGGCCATGAGCTGCTCGCGGTTGCCACCGGGCAGGTCGGTGCGGCCGATGGAGCCGGCGAAGAGGTGGTCGCCGCTGAACAGCACCGGGGGCTCGCCGTCGACGTCGAGCAAGAAGCACGTCGAGCCCTGGGTGTGGCCGGGCGTGTGGATGGCGGTGAAGGTCATGCCGGCGCCGGACACCCGCTCGCCGTCGTCGAGGCCGGAGAGCAGCTCGGGCGGGCGCAGGTCGAGGTCCTCGTAGTCGAGGATCTGCCCCAGGGTGCCGCTGGTGCCCACGGGGTCGAGGAGCATGTGGCGGTCGTGGTCGTGGATCCGCACCGGCACGTCTGTTCCCTGGCCCCGGCACAGCTCGCCCACGCCGCCGATGTGGTCGATGTGACCATGCGTCGCCAGCAGGGCCACCAGGCGTAGCCCCTTTTCCTCCATGGCACGGAGGATCGGGCCGGGGTCGGGCGGAGCGTCGACGAGCACGCACTCGCCGCCGGCGTCGGTGGCCGACACTATCCACGCGTTGGTGCCGGCGAGCCAGAGCCGCAGGCCGGCGATCATCGTGTGCGCCTGTCCAGGGCCGCGGCGACGGCTCGCGGCCCGGGCGCCGTCTCGATCTCCTCCAGGGGCATCGGCAGGGCGATGCGCCAGTTCGGCCACTCGTCGAGCGTGCCGGGCATGTTGGGGCGTTCCCGCACGCCCAGCGCGTCGTCGAGGCCGGCGGTCAGCAGCATGCACGGGGCGCCGGACAGCGCCTCGTAGGTGGCGGTGACGACCTCGTCCACGGGTGCCCCGTCGCCCACGCCGGCCGCCCGCGCCAGCCGCACCCGCAGCTCCAAGGTGGCGTCCGCGTTGGGCTCCATGCCGATGCCCTGCTGGTCGGCGAAGTCGCTGCCCGTCCAGAGGCCGGCGACGGTGGGTAGGTCGTGGGTGGTGACTGCGGCCAGCGCCTGGGTGGGGTATTGCGCCGGCGCCTTGTCCTCGAACCACACCAGCCGGTACGACAGCACGCCCCGCCCGGCCAGCTCCTCCCGGACGTGCTCCTCCACGGTGCCGAGGTCCTCTCCCACGGCGTAGGCGCCGGCCCGGTGGCACTCGAGGGCGACGATGTCGAGCAGGTCGGCGTGGTCGTAGCGCACGTAGGCGCCCTCCACCGGGGACTCGGCGCTGCGGGGCACCCACCACAGCCGGAACAGGCCCATCACGTGGTCGAGCCGGAGCCCGCCGGCGTGGCTGAGCGTGGCCCGGATGGTCTCGATGAACGGCCGGTAGCCGGCGCTGCGCAGCCGCCAGGGGTCGAAGGGGGGGAGGCCCCAGCTCTGGCCCAGCATGGCGAACTCGTCGGGCGGGGCGCCGACGGCCATGTCCAGGGCCAGCACGTCCTGCCACAGCCAGCCGTCGGCGCCGGCCGGGTCGACGCCCACGGCGAGGTCGTGCATGACGTCGATGTCGGCGGATGCGGCCTTGAGCTGGCGGTCGACCTGCCATTGCAGCCACTGGTGGAAGCGCCACCGCCCGTACTGGGTGCGCTGCACCTCGGCGACCTCGGGGCCGTCGGGGTGCCGGGCGCCGGCGGGCCAGGCCCGCCAATCGGCACCGTGCTCCTCGGCCAGCACGCAGAACGCGGCGTAGTCGCCGAGCGCCTCGCCCTGGAGATCTCGCCAGGCGTCGAACGCGGGGTCGCCGGTGAACCGTTCCCAGATCTGCTCGAGGGCCTGCATCTTCAGGCGGAACACCGAGTCGCGGTCGATGAGGGGGTCGGCGTTGAGCGCCCGGCCGGCGGTGGCCAGCGCCTCGATCTCCGGCACCTCCGGCGCGCCAGGCACGTCCTCCACCCGCAGGTACAGCGGGTTGCGGAATCGCCGGCTGCTCGGGAAGTAGGGGCTGTCGGACTGGGGCAGGGTGGGGTGCGACGCGTGCAGCGGGTTGACGAGGACCAGGCCGCCGCCCAGTTCCTTCGCCGTCCAGCGGCCGAGCCGGCGCAGGTCGCCCAGGTCGCCCATTCCCCAGCTCTGCGTCGATCGGGCCGCGTAGAGCTGCACGGCCCACCCCCACGCCGGCGCCAGCGGCGGCAGCGGGCACTTCCCGGGCGACACCACCACGTCGGTGCGCGTCCCGTCGTCGAGGTCGACGAGGGTGTGGTAGCCGAACGGGAGGTTCGCCGGCAGCTCCCCCTCGACTCGCAGAATCCCGCCGCCCTCGACGTGCAGGTCGGCCGGCGCCTCGATCGGCACGGGTCGTCCGGGCCGCGAGAACAGGGTCGGTCCCGGTGGCGGCGCCCCCTGGCCGTCGGAGCCCATGGCGTCGAGCACGGCGCGCACCGTCTCCGGCCCCACGTCGTGCCACCCGCCGTGAGCGTCCTTCCACCGCTCCTGCACACCCCAGTCGGCGACGCCCATCGAACGCGGAGTCTACGGTCGGGGAGTCTACGGTCGTCCAACGCGGCCGGCGCAGGGCCGGACGGTAGACTGCGGTTCCAATGTCGAAATGGTTGGTAGAGCGCAAGCTGTCGGAGGCCGCCGAGCGGCTCCGCCAGCTGCGCGCCGAGCTCGGCGTCGTCGACGAGCAGCTCGCCCACCTGGCCGACGTGGCGGACGACGCCCGGCTGCGCGCCATGGTGTCAGAGACCCCCATGGCCGACAAGGAGCACCGGGAGGCGCAGAAGCACGCCGACGCCATGACCCGGCACCGCAGCCAGCTCGTCGTCCAGATCGGCGAACTCAAGAAGGCCCAGGACGAGCTCCTCGAGCGCTTGTTCGCCGAGATCTAGCCGGGTGGGCACCGCGATCGAGACGGGGCCGGTGCGGCCCCTTGAGTGGGAGATCTAGTTGGCCACACGAATCGTCATCGCCGAGGACGAAGCCCTCATCCGCCTCGACCTCAAGGAAACCCTCGAAGCTGAGGGCTACGAGGTGGTGGGCGCCGTCGGGCGGGGCGACGAAGCCGTCGAGCTCGTCAGGGAGCTGCACCCCGACCTGGCCATCCTCGACATCAAGATGCCGGGGATGGACGGCATCACCGCGGCCCGGGAGATCACGAGCTCCCGGCGGGCGGCGGTACTGATCCTCACCGCCTTCAGTCAGCGCGACCTGGTGGAGCAGGCGCGCGATGCCGGCGCCTTCTACTACCTCGTCAAGCCGTTCCAGACCACCGACCTGGTGCCGGCCATCGAGGTCGCCCTCGGGCGCTTCGCCGACATGCGGGCCAAGGAGGCCGAGGTCGAGGGAGCCAAGGAGCTCCTCGAGACCCAGCGGGTCGTCGGCCGGGCCAAGGGCCTGCTCATGGACCGCGACGGCATGTCGGAGGCCGATGCGTTCTCCTTCATCCAGCGCACGGCCATGCAGCACCGGGCCAAGATGCGCACGGTGGCCCAACAGATCATCGACGGCACCCTGCCGGCGGAGTAGGGCCGGGGCTCTGCGGGCTCAGTAGCCCAGGATCTCGTCCGCCGTCAGCGTGAGATCGGGGAACGCCGCCGGCGAGACCGTGCCGCCCCGCTCGACCCGGGCCAGCTCGGCGTACCCGTCGGGGCCGGGCTGGCGGTAGACCTCCACCGCCTCGCCGTCGAGGTCGACGATCCACACCTCGGGGATCCCCTGGCGGGCGTAAATGGGCAGCTTGACCGTGCGGTCAAGCGCCAGGCTGGACTTGGCCACCTCGACCACCAGGAGGACATCGGTGGCCGTCGGGAGGCGGTGGTGGTACTGGTCCATCCCACCTCGGAGCAGGACGATGTCGGGTTGGGGCTCCGAGCGGGGGAAGAGGCGCACCGGGTTCTGCGGGCTGAGCACCATCCGGGTCCCGAGCCGGCTGATGAAGAGCCAGGTCAGGCGCATGACGCAGCTGCTGTGCTCCGGACCGATCGGCGCCATCTCGATGATCTCCCCGTCGAGGAGCTCCAGCCGCAGCTCCGGATCGAGCACCCCGGTCCGGCCCATCTGCTCGTACTCGTCGACGCTGAACAGGTACCGGACCGGCCCGATCGCCATCGCGAAAGGCTATACCCGGGCGACGAAGAGCTGGCTGGCCAGCGCCGGCCCGAGGGCGATGGTGCCCTCCTCCATGGCCAGGGTGAGCGTGCCGTCGGGCGCCTTGGCGCTGACCGTGGCGTCGACACCCGGCACGAAGCCATGGCTGTCGAGATAGATGAGGGCCTCGAGGTCGACCTCGACCTGCTCGGTGACCCGCTCGAGGCGCACGCGGTCGCCAGGCTCGGAGCCGGCCAGTGCCGACAGGTCTCGCTCCGGGCCGCCGGCGCCGGGGATGGGGTTGCCGTGCGGGCAGGTGGCCGGGTTGCCGAGGAGGGCGACGATGCGCTCCTCGACCTCGTCGGAGATCACGTGCTCCCAACGGCAGGCCTCGACGTGGGTCTTGTGCCAGGGGAGCCCGATGACGTCGGTCAGCAGGCGCTCGGCCAGCCGGTGCTTGCGGACCACGCTGATGGCCCGCGCCCGGCCCTTGTCGGTGAGGGTGATGGCGCGGCCCTCAGTGTCGATCCAACCCTCGCCCTTCAGACGGCGGATCATCTCCGACACCGACGGGGCTGACACGCTGAGTTGCTCGGCCAGCCGCGCCTGGATGACCGGGATGCCCTCCTCTTCGAGTTCCCAGATGGTCTCCAGGTACTCCTCGAGGGGCGGGTGGAAGCCGTCTGCCACGCCGGCATGGTACCTGCCGGCGGTACGATCGTTCGGTGAGAGCCGTGATGCTCGAGGTGCCCCAAGCCCTCCTCGACGAGCGCCGTGCCAAAGGCCTCGACAAGTCCGACGAGATGTGGGAGGGCGAGCTCCACATGGTCCCGCCGCCGTCAGAGCTGCACCAGGACATCTCCCTGCGACTTGTACGAGCGCTTGCACCACTCGCCGAGCAGCGTGGGCTGGTCGCCCGGATGGAGACCGGGCTCTATCGGCCAGGGTCAGACCTGGACTGGCGTGTGCCTGACAACACCTACGCGCGACCGGAGCTGCGCTCCGCTCGTGGGATCGAGGGGGCCGCCTCCCTCGTGGTCGAGATCCTCTCGCCGTACGACGAGACCTACGCCAAGCTCGAGTGGTACGCGGAGGTCGGCGTCGGCGAGGTGCTGGTCATCGACCCCGAGAGTCGGAGGGTGGAGCTGTTCGCCAACCGGGACGGACGGATGGTGCCCGTCGAGCCGGTGGTCATCGAATGCCTCGGTGTGCAGGCCGAGACGGTCGACGGAAAGCTGCGCCTCGCCTGGGAGGGCGGCACCGCCGAGATCTGATGGCCAAGCTCATGCTCATCGACGGCCACTCGCTGACCTACCGCGCCTTCTTCGCCCTCCCCACCAGCCTGGCCCTGGCGTCGGGTCAGGTCACCAATGCGGTGTTCGGCTTCACGTCGATGCTCATCAACCTGTTGAAGGACCACACGCCCGACCAGATCGCCGTCGCCCTCGACCTTCCGGAGCCCACGTTCCGCCATGCGCTGGTCAGCGACTACAAGGCGGGGCGGGCCGAGGCGCCCGACATCCTGCGCCAGCAGCTCGGGCTCGTGCGCCAGGTGGTCGAGACCCTGCAGATCCCGATCGTGGAGAAGGCCGGCTTCGAGGCCGACGACGTGATCGCCACGCTGGCCACCGAGGCCCGCGACCGGGGCGACGAGGTGCTCGTGGTCACCGGCGACCGCGACGCCTACCAGCTCGTCGAGGATCCGCTGGTCAAGGTGCTCTACAACATGCGGGGCGTCACCGACTACCGGATCTTCGACGAGGCGGGCATCAAGGAGAAGACCGGCGTCACGCCGGCCGACTACCCCCAGTACGCCGCCCTCCGCGGTGACCCGTCCGACAACCTGCCCGGCGTGCCCGGCGTCGGCCCCAAGACGGCGGCCAAGCTGATCAACACCTACGGCGACCTCGACGGCGTCTTCGCCAACGTCGACAAGAACACGCCCAAGCTCCGGGAGAGCCTGGTCGCCCACGAGGAACAGGTCCGGCGCAACGCCACCGCCACCCCCCTGGTCCGCAACGTCCCCCTGGAGGTGGAGCTCGACAGTCTGCGGATGGGCCAGTGGGACCCCGACGCCGTCCGCGACCTGTTCCGCTTTCTCGAGTTCAACACCCTCTACCGCCGCTTCGTCGAGGCCACCGGCGTCGCCGCACCGCCGGCGGCCACCGAGACGATCGAGGTGGTGGTCCACCGCGCCACCACCGCGGAGGAGGCGGCCAATGCCTTCCAGGGCGGGGTCAGCCTGGCGGCCTCGTGGGAGGGGGAGGAGGGCCGCAGCCCCCTGGTGGGGGTGGCGGTCGCCGCCGGCGGGGAGCCGGAGGCATGGTGGATCCCGAGCGAGCTGTTGCCCACCGACCTGGGCACCTTCTCCGCCCACAACGCCAAGGAGCTCATGCGGGCCCTCGACCTGCGCTCGATCGACCTGCGGGGCCTCGACGTCGACACCGCCATCGCCGCGTACCTCCTCGACCCGGCCGAGTCGCAGTACGTCCTCGACGACCTTGCCGCCCGCTTCCTGGGCCTCGACATCCGCTCGCCCGATGCCCCGCCGCCCGGCCAGCTCGACCTCTCCGGCTCGGCCCCAGATCCGGCCGAGGACGCCGCCCGCCGTGCCGTCGCCGTCGCCCGGCTGGTACCGACGCTCGGCAAGGCCATGGAGGGCCGTGGCCTGTGGCGGCTCTACGACGACATCGAGCGGCCGCTCGTGCGGGTGCTGGCCCGCATGGAGAAGGTGGGGGTGCGGGTGGATGTCGATGTCCTCCGCCGCATCTACGACGGCCTGGTGGCCGAGGGCCGGCGGCTCGAGGAGGAGATCCAGGAGCTCTCTGGCACGCGGTTCCTGGTCAACTCCACCCAGCAGCTCCGCCGGGTGCTCTTCGACCAGCTCGGGCTCCAGCCCCAGAAGAAGACCAAGACCGGTTTCTCGACCGACGCCGCCTCCCTGGAGAAGCTCCGGGGTCTGCACCCCGTCATCGAGCCGCTGCTGCGGTACCGGGAGGTGGAGAAGCTCCGCTCGACCTACGGGGAGAGCCTGCTGGGCGAGGTGGCCGGCGACGGTCGCATCCACGCCACCTTCAACCAGACCGTCGCCCGTACCGGCCGGCTGAGCTCGGACCGGCCCAACCTGCACAACATCCCGATCCGCACCGAGGAGGGCCGGCGCATCCGCCGGGCGTTCATCCCCGCTCCGGGGTGCCGCTTCCTGGTGGCCGACTACAACCAGATCGAGCTCCGGGTGATCGCCCACCTGGCCCAGGACCCGGGGCTGATCGCCGCCTTCGCCGGCGGGGAGGACATCCATGAGGCGACGGCCTCGCGCATCTTCGGCGTCGACCCAACGGCGGTCACCATCGCCCAGCGGTCCAAGGCCAAGATGGTCTCCTACGGGCTGGCCTATGGCATGGAGTCCTTCGGGCTCGGCCAGCGCCTCGCCATCCCCACCGAGGAGGCTGCGGAGATCCTCAACGCCTACTTCGTCGCCTTCCCCAGCGTCCGGTCGTACATGGACCGCACGGTGGCCGAAGCCCGCGAC
>JBPCLE010000164.1:0-5134 GCA_051003575.1 Acidimicrobiales bacterium | reverse complement strand
GCCCCGGGCGCCGGCGTCGGTGGCCATGCCCCGCAGGCGCCAGCCGCCGGCGGGCCCGCCGGCACAGTCCTGGCGGTAAAGCGAGGCGATGCCCACGAGCCCGTCGCCGGCGAAGGCGCCGAGGTGCACCGCGGTGTCGTCGCCGGCGTAGGCGGTCTCCCCGAACGCCTGGCCGGGCCGCAGCACCCGGTGGCGCAGCGGCCGCACGTCCTCGGCGGCGACGCGCCGGATGGAGCGGCCTCCCGGGCCGCTCAGCGGATCAGCCCGTGCTCGGCATCCACGCCGGCCGCGCCCCCTCGTAGGCGACGATCTCGGCCTCGTGGCGCAGGCTCAGACCGATGTCGTCGAGGCCCTCGAGGAGCCGCCACCGGGTGAAGTCGTCGAGCGGGAACGATGCCGAGATGCCGGCGGCGGCCGACTCGATGGTGCGGGCCTCGACGTCGATGGAGACGACCAGGGCCGGGTCGGCCTCGACGGCGGCGAGCAGCGCCTCGGCCACCTCGAAGTCGACCTGGACGGGGAGCACGCCGGCCTTGGTGCAGTTGTTGGCGAAGATGTCGGCCAAGCTGGGGGAGACGACGGCCCGGAAGCCGTAGTCCTGTAGCGCCCAGACCGCGTGCTCCCGCGACGAGCCGGTGCCGAAGTTCGGCCCCGTGACCAGCACGCTGGCCCCCGCGTACCGGGGCTGGTTGAGCACGAAGGCGGGGTCGGCCCGCCACTCGGAGAACAGTCCCTGGCCGAAGCCGGTGCGCTCGACCCGCTTGAGCCAGTCGGAGGGGATGATCTGGTCGGTGTCGACGTCGGACCGTCGCAGCGGGACGGCCGTGCCGGCGATCTGTCGTACAGGTTCCACGGCTAGAGCTCCTCGGGCGTCGCGAAGAATCCGGCGACGGCGGTGGCGGCGGCGACGGCGGGGGACACGAGGTGGGTGCGCCCGCCCCGGCCCTGGCGGCCCTCGAAGTTGCGGTTCGACGTGGACGCGCACCGCTCGCCCGGCGAGAGCTGGTCGGGGTTCATCCCCAGGCACATCGAACAGCCGGCGGCCCGCCACTCGAAGCCGGCGGCGGTGAAGATGCGGTCGAGGCCCTCGGCCTCGGCGTCGGCCTTCACCTGCATCGAGCCCGGCACCACCATGGCTCGCATGCCGGCAGCGACGTGGCGCCCGTCGACCACCGCGGCGGCGGCCCGCAGGTCCTCCATGCGGGCGTTGGTGCACGACCCGATGAACACGGTGTCGACGGGGATGTCCCGCACCGGCGTGCCCGCCGCCAGCCCCATGTAGGCCAGCGCCCGCCGGGCGGACTCCGCCTCGTGGGCCAGCCACGCCGGCATGGCGTCGGGATCGGGGACCCGGCCGTCGATGCTCACGACCTGCGACGGGTTGGTGCCCCACGACACGTGCGGCTTCAGCTCGGTGGCGTCCATCGTCACCCCCTTGTCGAAGGCGGCGCCCTCGTCGGTGGCCAAGCTGCGCCAGTGCTCCAGCGCCGCCTCCCACTCGGCGCCCCTCGGCGCGTGGGCCCGGCCCTCCAGCCACGCGTAGGTGGTGTCGTCGGGGGCGACCATGCCGGCCCGAGCGCCGGCCTCGATCGACATGTTGCAGATCGTCATCCGGCCCTCCATCGACAGCGATCGGATGGTGGATCCCCGGTACTCGATCACGTGGCCGGCGCCGCCACCGGTACCGATGCGCCCGATCAGGGCCAGGATGACGTCCTTGGCCGTGACGCCGGCGGGCAGGTCGCCCTCGACGGTGACGGCCATGTTGGCCGGCCGGCGCTGGGGGAGGGTCTGGGTGGCCAGGACGTGCTCGACCTCGCTGGTGCCGATCCCGAAGGCCAGGGCGCCGAACGCCCCGTGGGTGGAGGTGTGGCTGTCGCCGCAGACGATGGTCATGCCCGGCTGGGTCAGGCCCTGCTCGGGCCCGATGACGTGGACGATCCCCTGCTTGGGATGGCCCATCGGGTAGAGGGTGATGCCGAACTCGGCGCAGTTGGCGGCCAGGGTCTCGATCTGGGTGGCCGATACGGGGTCGTCCAGGGGCAGGTCGAGGCCGACCGTCGGCGTGTTGTGGTCCATGGTGGCCAGGGTGAGGTCGGGCCGGCGCACGGTGCGCCCGGCCATCCGCAGGCCCTCGAAGGCCTGGGGCGTGGTGACCTCGTGGATCAGGTGGAGGTCGACGTAGAGCAGGTCGGGCTCGCCCTCGGCGGCGCGGACGACGTGGCTGGTCCAGACCTTGTCGGCCAGCGTTTGTGGTCTCAGATGCTGAGACACTAATCTCTCCATATGGACATGGTAAGCGGGATCGGCGTGCTCGACAAGGCGATATCGGTCATCGACGCTGTCGAGGGCGAGCCCCGGAGCCTGGCCGCGCTGGTCGAGGCCACCGGCCTGTCCCGGGCCACCGCCCACCGCCTGGCCCGCGCCCTCGAGGTCCACGGCTTCCTCGGCCGCGACGGCGCCGGCCGCTTCGTGGCCGGGCCCCGTCTCACCGGCCTTGACCTGGCGGCACGGGCCCGGCCGGCGCTGGAGGCGTTGCGCGACACCACCGGCGAGAGCGCCCAGCTCTACGTGCGCCGGGGCGACCGCCGGCTCTGCGTGCTGTCGCTGGAGTCGCCCCACGGCCTGCGCCCGCTCGTGCCCGTGGGCATGTCGCTGCCCCTCGACGTGGGCTCGGCGGGCAAGGTCCTGCGGGGTGACGCCGGTGACTGGGCCCAGAGCGTGGAGGAGCGCGAGCGGGGGGTGGCGTCGGTGAGCGCCCCCGTCCGCGACCACCGAGGCGAGACGGTGGCGGCGGTCTCGGTGTCCGGGCCGATCGAGCGGACCACCCGGGCACCGGGACGGCGCTATGCCGGCGCCGTGGTGGCGGCCGCGGCGGCGATCTCAGGTCAGCTGCGGCAGACGTCCTCGGGCTGAGACCCGTCGACCTGCACGCCGTCGTAGAGCATCGCCCACGGCGTGGGGTTGAGCTGGCGGGGGTCGTCGGCCTCGGCCTTGGTGACCAGCACGACGTACAGCGACGCCAGGCCGCCGGTCGGGTCGGCAGCCGTGGGGCCGGCGGTGGTGGGGCGGTAGTCGCGCGACACCTCCACGAAGATGCAGATCGGGCTCACGGTGATGAGCCGGGACACGGTGGTGACCCGGTCGCCCGGGGGGTCCTTGAGACCGGCCAGCCCGCCGGCGACGTCGGCGCGGAACGCGTCGATCTCGTTCAGCAGCTCGGGCCCGACATAGATGGCTTGAAGCCGATCGGTGACCTCGGGAGTGATCCGGCGGTCGCGGACCAGCAGCCGCTGGGCATCGCCCATCACCCCGTCGAGGCCGGCGAGGATGCGGTCGATGGCGGCCGCCTCCTCGGCCCCCTCTGGCGCCAGCGGCGGGGCGGTGGTGGCCGGCGCCGGCCCCCCCGAACACGCACCGAGCACGGCCAGCAGCAGGAATACTCGCCATCGCATGCGTCTCATGTTATCTCATGCCAAGACGCTGCATCATGTTGATGCGCTACGCCTCGATGTCGACTATCTCCACCTTGAGCGTGCCGCCCGGCGCCTGGTACTCGACGGCGTCGCCCTTGTGACGGCCCAGCAGGGCCTGGCCCAGGGGGGACTGGGGCGACACCACGGCCACGTCGTCGCGGCGCTCCTCGATCGAGCCGACCAGGAACCGGTCGGCGTCGTCGTCGCCCTCGTAGCGTAGGGCCACCACGCTGCCCTGGGCCACGGTGTCGGCGGCGGCCTGGGTCGAGTCCACGATCACCGCCTTGTCGATGAGAAACTGGAGCTGGCGGATGCGCGCCTCCATGCGGCCCTGGTCGTCCCGGGCCGCGTGGTAGTCGGCGTTCTCCTTGAGGTCGCCCAGCTCGCGGGCCGTCTCGATGGTCTGGGCGATGTCGACCCTCCCGCGGGTCGTCAGATCCTCCAGCTCGGCCCGAAGTCGATCGTAGGCATCTTGGGAAAGGTGGGTCTCCGACATGTCTCGGAGGCTATCGGAACCCAATTGCGCCCAGGGGACCGGCGAGGCACACTTGCGGCAGGCATGTTCCCCTCCACGATCTCCGTACTCTTCTGAGCGCACGCCGTGGCGGCGTGTGCTCTGCGACCGCCCGTCCGGGCGGTCTTTTTCTTTCCAGAGGAGCCCCTTGCGTCACAAGATCGGTGTTATCGGCGGCGACGGGATCGGGCCGGAGGTCACGGCCGAGGCCATGAAGGTGGTGCGCGCCACCGGGGTCGCCCTCGACACGGTCGACTACGACCTGGGCGCCGCCCGCTGGCTGCGCGACGGGGAGATCCTCCCCGACGGCGTGCTCGAGGAGCTGCGCGGCCTCGATGCCGTCCTGCTCGGCGCGGTCGGCGACCCGCGGGTGCCCCCGGGTGTGATCGAGCGCGGCCTGCTCCTGCGCATGCGCTTCGCCCTCGACCTCTACATCAACCTCCGCCCCTTCGACGGCTTCTCCGTGGTGCGGGAGAACACCGAGGGCTCCTATGCCGGCGAGGGCGGGTTCCTGCGCAAGGGCACGCCGGCCGAGGTCGCCACCCAGGGGTCGGTCAACACCCGGATGGGCGTGGAGCGCTGCGTGCGGTTCGCCTTCGACCTGGCCAGCCGGTCCGAGCCTCGCCGCCACCTCACCCTGGTCCACAAGACCAACGTGCTGACCTTCGCCGGCGACCTCTGGCAACGGACCTTCGAGGAGGTCGCCGCCGAACACCCCTCCGTCACCACCGACTACTGCCACGTCGACGCCGCCTGCATCCACCTGGTGGAGAAGCCCGACCGCTTCGACGTCATCGTCACCGACAACCTGTTCGGCGACATCCTCACCGACCTGGCCGGTGCGGTGACCGGCGGCATCGGTCTCGCCGCGTCGGCCAACCTCAACCCGGCGCGCACCGGCCCGTCGCTGTTCGAGCCGGTGCACGGCTCGGCGCCCGACATCGCCGGCACCGGGCGGGCCAACCCCCTCGCCGCCATCCGCTCCGCGGCCATGATGCTGGAGTTCCTGGGCGAGGCTGCCGCCGCGACCCGGGTGGCGCAGGGCTGGGACGCCATCGCCGGCCACCCCCGTCAAAACGGCCAGCTTAGCGACGCCACCCCAGAAAAAGTTTCGGAAAAATGCCGCCGCAAAAAGGCCAAAAAA
>JBPCLE010000163.1:0-2873 GCA_051003575.1 Acidimicrobiales bacterium | reverse complement strand
TCCGTCCGTCTCCTTGATTTGTGGACGGCGCCGCTTGCGTCGGCGCTCTCCGAGCTCGACGGTGGCGAGGGGGGGGCAGAAGTGGCCCCCACCGGCGCCCTCGGCGACAGCATTGCCGCGTGCACGTCCTCGGCGTCGTCGTCGTGGTACTTCGCCGAGGGGGTCACCACCCGCGACGCGGGCGAGTTGCTCCTGGCCCTCAACCCGTTCCCGGACGACGCAGTGGTCGACGTGCCCTTCAGCACCGAGGAGGGCAGCGTCACCCCCCAGGCCCTCACCGGCCTGCTCGTGCGGGGACAGGCGCTGACCGTCATCAACGTCGGGGAGTACGTCCAGCGCCGCGAGTCGGTCGCGGCCACCCTGGTCGCCCGCACCGGCCGGCTGGTGGTGGGCCGGGTGCAGACCTTCGACGGCAGCGTTGCCCGCAAGGGAGTCTCCGTCGGCCTGGGCGCGGCTGCGCCCGGGGCGGTCTGGTATTTCCCCGAGGGCCTCGTCACCGAGGGCCTCAACGAGCGCTACGTCGTCTACAACCCGGGCCCCACCGAGGCCCAGGTGGAGCTGTCGCTCATCCTCGACACCGGGGAGGCCGAGCCGCTCCGGCTCACGATCCCCCGGGAGTCCCGACTGGCCGTCGTCGCCAACGAGGAGAGCCGCATTCCCAAGGACGTGGCCCATGCGGTGACCGTGCGGTCGGTCGAGGGCCCCGAGGTGGTGGTGGAGCGGGCGGTCGACGGCGCCGCGCCCAGCACCCGCACCGGCCTGTCGATCGCGCTCGGCGCGCGTCTCCCGGCCCTTCGCTGGGCCACCGCCGCCGGCGCCGCCGACGACAACAACGACCAGTGGGTGATCGTCCAGAACCCGGGCACCCAGACGGCCCGAATCACGCTGAACCTGCTGGCCGACGGCAGCGCGGTGCCGATGGGCACCTTCACAGCCGTCGAGGTACCACCGGGCGGGCGCCGCGCCCTCCACGTCAACGAGTCGCTCAAGCGGGCAGCGACGCCCTTGCTGCTGACGTCGACCCGCGAGGTGGTGGTCGAGCGCGCCGTGTACCGGGTGAAAGCGCCCGGGTTGGCCATGTCGGCCGCCATCCCGCTCCGGTAGCCGCACCGGAGGCCGACATCGGACGGCGACACCGGATCGCCACCGATCCGGTGTCCCACGCAGCCGTCCGCTGAGGATCCGCCGCCCGGGACCAATCGGATCGTCGCTGGTCGCGGCCGCCAATGCAATAGCTGAATTCGTCATCTAGTGACTGGCGGCGATACTGGAGGCCGTGGAACGGGTGCTCCTGGCCGCCGCCGTCGTCGTCGTGGCCGTGATCGTGGCCGTGGTCCTCGAGCGTCGGAGGCCGGAGCCGCCGACCCAGGGCAGCTGGGCCGTCCCGGCCCAGCTCGACCGGGCCGACTTCTTCCGGCCCGATGCCCCCTGGTTGGTGGGGGTGTTCACCTCCGACACCTGCGACACCTGCGCCAAGGCCGTCACCCAGGCCAAGGTGCTGGCCAGCGACTCGGTGGCGGTCGAGGAGGCGGAGGTCAAGGCCCGGCCCGACCTGCACCGCCGCTACCACATCGACGCCGTACCCATCATCGTGATCGCCGACGCCGACGGCGTGGTCCGGCGGTCGTTCACCGGGCCCCCCTCGGCCACCGACCTGTGGGCCGCGGTGGCCGGGGCCCGCGACGACCCGGACTGATCATCAGAATGGGGCGCTTCCGGCCCGGGCCGGCGCCGCGCCACCATGGCACGAGAAGCCCGCCGGGGCGGGCACCTGTACGCGGAACGTTGGCCCTCTCCGTCGTCACCCCGGTCCTGTCGAGCAAGATCCTCCGGACCTGCCGCACGTGCTCCTCCCGCAAGCGGCATCCGCTTCACCGACGAACTGGGCCGGCCGCTCGCGGCCCTACTTGTACGCGTGCACGGTGGCGCGGAAGCGCCGGAGGGGGGCCGGCGAGGTGGCCGGCGCCGGCCGGCCCATGCGAGCCAGGAGATCCCGCCATGCCGGCGCCGCGGGGGGCGCCGGCGGCGGCGGGGCCGGCAGGCCGGCCTCCACCCGGGAGAAGCCTGCGGCCCGGCACAGTTTGGCCAGGGCGGTGGGGTTCGGCGCCCACCAGTTCGTGTAGTCGCCGACCAGCTCGTCGGACTCGAAGAACTCGCACATTCCGAGCGCCTCGTACCCCGGCACCTCGATGGCCTCGGTCTCGATGATGGCTACCTCCCGCGTCAACCGGGCCAGGCGCTCCAGCGAGAGCAGCGGGTTCTTCATGTGGTAGAGCACGCCGAGGAAGAACACCACGTCGAAGGAGCCGAGGGCGTCGAGGTCGACCTCCATGAAGTCGCCGACGACGCTCTCCACCGCGCTGTCGAGCACCTCGTGGGCGATGTCGAACCCTCGCTTGCCCGGCAGCCCGACGGGATCCCAAATCTCGGGGACCTCCTCGTAGGGCTTGGGCTCGACGCCCTCTTCGCGACAGCGGGCCACGTACTGGTGCTGCTTGGGGGTGTGGAGGCACCACACGAAGTGGTCGAGGGCCACCACGCGCGCCGCGCCCCGCCGCTCGGCCTCGTAGGAGAAGTACCCGTCCCATGCGCCGATGTCGAGCACGCTCCTGCCGGCAAGGTCGGGAAGGCGCATGTTGGCCACCTCGGCCGCGAGCCGGTCAGTGGTCTTGTACCCGGACGTGCGCACGCCGTCGCCGAAGTCGATGGAGTGCCACCACCCGATGTCGTTGGCCGCCACCATCGCCTCGAGGTGGCGCCGGCGGTCCTCAGCCTCGCCCATCAGTCCCCTCCTCCCGGTCGCCGGTGATCGACGACCGCAGCAGCTCGAGCTGGTGGTACACGGGCTCCATCTGCCAGTTCGTGAGCCGGCC
>JBPCLE010000162.1:0-10776 GCA_051003575.1 Acidimicrobiales bacterium | reverse complement strand
GTCTCCAGCAGCGCCGTCTCCTCGCCGTAGAGGTACTCGTCCGGGCCCTCGAACACCTCGATCTCGATGCCCTCGGCCCAGCCGGCGCCGGCGATCTCTGCGATCGCGGCCCGCAGGCGGTCCACCTCGGCGCCGAAGGACCGCTTCAGCCCGAAGATCACGGTGGCCGCGCCCACGGCCCGGGCGGCGATGATCGCCCCCTCGACCACCTGGTAGGGGTTGTTGCGGAGGATCGACCGGTCCTTGAACGTTCCTGGCTCGCCTTCGGCGCCGTTGACCACCACGGTCGCCGGCAGGACCGGCGACGCGTGCTCGGCGACGGTGCGCCACTTGGTTCCGGTGGGGAAGCCGGCGCCCCCACGCCCCCGCAGCCCGGAGGCCTCGAGCTCTGCGATCAGCGCCGGCGGTTCGACGGCGCGGGCCGCGTCCAGGCCCTGCCCGCCCCCGCGGGCCAGATACTCGTCCAGGTCGGCGATGGGGTTCGGGGAGAGCACACGGTGCACGATGGTCATGATGGGTTCCTTCCCTCGTCAGGCCCTCCCGTGAACCGGTCGTGCCCGTCCTGCCGCCGGCAGTGGCCCGTCAAGCGCCGAGATGGTGGCCGTCGGTGACACACCCAGCCGGTCGTAGAGCGTGCCGTCGTAGGCCATGGGAGATTACGCCACGTTGACGGTCACTTTGTCCATCACCCTGGGGTTCAAAGGCGAGTGGGTGCCGTCCCCGGCGACCACCCAGAGGGTGTGCTCGCCGGGAGCCAGACCGGCCACCTCGATCCTCGTCTCGACACTGTGGATGATCCCCGGCTCGACCGGGATGGGCTGGCCGGCCGGCGTCGGCTCGCGGTCGACGAACACGTGCAGGTGGCCGGTGCGGCCCGAGGTGTCCCCGTCGGCCTTGACCAGGTTCAGCCCTTCGACCTTGACGTCGAGCACGACCGGCTGGTCCGCGGGGGTGCTGGCTGGCGCGGTGGCCTTGAGCGACGGGCCCTCGATCTTCACCGTCGTCTCCGTCTGGGTCGCGCCCATGCGGACATGGGCCCCGTCGCCGTAGACGACCACGATTCGATGGGTGCCGACCGCCATGCCGGTCAGGACGACGGGATCGTCGGTGGAGTGGACGATCCCCGCCTCCTTCGGGATCGGCGCCCCGGCGGCGACAGGCTCGCGGTCGATGAAGAGGTGATAGTGCCCGGTGCGGCCCGAGGTGTCGCCGTCGGCCTTCACGATGCTCACGCCCTTCGCTTCGAGGTCGAGTGACACCACGTTGCCCTTGACGGTCGAGCCGCTCGTCGGGGTGAGGATCGCCAGGGAGCGAGCCGAGGCTGTTGTCGTCGGGGAGGGCGACGCGGGCGTGGCAGCGTCATCGCTGTTCCCGCAGCCACCGAGGACCAGCACAAGTGCGGCAGCGGCCGCGGTCGAACGGATGGACTTCATGACCCTTCTCCTTGGTAGGTGGCGCTCGCTTTGGGGAACTACCGGTTACCGGTCGAAGTCACTGGCGGCCGGCCCGGAGCCAGCGGCCCGCACCGGCAAGGCCGGCGGCGAGCGCGAGGAGCGCAGCCCCCACCAGGCCATCGTTCACCAGGACAACCACGCCCCATGCGTCCTCGGACCCGGCATCGAAGATCACCGCACCCGCCCACGCCGCCAGGGACGCGGCCGGGACGGCGAAGGTGAGGGCCTGGCCCCAGGGGCGGGGGAGGGCCCCCCGGCGCAGGAGAGGCACGCCGAAGAGCAGCGTGCCCGCGCCCAGCACCGTGGTCCACAGCACCACGGCCCAGGCGACGAAGCTCAGGAGGGCGCCGACCGCGCTGACGCCGACGCCGATCTTGACCACGACGCCCAGTGGAGCGAACCGTCTTGCGATGTGGACCTCAGTGACCACCAGGAGCGCCGCGGACGCCACGAGGACGAGTTGACCAATGCCGTAGAGCAGGATTGCCGAGCCCTCCCAGCCCCACGCAGCGTCGGCCGCCGCCGAGGCGGTCATGCAGGCGACGACGACGACCCATCCGGCGGCGGACCAGGTGGCCAGGCTGATCCTGGCGACAGGGTGGGCGCTGACCGGGGGCTCCTGGCCGTCCCGGCGCACGGTGCTGGGCGGGCTGCTCCGTCGAGATGTCATGCCCCAACAGACGAGCGACTCGCTCCGCCGGGTGACGGATCGTTCAGGATTCTATGGGGTCGCGTTCGTCGATCTCCTCGTCGGTGCCGAAGAGCTGGTCGAGGTCCTGATCGGCCCGCAGGTCGGCGCCGTCGAGGGCGGGCGTGGCGGCCTCGGCGGGCCTGGTCCAGTCCGTTCGCATGCCGATGACGACCGCCAGGGCCACGAGGAGGAGCGCGCACCCGAGCCCGCCGGCCACGCGCCCGACGTCGTACGCAGCACCTGGGCCAAGGGAGAAGCCCACCGGAGCGGCGGCCGCGGCGACGAAGCCGGGCCCGACCACCACGGCAACGCCGCAGGGGCGCCGTGGCCCGCACACCACCCCGTCTGGCCCGGTGCGACCGGCGGCGACAGTGAGGGTCGTGTGGCCGAGCCCAGCCGCGTCGATGACCATGGCAGAGGTCGGGCCGGGCGATGTGCAGCGCCGGGCGTCATAGGCCTCGGGGGGGGCGCACAGCACGGCGGAAGCCGTCGTGCCGGGCAGGAACCCCGACACCGACACGTCGACGGTCTGTCCGTCCACCAACCCCCGACCTGGCTCGACGCTCACCCGTCCGGGGGTCACCTCGTCGACGAGGACGGTCTGGACGGTCCCGCGCCGGCCGGAGCTCTCGCCCCTGAGCCGCAGCAGGCACGTCGGCTGGCCGGCCCGACAGCCGCCCGGGGCGAAGTCGCCCCGAACCGCGAACTGGAAGTCGGCTCGGCCGTCGTCGTCGAACTGGACCGGGAACGCCTCCGCGCATGCCGTCTGGCGTCCCAGCTCGCTGACGCACTGCTCCACCCGGCCCCGCTCGTGCCAGTCGAACCCCTCGGCCACTACGCGGACGACCGAGCCTGGCGTCAGCCCGCTGACCGGCCGGTAGGGGGAGAACCGGTCCTGGGTCGCGGGCTCGATCCTGATCACGGGGATGTCCGCGGTGACCTCGGCCAGGCGGGCGAACGGTAGCGCGGGCGTCGTGTCGGTCCGTGGGGGTGTGGTGGTCGACGCCGGCTCGGGCGCGGGGCCGGACCCAGGCAGGCCCCCGACACCCAGGAACACCACGGCCAGCAGGACCACGCCGCCGACGAGGACCACCGGCGCCGAAAGCCAGGCGGCCAACCCCGAACGCTTGCCGCTCAGGAAGCCGCCACCGAGCAGGCCAGCGGCCGCCCCGGCCGCGAGCAGCACCACGATGACGACGAGCAGGATCACAGCGAGGCTGACGCCGGTCTCTCAGGCCGACGGCGTTCCCGCCGAGGTGGCCGGCGGCTGGGGGGAGGACGTGGGCGTCTCGTCGTCGAGGCGGCGGTTCAGGGTGAGCAGCCGACCCATGACCGGAAGGGCGATGAGGTTCAGCCCGTGGAGCACGCCGAGGATGAGCAGGATCCCACCGACCCGTGCGACCTCGTGCTGGAGCTGCGCGCCTCCGACGGTCTGGCCCCATCCTCCCTTGAGCTGGAAGCTCATCGTGAACAGCACGTAGGAGAAGAAGATCAGGTAATAGGCGATGTCGGTCAGCACGATGAAGCTCTTGCCGGTCCGGGGATTGGCCCGGAACACATCCGCGGCATAGCTCTTACCGAACCGCTTGATGAGCGGACCCAGCCACAACGCCACGCACAAGAGCAGCGCGTTGGCCAACAGTTCCAGGACCCACCAATCCATGAGCAGCTCTCCTTGTCGATAGTCGGTCACGGCGAAGATCAGGGAGGCGACGGCACCGGCGACACACGCCCCGACCGCGGCCAGACGCCGGCGCTGGCCGCGCCGGCGGCGGTCGTCCTCGATGCTGAGGCGCACCCGGGCGAACAGGTCGGGGCTCTCGTCGAGGGCCTCGGCCCCTTGCAAGAGCGCGTCGTGCAGTCGTTCCTCCAGAAGGCTCATCCCAGCACCGCCCTGGGGTCCTCCAGACGCGACTCCATGGCGGCGAGTCCCCGCTGGAGGTGCGTCTTGACCGAGTTGCGCGATATGCCGAGCGTCTGGGCGATGTCGTCGATGCCGAGCTCCTGGTAGTAGCGCAGAACCAGACAGTCACGTTGGCGATGGGGGAGCTCGCGCAGCGCGTCGATGACCTGGCGCTGGTCGTCGCGGAGAACGAGGTGGTCCTCCTCCTCTGCCCGCTCGGAATCGAGAGGAAGGCGGTGGCGCAGTGAGACCAGGCCCCGGCGGTTGTGGTCCCTCGCCAGGTTCAGCACGATCGAGCGCAGGTAGGCCGCCGCCCTCGTCTCGTCCTTGATCCGATGCGCCGATCGGGCCAGGCGGATGAACGCCTCCTGCACCAGGTCCTCGGCGGCGTTGCGATCATCGACGAAGAGCCTGGCCAGTCGCACCAGCGAGCGTCCCTCACGCTCGAACAGCTCGACGAGCAGCCGGTCGATGCCCGTCGCTGCGGGCACCGCCCCGACGGGGACGGCGACGTCACCGAAAAAGGCGGACGCGTCCGACATCCAACTGAGCGCGCCAACTCCCATCACACCGACTGACGTGTCGAGGACCGCCCGCGGGTGACAAGCGTCTCGGAGCGCTTCGCCGATGCGGGCGCCGACGGGGAGCGCTGCAGCTCCGTCTCCCAAATCTCGCATGAGACGGGAGTATCTCGCGTTCGTCAGATTGAGGGGCGGTGGGCCGGGCGGCGTTCGGCGTTTCGGGCGACAGCCTCAGTCGGCCTCGGGCGACTGTCCCGGCCGCTCGAAGAGCCAGTGCTCTTCGTCCACGAGTGCTTCGAGCCCAGTGCGCAGGCGGGCGACGATGATCCCGAGTTCGAGCAGCTGCCGCTCAGCGAGCCGGCGTGGTCTCGGTGGCGTTCCGCCTGCTGAACCAGAGCGAGGCCGTGAAGGGACAGCAGGAGGCTCGTCTCGTGCTCGGGTCCCAGCGCTTGCACCAAGGCATCCACCACCCGGAGTCCGCCGCTGATCTCCACGCGGACGGCGGTGGACAGCCAGGCGGCCTGCGCGAAGTACGCGACGGCGTCCTCGCCCGCCAGAGCACCGATGTTGGCGACCACCGTGGCGACGTCGGGCCAGGCACCGATGCCGGCGACGATGGCCGCTGATTGGCGCAGTGACGTCACCGCCGCCTCGGTCTCGCCGGCACCAGCCTGGATGAAGCCGATGTTGGCCAGGGTGGCGGCCTTGCCCCGGGCGTCGCCGATGCGCTCTTCGATGTCGAGCGACTGGCGGTAGAGGTCCATGGCCGCCTCGGGCTCGCCCTGGACGGCGCGGATATCGGCCATGGCGTGCAGGGTGGCGGCCTTGCCCCGGGCGTCGCCGATGCGCTCTTCGATGTCGAGGGACTGGCGGTAGAGGTCCATGGCCGCATCGGGCTCGCCCTGGGCGGCACGGATGCCGGCCATGTTGTGCAGGATGGGCGCTTGCTCGGCATGGTCGTCTGCCGGGCAGGCGGCGAGGGCGGCCTCGTAGTTGGCCACCGCCGACTCGGTGTCGCCGAGGACCTCCTGGGCCCTGGCCAGGTTGTGACGGATCCCGTAGGCCTCGACGTGGGCCAGGACCTGCTCGGCCAGGATCACCGCCTCCAGGTACCGGGCCTGGCTGACCCAGCTGCTGGCGACGGCGCGGCCGATGATGGCCGCGTGGTCCAGGTGGCCGACGTCAAGCGTCAGCCGCAACAGCTCCAGGGCCCGGGGCTCGTCGATGCCCGCCCCGGCCTCCCACCAGACCGACCAGAGGTGCTCGGCCGCCTGCTCGGTGGCGTGGGTCTGTGCCTCGGGGCCAAGCACGCCGCCGAGCAGGCCCGCCACCAGGGCGGGGACCCGGTAGCGAGTGAAGCCGGTGGAGGCCTCGACGCCGCTTTCCACCAGGCCGGCGGCGTCCGCGTGGGCCAGCGCGCTCCCGACGTCGGCGGCGGCGATGGCGCCGACCGCGGCCTCATCGACGGGCAGCCGGCACACGGCCAGGCACGCCAGCGCCCGGGCCGTCTCCGGCGACTGGGCGGCCAGGAGCGCTTCGACCAGCACGGCTTCACGGAACTCGGCGGTGACGGCATCGAGGGATGCCAGCACCGCCTCGGCGTCGAGATCTTCGCTGAGCAGGGCCCGGTCCAGCGCCTCCAGAAGGCGGGGGTTCCCGTCGGCCAGACGCAAAGCGTCCGCCCGGTGAACGGCGGCCGCTCCGGTCGCTGAGAAGGCATCGAGGTGGGCGGTCTTCTTGGTCAGCTCGGCGCCGGCCAGCGCCTCCAGGGCCTCCTCGACCAGGCGCTGCGGGCCGGGAGGGCCGGCCACCCGGTATCGGCAGGTGACGATGACCCGGGCCGGCGAGGCGGTCTGGCGGATGGCCCACAGCAGGGCGTCGAGGACCTTCAGGGCTGCGGGGACGACCAGGGCCCGGCCCTGGGCGTCGAAGCGTGGCTGGCCATCGGCTTGGCCCTCGACGTTGCGCTCGAAGTCGTCGAGGACGAACACGACTGGCTCGGCGATGCTCTCCAGCAGGCCCGCACCCGCTGGCGGGTGTCGAGGCCGGGCTGGTTCAGAATCGCCCCCGCCGCCGCCCCGAACTGCTCGCCCACCACCCGGGCCAGCTCGATGTCGTCGAGCTCGCCCACCCACACCAGGCGGCGGTAGTCACCCAGACGCTCGCACAGTCGGGCCGCGGCCGAGGACTTGCCCAGCCCGCCCATGCCGTGCAGCAGCACTCCCTCGGCGTAGGCGCTGTCGGCCTGGTCGGTGGTGGTGAGGGTGCGCAGGCTCCGCTGCAGGAGCCGCCGGCGGCCCACGAAGCGGTCATGGGAACAGACCGGGCGCTGGGCGTTGGCGTCGAGGAACTCCACGTCGGCCCGGCGGATGCGCAGCCGGGGCCGCCCGACGGTGGCGGGGGCGCTGACCAGGGGACCCAGGGAGGAGGCATCGGCGTAGGCCCGCAGCAGGTGCCAGTCGTTCGAGTTTGAGCGCAGGAGGGCCAGACGGGCCCGGGCGATGGCGGCGTCGACGCGTTCGCCCACCCCGAGTTGCTCATAGAGGGCGGCAGCCAGGGTGGTGGCGGCGATGTCGCCCACCGGGTGGCCCCAGCCGATCACACATGGTGCCCCCGCCGCCACCAGCTGCTCGGCGAATGAGGGCAGCAGCCCACCGTCGGGGGCGGCACCGGTGCGGCAGCCGGAGACGAAGGTGACCCGGGGCCAGCGGCCCTCCACCGCCTCGATGAGGCGATCGGCGTCGACGCGGTCCAACCGCCCGGTGTCGGTCTCCATGAGCAGGTGGGGCACGCCGCTGGCCGACACGTCGGCGTGGCCGGTGAGGTGCATGACGTCGCACCAGCCCGCCTCGTGGTCACGAAGACGCTGGCGGAGCCCGGCCAGGCTGCCCTGTTCCTCGACCACAAGCTCGACGCCCCCGGCGCCGGCGGCGGCCAGGATGCGCACCTCCTCGGCCTCGTAGTCGAGCAGCGGGCTGACGTTCTCGGGGGAGGCAGCCATGAACAGCGCCCGCAGGGGACGGTTGGCCGCCTCCCAGCCCCCGCCAGCGGTGACCACCTCCCGCACCGGGCAGAAAGGCCGGGTGACCGACGCCGCCAACAGGCCGTCGGCGCCGGCGGCGAGTTCCCAGGGAAGGTGACGCAGGCGGTGGCCCACCCCCAGGCGCAGGGTCAGCCCCTCGTTCCGCAGCTCCGCCATCTGCGAGCTCAGCCAACGCTGGCCGGACCCGTCGAGCCAGTCGAACAGGCGTCGCCCGAGGCGGGCGAGGTCCGGCGCCCGGGTGTCGTAGGCGGTGGCCACCTCGTCGACCAGCGCGTCGATCTCACCCGGCGCCAGGCTCCGCCGACCCAGGGGGGTTCCCGCCGCATCCACGAGGCGTAGCGCCGAGCCCTCGTCGAGGACCTCGATGCGCAGTTCCCGCACGGCCAAGACCGTAGCGACTGATGAGGGTCTCTGCCGGAGTCGGAAGTGGCGTTCGCAGACGGCCCACCTCGGCGCTGAAGGACTGCTTCATTCCGAAGATGATGTTTGGTTGAGCCGAGGGCACGGGCGGCGATCGAGGTCGGCGATGGGAGCGGGGAGAGCACACCGTGCACCATGGTCATGATGGGCTCCTTGACTCGCCGGGCTGTCCTGTGAACCGGTGGTGCCCGTCATGCCGCCTGTCGTGGCCCGCCGAGCGCGTCGTGTGCCCGGACTGCCTGGTCCGGCTGGTCGACGATCTGGATGCCAGGGTCACCTGCCGGCACTGCGGCCGCGACTGGCCGGCGACCATGGTCTCCTGCCCGAACTGCCTGGCCGAGCTGCGCCCTGACCCCGACGCCGCCCTGGAGGCCATGGGCCGGATCCTGTCCATGGGCGGGCACCTTCCCCGCGCCGCCGGCGTCGCAGCCTTCGCCAACGGGCCGGGGTGCACCCTCCAGCGCCTCGCTGCCCGCGGGCCGATGGTCTACACCGGCGTCGACGGCCTCATCGAGGCGTCGGTCAGCGGCTCCGAGGGCCGGGCCGTGCCCCCGCTGGCCTGCGACGACGCCGGCGACGTGCTCTTCCGCCTCCTCGCCTACGAACCGGCCGAGGCGGCCGTCGTCGCGGTGGGTGCGGACGGCGCCGCGCTGGCCACGTTCCTGCGCCACGGGGACGACATCGACGTACGTGACGAGACGAGCGCGCCGGTGGCCAGGCTCGTCGGGCGGCGGGGCGGCTACGACGTGGTCGAGACGGGCGGCGGGACGCTGGCGGAGGTCGGGCGCACCGAGCACGAGATCGACGACTGGACCGATGACCAGTGGTGGCTCCAGCCCCTCGCCGGCGCCCGAGCACTCCCGATGCGCCCTTTCGCCGCGGTGGCGCTCGTGCTGGCAGCCAAGGTCCTCCTGGGCCGGCCGTGGCCGGTGCGGGCCGGCGAGCAGCCGGCGGGGGACGACGACGACGACTACCAGCCCTGGCCGTTCAGCTGACTTTCGGCCGTTGTCGTTCGCCACGCTGATGGGACCACCCTGAGGGCAGTTTTGCCACCCCGACGGCAACCAGACGAGGGGTGCCCATGGCTTTCAGGGAGGTATCGGGTGTTCGAGCTGGGATCCGAGCACCTCCAACGCGTCGAGGAGCACGGTCCGGGCAGCGACGTACTCAGGCGCAGCGTCGAGCACGGGTCACTCCTCCTTGTCCGTTGCATCGGCAAGGAGAGCCCGGATCGATGGGTATCGCCACGCGCCTGTGTTCTGACGCATCCACCCGATGAGCGCTTCACCCTCTGACGGCATTCGGCCGGTCCCAGCGAGGCAGTCGATCGCGACCTGGCTCGGGGCCGCCCACGCCATCCCGCCGTCGGGCGCCGCACGGGCAAAGGCGACGTTGTTGTCGGGCCGGATGAGCACGGTGTCGGCCCCGGCCTCGGCGGGCAAGAGCTCCAGCTCAGCCTCCAGCTCGCGTGGGTTCATCGTGTACACGACGAGCAGCGACGGTGCCGCAACGGGAGCGATCCTGGCCGCTCCGAAAGAACCGGTCACCGTCGGCGGCGTGCGGTCAACGCTCGGTCGGCTGCGCAGACGATCAAGGAGCGCCGATGTTCCCTGGCGCGAGATGTAGCGATAGGTGCCGACAGGACGGAACAGGTCAAGTGCCCGAGCTCGTCGTTGCATGATCGCTGGCCAGTCGACCCCAGTCACGGGGCCCGCTCGCTCCCGATCGATGAGCCCCTCATCGGCGAGGGTGTCGAGGATGCGGGAGAGGTAACCTTCGTTGACGCCGGCCGCCCTGGCGATGTCGGCGCCGGTGTACGGCGGTGCGGTGTCGACGAGGACGCGAACGACGGCGCCCGCTTTGGCTCCGCGGATGGCCGACCCCCGTGGCTTGGTGGCGCGTGGGTCCTGACGGGCACCCTCCATCTCGATGAAGACGCTTGGGTAATCGAGGCCCGGCAAGGAAGCAAGGGGAACAAAAGCGGGCGGATCAGCACGCCCACGCCTCGGGCACCGAAGCGTGTCAGGAGGGAAGAGCCCGACCAGAGTGGGGCGCAGACGGAGGTCCTCGGTCCGGCGATGATCGGCCCGTTCGCGACCGACCGTTGACCAAGCCGAAGGACGGCTGAAATGCGTTCGTAACCTGGGCAGGGCACCATGGCGGGGTGGGGGACTTCATGCACGACTACCCGGTCGGCACCGGCTGGGACGAGATGTTCGATGCCACCGGCGACCCCCGGACGCCCTACAAGGCGCTCCATGAGGTCCTCCAGTCGCTCTCGGCCGACGACTTCGCGTCCCGGTGCGCGGCCCGAGACCACGCCTTCCGGGACCAGGGCATCACCTTTTCCCAGTCGGGCGAGGAGCGGCCCTTCCCGCTCGACCTGGTGCCGCGGATCCTCTCGGCCACCATCTGGCCGACGGTCGAGGCCGGCGTCGACCAGCGCGTCCGCGCCCTCGAGGCGTTCCTCGCCGACGTTTACAGCCGGGGCAAAATCCTCGACGCGGGCGTCGTGCCGAGGAGCCTGATCAACAGCTGCGACCACTTCCACCGTGAGGCGGCGGGCATCGAGCCGCCCAACGGCGTGCGGGTGCTCGTCGCCGGCATCGACCTGGTGCGGGGGGCCGATGGCGAGTTCCGGGTGCTGGAGGACAACCTGCGCACGCCGTCCGGCGTGTCGTACGTGGTGGAGAACCGGCGGGTGCTGAAGCGCGTCTGGCCGCAGATTGTCCGCGAGTACGACG
>JBPCLE010000161.1:0-4254 GCA_051003575.1 Acidimicrobiales bacterium | reverse complement strand
CCCCACGACCAGGCCCGGCCGGCCACGCCGGTCGACGCGGTCGGCCTCGGCGCCGACCTGCTGGTGATCGGGCGCATGGTCACCGAGGCTCCCGACCCCGTCCTCGCCGCCGAGGCGCTGACCGAATCCTTGGGTGGCGCCGGCACGCCCCCGCCGTAGCACCGGGCTCCCCGAGCCGCCCGGCGGAGCCGTGCGCTATCGTGCGCGCCATGCCGCTGCCGCCCGCGCTCACGCCCGACGAGCGCTCGGCGGCGCTCGTCAAGGCCGCTGCCGCCCGCCGCCAGCGGGCCGAGCTGAAGGAAAAGCTCAAGATGGGCTCCACCACGCTGAAGGAGCTGATGGAGCAGGCCGAGCGCGACGAGGTCGTCGGCAAGATGAAGGTCGTCACCGTGCTCGAGTCGTTGCCCGGCGTGGGCAAGGTCCGGGCCCGGCGGATGATGGAGCAGATAGGGATAAGCGAGGCCCGGCGGGTGCGGGGCCTGGGCGCCCAGCAGCGCGAGGCGCTGCTGAAGGCGTTCCCCGCCGACTCCTGATCTTCGTCCTCGCCGGCCCGTCGGGGGTCGGCAAAGGGTCGATCGCCTCCGCCCTGTGCCGGCGCCTCGACGACCTGTGGCTCAGCCGGTCGTGGACGACCCGCCCCCGCCGGGAAGGCGAGCCGCCCGACGCCTACGTCTACGTCGACCGAGAGGCCTTCGACGCCCACGTCGACGCCGGCGGCTTCCTGGAGTGGGCCGAGGTGTTCGGTCACCGGTACGGCACCCCCTGGCCCAACCCGCCGGGGACCCGCGACGTGCTCCTGGAGATCGACGTCCAGGGCGCGGCACAGGTGAAGGTCCGCCACCCCGACGCGGTGGTGGTGTTCGTCGAGGCGCCGTCACCTGCGGCGCAGGAGGCGCGCCTGCGCGGCCGGGGCGACCGGGAGGATCTCATCGCCCGCCGGCTGGCGGCCGCGCCCGAGGAGGAGCGGGCGGGTCGGGCCCTCGCCGACCATGTCGTCGTGAACGACGACCTCTCCCGGGCCATCGCGGAGGTCGCTGCTATTCTGGAAGCCCGCCGCCAGTGAGGATCTGCCTGCATGTCTGAACGCGCCACCATGATCTACCCGCCCATCGAGAGCCTGCTCGACAAGGTGGACTCCAAGTTCAGCCTGGTCAGCCTGGCCGCCAAGCGGGGCCGGCAGATCAACTCGTACTTCAGCCAGCTCGGCGAGGGCCTTGGCGCCATCGTCCCCCCGCAGGTGGCGTCGGTGTCCCGCAAGCCGCTGTCGATCGCGCTGGAGGAGATCGCGGCCAACAAGATCACCTTTACCCGCACGGAAGAGGCTCAGGAAGCGATGAGATGACCACCGGATCCCGATGGGATGCGGTGGAGGGGAAGAGGGACGCCCGGCCGTGAGCCGGGCGTCGTTGCATGTGGCGTCGTCGCATGTGGACCCCCGGCACGTCGTGCTGGGGGTGTGCGGGAGCATCGCCGCGTACAAGGCGGTCGAGATCTGCCGCCGGCTGGTCGACGCCGGCCATCATGTGGCGCCGGTCATGACCGCCGACGCCCTGCGGTTCGTGGGCGCGGCCACGCTGTCGGCGCTGGCGTCGGAACCGGTACACGACTCGCTGTGGTCCGATGCCGACCCGATCCCCCACACCCGCCTCGGCCGCTCGGCCGATGTCGTCGTGGTGGCGCCGGCCACGGCCACCCTGCTGGCCAGGTATGCCGCCGGCATCGCCGACGACCTGCTCACCGCCACGCTGCTGGCCACCAAGGCCCCGGTGATCGTGTGCCCGGCCATGCACACCGAGATGTGGGCGCACCCGGCCACCGTCGACAACCTGGCGACTCTCCGCCGGCGGGGTGTGAGGGTCGTCGAGCCAGGGAGCGGGCGCCTGGCGGGGGGTGACGAGGGCGTCGGTCGCCTCGCGGACGTGGAGGAGATCCTCGCCGCCCTCGACCGTGCCCTCGCACCGCAGGACCTGGCGGGGCGCGCCGTGCTCGTCACCGCCGGCGGCACGCGCGAGCCGCTCGACCCCGTGCGCTTCCTGGGCAACCACTCCTCGGGCCGGCAGGGCGAGGCGGTGGCGGTCGAGGCCGCGGCCCGGGGCGCGGCCGTCACGCTGGTCACGACCGCCGACCGGCCGGCGCCGGCGGGCGTGGAGGTGGTCCGGGTCGAGACCGCGGCGGAGATGGAGGCCGCGGTCCTCGCCCGTGCCGGCGGCGCCGATGTGGTGGTGATGGCCGCGGCGGTGGCCGACTTCCGGCCCAAGGCCCCCGCCACCGAGAAGCTCCGCAAGGCCGACGGCGTGCCGGACATGGTCCTGGAGCCCACCACCGACATCCTCGCCGAGCTGGGCCGACGCCGGCGTCGGGGTCAGGTGCTCGTCGGCTTCGCGGCCGAGACCGGCGACGTGCTCGCCGGCGCCGAGGAGAAGCTGCGGAGCAAGCGCCTCGACCTCGTGGTCGCCAACGACGTGACCGCCGAGGGGGCCGGCTTCGGCGGCGACACCAACGCGGCCACGATCCTCGACGCCGCCGGCCGCCGGACCGAGGTCGCCCTCACCACCAAGCGCCGCCTGGCTGCCACAGTTCTCGATATGGTCACGGTGCTCGTCTCTGAGCCAGGATGGGGCGCGGACGACAAGGGAGGCGCATGAGTAACTCGTACACGTTCACGTCGGAGTCGGTGACCGAGGGCCACCCCGACAAGATGGCCGACCAGGTCTCCGACGCGATCCTCGATGCCATCCTGGCCGAGGACCCGATGGGTCGGGTGGCCTGCGAGACGCTGCTGACGACCGGCCTCGTCGTCGTCGCCGGCGAGATCACGACCAACGCCTACGTCGACATCCCCAAGATCGTGCGCCAGACCGTGTGCGACATCGGCTACGACCGGGAGTCCTTCGGCTTCGACGGCAACACCTGTGGCGTCGTCACCGCCATCGACGAGCAGTCGCCCGACATCAGCCAGGGCGTGAGCACCGCGTACGAGGTGCGTACCGGCCAGGGCGACGACGACAACATCGACACCCATGGCGCCGGCGACCAGGGGATGATGTTCGGCTACGCCTGCGACGAGACCGACGACCTCATGCCGCTGCCCATCTGGCTGGCCCACCGCCTGGCCCACCGGCTCTCCGAGGTCCGCAAGGCCGGCGTCATGCCCTACCTGCGGCCCGACGGTAAGACCCAGGTCACCGTCGACTACGAGAACGGCCGCCCCAAGCGGTTGCGCACCGTCCTGATCTCCAGCCAGCACCAGCCCGGCCTCGACACCGACACCCTTCTGAAGCCCGACCTCCAGGAGCATGTGATCCACCCGCTGCTCCCGCCCGGCATCGACGCCGACGACTACCAGCTGCTGGCCAACCCCACCGGCAGCTTCGTGCTCGGCGGCCCCCACGCCGACACCGGCCTCACCGGTCGCAAGATCATCGTCGACACCTACGGCGGCTCCGCCCGCCACGGCGGCGGTGCCTTCTCCGGGAAGGACCCCTCGAAGGTCGACCGCTCCGCCGCCTACGCGGCGCGCTGGGTGGCCAAGCACGTCGTCGCCGCCGGCGCGGCCACGCGCTGTGAGCTCCAGGTGGCCTACGCCATCGGCGTGTCCCACCCGGTGTCGATCATGGTCGAGACCTTCGGCACCGAGACCGTCGACCCCGACCGGATCGCCACCATGGCCCGCGAGGTCTTCGACCTGCGCCCGGCCGCCATCATCCGCGACCTCGACCTGCGCAAGCCCATGTACAAGCGCACGGCCGCCTACGGCCACTTCGGGCGCTCCGAGAAGGAGTTCACGTGGGAACGCCTCTCGCGCCTCGAGGACGTGAAGCGGGCGCTCGACCTCACCTGATCGCCCGGGTCCAGCCGGACCTGCCGCTCGACAAGGTGTTCGACTACCTCATCCCCGACCACATGGCGCCGGCGGTGCGGGTGGGGACGATGGTGCGCGTCCCCCTGCACGGCCGCCGGGTCGGGGGCTGGGTGGTCGGCCTCGCCGCCGAGGCCGCCACCGACCGGCCGCTCCAGCCGCTGGCCAAGGTCACCGGCTGGGGACCGCCGCCGGAGCTGATCTCCCTGGCCCGGTGGGCGGCGTGGCGGTGGGCGGGGCGCACCACCCAACTGCTCGGCACGGCCTCGCCGGCGCGGGCGGTGCGGGAGCTGCCCACGCCGGCGCCGGCGCCGGCGGTCGTGGCCACCCTGGCCCCGGGCGTGACCGTCGAGCGGGTGTCGCCGGCGGGCGACGTCCTGCCCCTGGTGCTGGCG
>JBPCLE010000160.1:0-5681 GCA_051003575.1 Acidimicrobiales bacterium | reverse complement strand
AATGGTTCGGGGCTAGCGGGTGATCTGCTGGGCCAGCTCGCCGATGGCCGCGACGGCGGGCGCCGTGGGGTCGTGGTCGATGGCGGCAATGCCCAGGTGGTCGGCGTCCTCGATGGCGCGATCCTCGGGCACGACGAACATCTCGACGCCCAGTTCCTCGCCGATGCGCTTGGCGTCGACGTCGCTCACTGTGCGGTTGGCGATCCCGATGATGCGGCGCACGCCGAGCTCCTCGGCCAGCCGGCACGCCCGGCGGGCGATCTCGACGGACTTGGCGCTGCCCTCGGTGACGGCCAGCACGACGTCGTCGGCGCCGGGCTTGGCCCAGATGAGGTCGTTGAGGCCCGCCTCGAGGTCGGCGATCACCACTCGGTCGTCGGCGGGGAGCTCTCCGAAGAACTGCCGGGTGGTGTTGTGCGACCCGCAGCACAGGCAGGCGTCGGAGGGGCGCTCGATCTTGCCGGTGGCGACCAGGCGGATCCCCTCCGGGGCGTCGACGCCGTAGCGGTCGAGCAGCACCTCGGCGGAGATCTTGGGATCCTTGTGAGTGTGGCCCGAGTCGATGAGGGCGTTGAGGATGGGGCTCATCGACTCGACGCTCTCCCGCTGGACCCCCAACGAGATGCCCAGGTTGGGGTTGGGGTCGCAGTCGAGGGCGACGACCTTGTGGCCCTGCCGGGCCAAGTGGCGGGCCAGGGCCCCGGAGATCGTGCTCTTGCCCGATCCGCCCTTGCCACAGACGGCGATCTTCATACTGGTACCTCCTGGTTCACGAACATCTCGGCTAGGCGGGTGAGGGCGACGACGGCGGGCGAGTCGGGGCAGGCGTCGACCGGGGCGAGGCCCTGGCGTTCCACCTCGGCCAGCTCGGGGTCGAAGGGAACGCGGAAATGGGCAACGAGGCCGGGGTGGTCGGGCTCGTTGCGGAACCGGTTGTTGACGATGGTGAGCCCGCGGCCCTCCGCCATGGGGAGGAGCCGGCGGGCGGTCATGGCCGAGCGCCACGCCGGCCCCACGACCACGACGACGTGCTCGGAGAAGGCGTGGTAGCGCTCGAAGGGGGTGGTCGGGCCGGCCTCGAGGTCGGCGATGACATCCCAGTCGGGTTCGCCGATGCCGAGCAGGAGGTGGACGAGGGCGGCGACCGACTCCTTGGCCGCCGACTTGTCGGTGCCGGCGCCCTCGGATGCGGGGCCGATCTTGCCGAGCCCGAGGAAGCGGACGCCGTCGGGGGCGGTGGCGGCGAACTTCTCGACCACCTGGATCGGCGTCATGTCGCCGGTGAGCTGCCAGCCGTAGATGGAGCCGGGGTGCTTCTCGATGGACCCGTGCGGCATCCCACCCTCGCCGGCCGGCAGCCCGAGGCTGATGGCCAGGCCGGGGTTCACGTCGAGGTCGGCGGTGAAGACCTTCCGGCCCCGGCGCGCCAGCACCCGGGCCAGGGTGGACGAGGTCACCGTCTTGCCGGCGCCGCCCTTGCCGATGACGGCCAGCCGCAGGCCAAGGGTGGCGCGTGCCGCGTCGAGACTCCCGGGAGCCTCGCCGGCGACCTCCTGGCGGGCCCGCCGGGCGCAGCCTTCGAGGGCGGACCGGTGGTCGGCCATCGCCGCACGGGCGCCGGGGAAGATGGTGTCCTTGGCCAGCCAGACGCCGAGGTGGCGCAGGTAGCTGTTGGCCTGACGCTCGAGCGCCAGCCACGCGGCGGCGCCGGCCGCCCGCGCGACCAGGTCGTCCATCACCACGAGCTGGCGCTCCATGCACTGGATCGCCCACTCGTCGCGGCGTGTCAGCTCGTACGCGTCCCCCACGACGCCGACTCTACTGCGGGTCTGTCAATACTCAATGCCCTTCTTGGCCTTGATGCCCTGATCGTAGGCGTGCTTGACCTTGCGCATCTCGGTCACCGTGTCGGCCAGCTCGACCAGTTCCTCCGGAGCGTCGCGTCCGGTGATGACCACGTTGGTGTGGGGAGCCCGGCCCCGGACACCGGCCACCACGTCGGCCACGTCCATCCAGCCGTACTTCACCGCGTAGGTGAGCTCGTCGAGGATCAGCAGGTCGAAGTCGCCGGAGGCCAGCTTGGCGGCGGCGACGTCCCATGCGTGGCGGCCCTTCGCCGCCGTCTCGTCGAGGTCGGTGGACTCCCAGGTGAAGCCGTCGCCCAGGGTGTGCCACTCGATGCCGAGATGGTCGGCCAGCTTCCGCTCGCCGGTCTTCCACTTGCCACTCTTGATGAACTGCACGACGCCGACCCGCCACCCCCGGGCCCAGCCCCGGCCCATGACGCCGAAGGCGGCCGAGGACTTGCCCTTGCCGTACCCGGTGTTGACCAGCACGATCGACTCGGCCCTTGCCATGCCTTGAGCCTAGGAGGCCAGGCGTGGCGGCCGGGGCGTATGCTCTGCCTCGCAGCGCAGGGAACCCGGTGTGAATCCGGGGCTGTCCCGCAACTGTCACCGGGGAGCAGACCTCACGTAGTGGCCACGGTCCGCAAGGACGGGAAGGCCGGGGCGAGCGCCGATCCGGGAGCCAGGAGACCTGCCTGTTCGGCATCCGCCGGGAGGAAGGGTCGCGTGGACGTGGAGATGCAGGTTCGATCCCGCCAGGAGGGGGGCCGCGCCTTCCCTGTGGTGGTGTGGCGGGCGCCGGCGCCGATGCGGGTGGTCGCATCCGCGCCCCACGGCGGGGGGATCGGCGTGCGGCGGTGGATGCTGAACGCACAGGTGCCGATGAGCTACGGCCGGCGTGACCCCGGCCATCACCTGGCGAAGCTCGGCGTGTCGCTCGGCCTCCCTGGCCGCGGCGTCGGCATGCTGACCGCGGCCGACGTGCGGGCCGTGTCGTCGGTGGTTGAGGCTGGCGTGGAGGCCTTCGCCACCGTGGGCCTGGGGCACCCGGCGTGGGCGGCGGCCCCGGACGTGCTGTCGCCCGTCAGCCTGGTGGGCACGATCAACCTCGTGGTCGTGCTGCCCGAGCGGCTTTCCGACGCCGCGCTGGTCAACGCGGTGGCCACCGCCACCGAGGCCAAGGCCCAGGCGCTGTGGGAGTCGGGCGTGGCCGGCACCGGCACCGCCACCGACGCGGTCTGCATCGCCTGCCCCGACGACGGGTCGCCGCACGCGTTCGGCGGGCCTCGATCGGTGTGGGGGGCCCGGCTGGCCCGGGCGGTCCACCGGGCAGTGCTCGGCGGGTTGCGCCCGTGAGCGTGACCATGGTGCTGGGCGGCGCCCGGTCGGGGAAGTCGGCGGTGGCCGAGCGACTGGCGGGCGACGGGCCGGTGACTTACCTGGCCACGTTCGTGGGTGGACCCGAGGACCGCGACATGGCCGCCCGTGTCGCCGCCCACCAGGCCCGCCGGCCGGCATCGTGGACCACGGTGGAGACGTCCGACCTTGTCGCCGCCGTCCGGGCCGCCGGGACGGGAACGCTCATGATCGACAGCCTCGCGACCTGGGTGGCCGGCGCTCCGGGGTTCGCGGTCGACACCGCCGGACTGTGCCTGGCCCTGGGCAGTCACGCCGGCGAGGTGATCGTGGTCAGCGACGAGGTCGGCCTGGGCGTGCACCCCTCCAGCGAGGAGGGTCGGCGGTTCCGCGATGCCCTGGGCATGGTCAACCAGGCGGTCACGGCTGTGGCCGACGAGACGCTGCTGGTGATCGCGGGCCGCGTCGTGCGCCTCGACCCGGCCTGATGCGGCGGGCTCTGGCGTTCCTCACGCCCCTGGGCGGGGCGGCGTCGCCGGCGCCGGCCGCGCTGGCGTGGTTCCCGGCCGTCGGCGCGCTCCTGGGGCTGGCGCTCGGCGGGATCTGGTGGCTGGCCGACCGGGTGTGGGCCGCGCCGGTGGCCGCCGCCGTGGTGGTTGCCGCCGACCTGGCGTTGACCGGCATGCTGCACTTCGACGGGTTGGTCGACTCGGCCGACGGCCTGTTGGCGCCGATGGACCGGGCCCGCCGGCTCAAGGTGATGGCCGATCCCGCGGCCGGCGCCTTCGGGGTGGGGGCGGCGGTCGTCGTCGTGCTGCTGCGGTGGGCGTCGCTGGCCGCGCTGACGCCGGCGCCCTTGCTCCTGGCCGCCCTGTGGTGCTCGTCGCGCCTGGCGATGGCGCTCGTCGCCCGGTCGGTCCCCTACGCCCACCCCGGCGGGCTCGCCGGCGCCTTCCTGTCCGCGGGCCGGCGCCGGGTGCCGGTCGGCGGCGTCGTCCTGGTGGTGGGGCTGGCGCTCCTGGGCCGGGGCGACGCTGTCGTGGGCGTGATCGTGCTGGCGGCGGCGGCGGCGGGCGTGGTGGCCCTGGCCGTGCGCCGCCTCGGCGGCTTCACCGGCGACGTGCTGGGCGCGGCGGGGATCGTGGGGGAGACCGCCGGCCTGCTGGCGGCGGCGGCCCGGTGGTGAGCGCCGTCGCCGTCGGCCTGGTGGCCGACCGGCTGTGGGGTGAGCCGCCGGCGACGGCGCATCCGGTCGTGGCGTTCGGGCGGGCCATGCGGCGGGTGGAGCGCGTGCTCTACCGCGACGCCCGGTCGGCCGGCGTGGCCCACGCGCTGGTGGGGGTCGGGATCGGGGTTGCCGCCGGCCGCCTGGTCGGCTCCACGGCCGTGGCCACGTGGGTGGCCGTCGCCGGCCGGGCGCTCGGCACGGCCGCGTCGGATGTCGGTGCCGCCCTGGAGGCCGGCGACCTCGACAGGGCCCAGTCGCTGCTGCCGGCGCTGGTCGGGCGGGATCCGTCCTCGCTGGACGAGAAGGGGATCGCCCGCGCCGTCGTGGAGCCGTTGGCGGAGAACACCGTCGATGCCGTGGTGGCACCGGCCCTGTGGGCCGCGGTCGCCGGCGCCCCCGGCGCCCTGGGCTACCGGGCGGTGAACACCCTCGACGCCATGGTCGGCCACCGCTCGGCCCGGTACGCGAGCTACGGCTGGGCCAGCGCCCGCCTCGACGACGCCGCCGGTTGGGTGCCGGCCCGCGTGACCGCCGCGCTCGTGGCGGCAGTCCGACCGCGCGCTGCCGGCGCCGTCTGGGCCGCGGTGCGCACCCAGGCGCCCGCCCACCCCTCGCCCAACGCCGGCGTGGCCGAGGCCGCGTTCGCCGCCGCCCTCGGGCTTCGCCTCGGCGGCGAGAACCGCTACGGCGACCGGGTCGAGCTCCGACCGCTCCTCGGGACAGGCCGGCCGGCGGAGGCCGGCGACATCGCCCGGGCCGTTTCCCTGTCGAGGGACGTGACGTGTGCATGCAGCGTCGTGATCTCGGCGATCTCGGTTCGGATCACGACGCGGAATGCACGCGCATGATCCCTGCGGGCGCACATGGGGGCGACGGGGCGCGCCTCGCTGCCGCGCTCGGAGTCGACCCTGGCGCCGTGCTCGACCTGTCCGCCAGCCTCAACCCGCTGGCGCCCGACGCCGGCGAGGTGGTGGGCAAGCACCTCGACGCGCTCCGGCGCTACCCCGACCTGACCCGTGCGACCGACGCCCTGGCCGCGACGATGGGCGTCGACCCCGACCGGCTGCTGCTCACCAACGTGGGAGCGGAGGCGATCGCCCTCGTCGCTGACGCGGTGGGTGGCCGGGTCGAGGAGCCCGACTTCGCCCTGTACCCCCGCGGCGGCGGCCCGCTGTGGCGGTCGAACCCCCACAACCCGACGGGCCGGTTGTCCGCCGCTACCGCCGGCGTGTGGGACGAGGCCTTCTACC
>JBPCLE010000159.1:0-4311 GCA_051003575.1 Acidimicrobiales bacterium | reverse complement strand
TTCCAAGTCTCGGGCGTTCGCCGTCGCCCCTTTGTTGCCCGGGCTCGATGGCGACGCACCCGGAGCCATCGGCCGCCGGTGCCCGGTGGCGCCCTGAGCCCACTCGTGGCGGGTGGCATCGTGTTCTTCACCTCGGGAGCGGTGCTGATCCTGGAGATCCTGGCCTTGCGCCTCCTGGCGCCCTACGTAGGGGTGACGATCGAGACCTACACGGCCACGATCGCCACCGTGCTGGCCGGCATCTCGTTCGGGACGTGGCTCGGGGGCTGGGCCGCCGACCAGGTCCAGCCCCGCCGGCTCCTCGGGCCGCTGCTCGTGGCCGGCGGCGGGCTTGCGCTGCTTTCGGTGCCCCTGGTGCGCGGGCTCGGGTCGACCGGCGGCGGCTCAGGGGTGGGGCTGTCGCTGCTGGGCTTCTTCCTGCCCGCGGCGGTGCTGAGCGCGGTCTCCCCGACCGTGGTGAAGCTCCAGCTGCGCGACCTGGCCACGACCGGCCGGGTGGTGGGGCGGCTCTCGGCGCTCGGGACGGCCGGCGCCATCATCGGCACCTATTTCGCCGGCTTCGTGCTGATCGAGGCGGCACCGACGTCGACCTCGATCCTCGCGGTCGGCGGGGTGCTGGTGCTGGCCGGCGTGGTCCTGTGGCTGCGGCTGTGGCCGGGCGCCGGTATACGGGCCGGCGTCGCCGTGCTGGTCGCCGCCGCGTTGACCGCCGGCCTGGGCGCGGCGGTGGGCGACCCGTGCGACGTCGAGACCGTCTACCACTGCGCCCGGGTCGTGGAGGACCCGGACCGGCCCGGCGGGCGGCTGCTGGTGCTCGACACGGTGCGCCACAGCTACGTCGACCTCGATGACCCGACCCACCTGGAATTCGCCTACGCCCGGGTGTTCGCCGACGTGATCGCCACCCTGGCGCCGCCGGGGCCGCTGCGGGCGCTGCACGTGGGCGGAGGCGGGTTCACCCTGCCCCGGTACCTGCGGGTGGTGCGGCCGGGGTCGACGGGGACGGTGCTGGAGATCGACCCCGGGCTGGTCCGTCTGTCGCGTGACCGGCTGGGCCTGGAGACGGGCCCCGACCTCGACGTCTTCGTGGGCGACGCCCGGGTGCTGCTGGGCTCGGTGGCCGGCGGGCCCGAGCGGCCCTTTGAGCGGGGGGCAGGGCCCGAGCGGCCCTTTGAGCGGGGGGCAGGGCCATACGATCTGGTGCTGGGCGACGCCTTCGGCGGCCTGGCCGTGCCCTGGCACCTCACCACACGGGAGTTCCTCGCCGAGGTCCGCTCGCGGCTGGCGCCGGGGGGCGTCTACCTCATGAACCTCATCGACTACCCACCCCTGCGCTTCGCCCGCGCCGAGCTGGCCACCCTCTCGGGCCTGTTCGACGGGCTGGCGCTGATCGCGCCGCCCGACGTGATCGAGGGCCGGCGGGGCGGCAACCTGGTGCTGGTTGCCGGCGCCGGCCCGCTCGACGTCGACCGCCTGGCAGGGGCGATCGCAGCCCGGGGCGGTGCCGAGGTGGTGGTGGCCGGGCCGGCGCTGGCCGAGCTCGTGGGTGGGGCGCCGGTGCTCACCGACGACTGGGCGCCGGTGGACCAGTGGCTCAGCCGGGCGCGCCCCGGATGACCGGGCGCGCCGGCCTCAGCGGCGGCGCCGGCCCTCCCGAACGCCGAGCTTCCAGCCGACCCAGCCGGCGCCGGCGGCCACCGCGACCAGCTCGAGGATCCTGAGCGCGGCGAAGAACGCCGCCACCACCCAGCCGAGGACCACGAAGCCCACGACGGCCACGATCGCCACGACCACCAGGTTGGCACCCGCTCCCCCGCGACGGCGGGCCGGCCGCCCGCGGGAAGGGCCGGCGGGGACCGGCGTGGGCTCGAGCACGTCGCAGATCCGGCAGGTCCCCGGCGGCAGGCCGTGGGGGCAGGGGGCCGGGCTCATAGTCCCCATCGTGGCGCGAGAATCGGCCATGGCCTCGCCGACACGTTTCCCGATCCGCTTCGGCATGTTCCGCCACGGCCTCATCGCCCTGGGCGCGGGGCCGAAGCGCTCGGGCGTGTGGATCGACGGCGAGCGCATGCGGGTGCGCCTGGGGCCGGCGTTCACCGCCAACGTGGCGCTGGCATCGGTGAAGAAGGTCGGGCCCGACCATCAGATGGTGACCGGTATCGGCGCCCACGGCTGGCGGGGCAACTGGCTCGTCAACGGGGCGGCCAGTGACATCGTTCGCGTCGAGCTCGACCCGGCTGGCCAAGCCAGGGTCTTGGGGTTCCCGGTGAAGCTACGGGTCCTGCGGGTGAGCATGGAGTCGCCCGAGGCGTTCATGGCCGCCCTGGCCGACGCCCGGCGGTAGCTGGCACCTCACCACCCGCCGCGGTGGACCATCTCCGCCGGCGGCCGGCGCCGGCGGGTGGCCACCGACGACGACGGCCGGTCAGGCGCGGGGTGGCCGATCGCCACCGTGCCGACGGGGGTGCGGTCGGCGGGGATCCCGAAGGCCGTGCGCAGCGCCGGCACCTCGTGGGCGGCGAAGAACAGAGCGCCGAGGCCGGCGTCGAGGGCGGCGAGCTGGAGGAGCAGGGCGGCGAAGGCGGCGTCGACGTGCCACCACGGCACGGCAAGGCCGGCGCCGGCGGCCTTGTCGGGCTCGGCGTAGCGCCGGCGGTAGGCCGCCTCCGACGACATGACCACCACCAGGAGCGGGGCGTCGAGCAGGCCAGGCCAAGCGAACCCGGCCCGACCTGCGCCAGCGGGCAGTGTGACGTCCCAATAAGTCGAGGTCTGCGCCGGGTCCTCGAGCACGCGCAGGTCGACGCCCTGAGTGTGGCCGGCGGTGGGACCCCGGAGGCCGGCGGCGAGGATGCGTTCGACGGTGCGGGGATCGAGGCCGCGCCGCTCGAAGCTGCGGACCATCCGGCGCTTCCGAAGTAGCTCGATGAACTCCATCGGGCAGCGTACGATGCCGCGGTGCCAGTCGGCGAGCGGTCGCCACGGCCGCGCCTTCCCCACCTTCCTGCCCTCGACGGCATGCGGGCGCTGGCCGTCGCGGCCGTGTTCGCCTACCACGCCGATGTCGCCTGGGCGCGGGGCGGGTTCCTCGGGGTCGACGTGTTCTTCGTCATCAGCGGGTTCCTCATCACCGCCCTGCTCCTCGCCCAGTGGCGGGAGCTCGAGTGGCTCGACGTGGCCGACTTCTGGAAGCGGCGGGCGCTGCGGCTGCTGCCGGCGCTGTTCCTCCTCCTGGCCGCCGCCTGGGTGCTGGTGCCGATCCTGGCCCCCGAACAGGCCGGGCGCCTGCGCGGCGACGTCCGGGCCGCGGTGGCCTACGTCAGCAACTGGCGGCTGATCTTCGGGCACCAGTCCTACTTCGAGGCCTCCGGCCCGCCACCGATCCTCCAGCACCTGTGGAGCCTGGCCGTCGAGGAGCAGTTCTACCTGGTGTGGCCGCTCGTGCTCTGGGCCGGCCTGGCCGTGCGGCGCCGGGCCCCGAAGCTCGTGTGGGTCGTGCTCGCCCTCGCCGGGGCCTCCGCCGCGCTCATGGCCGCCTTGTACGAGCCGGGCACCGACCCCTCGCGGCTGTACTACGGCACCGACACCCGGGCCGGCGCCATCCTGCTGGGAGCGGCGCTGGCCTGCGTCTGGGACCCGGCGCGTTTGAAGCCTCGGATCCGCGCCGCCGGCCGGGCCCTCCTGGGCGTCGCCGGGGTGGCAGCCCTGGCCGGGCTGGCGTGGTGCCTGACCAGCCTCCACCAGTTCTCCGACGTGCTGTACCGGGGCGGCTTCCTGGGCGTCGCCGCGCTGGCCACGGTGCTGGTGGCAGTAGCCGCCCACCCAGCCACGCCGGTGGTCAACACCGTCCTCGGCGCCCGCCCGCTGGTCTGGCTCGGCCGGCGGTCCTACGGCATCTACCTCTTCTACTGGCCGGTGCTCATGCTCACCCGGTCCTACTACGACGTGCCGGTCTACGGGAACGCCCTCCTGGCGCTGCGGATCGGGATCACCGTGTCGCTTGCCACCCTCTCCTACCGATTCGTGGAGCAGCCCGTGCGCAACGGCGCTCTCGGGCGGATGTGGGCCGATCTGCGCGGGAGACGGGGCCCGGGCGGCCCCCTGAGCGGGAGACGGGGCCCGTTCGCGGCCCGGCCCCGGGGCTTCGCGGCCGCCCGGGCGGGCCTGGTGGTCGTCGCCCTGGCCGGCGTCGCCACCGCGCTGGTCGTGGCCCGGCCGGCGCCGGCACCACCAGAGCTCCTGATCATCGAAGCGGCAGCCCCGAAACCTGCGGGAGCCACGCCAGCCACAACCACCACCGCCCCAACAACC
>JBPCLE010000158.1:0-5512 GCA_051003575.1 Acidimicrobiales bacterium | reverse complement strand
CGGGCATCCGCGACCTGACGATCCTCAACACCCCGCCGGCGGAGCGCCAGCCCATCCTCACCTACGTCGGCCCCTACGACGACCGGGCCGTCGCCGAGTCCATCCGCCGGGAGCTGCTGCGCGAGGGTCAGGTCTTCTTCGTGCACAACCGGGTGCAATCCATCGATCGGGTGGCCTACGACCTGAAGGAGATGGTGCCCGAGGCCCGCATCGCCATCGCCCACGGCCAGCTGGACGAGGGCCGGCTGGAGCGGGTCGTCATCGACTTCTGGGAGGGCCAGTACGACGTGCTGGTGTGCACCACGATCATCGAGTCGGGCATCGACATGCCGACGGTCAACACCCTGGTGGTCGACCGGGCCGACCTCATGGGCCTGGGCCAGCTCCACCAGCTCCGGGGCCGGGTGGGCCGGGCCGGCCAGCGGGCCTACGCCTACCTCTTCTTCCCCCCGGAGCGCGAGCTGACCGAGCAGGCCTACGAGCGGCTCAAGACCATCGGCGAACACACCGAGCTCGGGTCGGGGTTCAAGATCGCCATGCGCGACCTGGAGATCCGCGGCGCCGGCAACCTCCTCGGCGCCAACCAGTCCGGCCACATCGCCGCCGTGGGCTACGACCTGTACGTGCAGATGGTGAGCGAGGCGGTGGCCGAGCTCAAGGGCGAGCCGGTCAAGGTGCCGGCGGAGGTGAAGATCGACATCCCCGTCGACGCCCACCTCCCCGCCGACTACGTGCCCGGCGGCGAGCAGCGCCTGGAGGCCTACCGCCGGCTGGCCGCGGTCACGACCCAGGCCGAGGTCGACGACGTGGCCGCCGAGTGGCTCGACCGCTACGGCCCCCTGCCGGCGCCGGCCGAAGCCCTGGTGTCGGTCGCCCGGCTCCGAGCCGAGTGCGTGCGCACCGGCATCCGGGAGGTCAACGTGGCCCGCAACGTGATCCGGATGGCGCCCGTCGAGCTCAAGGTCAGCGCCCAGATCCGGCTGCAACGCCTCTCGCGGGCGGCGGTGTTCAAGGAGGACCTGAAGCAGCTCGTCGTGCCGGTGATGAGCGACGCCAACCCCGTGGCCGCGGTGCTCACCCTGCTCGACCAGCTCCTCCCGCCTCCGCCGCCGGACGCTCCGCCGACCGGGTAGCCACCAGGCCACCGGGTACCATCGCATGATCGTGAGACCTCTTCGAGTACTCGCCGCGCCCCTGGTCGCGCTGGCCATCCTCGCCACCGCGTGTGGCTCAGTGTCCCCCTACGCGGCCAGGGTCGACGACAAGTCGATCAGCCAGGACGACCTCGAGAGGGAGCTGCGCTCGATCGCCGCCAACGGGCCGTACCTGCGGCTGATCGAGTCGCGTCAGCAGGTGAAGGGCGCCGGCGCCGGAACCTTCGACGCTGCGTTCACCGCCCTGGCCCTCACCCGCCAGATCTACTACCGGCTCATCAGCGCCGAGCTGATCAACCGCAAGCTCACCGTGGGCCCCGACGACCTCGCCACCGCGCGCGACGCGGTGATCGAGCAGATCGACGGCGAGGACGTCTTCGTGGAGTTCCCGAAGGCCTACCAGGACGAGCTCGTGCTGCGGCAGGCCCAGCTCGACCTGCTCACGCTCTCGCTGAACGACGTCACCGGCTCGGCCGAGGACGCCGCCCGGGCCTACTACGACAGCCACCAGGCCGAGTTCGCCAAGGCCTGCGTGAGCCACATCCTGGTGGCCACCAAGGAAAAGGCCGATGAGCTCCGCGGTCGCATCGCCGGCGGCGAGGACTTCGCCGCGGTGGCCAGGGCGGAGTCCACCGACAGCCAGAGCGCCCTCAAGGGCGGGGCGCTCGGCTGCGACATCGACCAGAGCACCAGCTTCGTCCCCGAGTTCCTGCTGGCGGTCTTCAACCAGCCGGTCGGCGAGGTCGGCTCGCCCGTCCAGAGCCAGTTCGGGTTCCACGTGATCAAGGTCACGTCGCGCCAGACGCCGCCCTATGACGAGGTGCGGTCCGACGCCCGGTCGAAGATGGCCGCCAGCGGCCAGGAGAAGCTGCTGACCTGGCTCCAGGAGACCGTGGCCGAGGCCAAGATCGAGATCAACCCCAAATACGGCACGTTCAACAAGGAGGGGGCGTCGCCCGGCGTCGTGCCGCCCGCCCGGCCGGCCGACTCCACCCCCACCACCAGGGCGGGCATCACCCCGGCCCCCGGCCCCGCCGGCGGGGCGACCTCCCCGCCGTAGCGCGCGTCGTGCCACCGACAGTCGTGGTCGTCGGCCTCGGCCCCGCCGGCGCCGACCTGCTGACGGCGGCCGCGGCGGCCGCCCTGGGCTCCATCCCCCACCGTTACCTGCGCACCACCCGCCACCCGGCCGCGGCGGCCGTGGCCGGCGCGACATCGTTCGACCCGATCTACGAATCGGCGGCCAGCCTCGACGACGTCTATGCCGGCATCGTCGACGCCCTGGCCGAGGCGGCGGGCGAGCACGGCACCGTGCTCTACGCCGTCCCGGGATCGCCGCTGGTCGCCGAGCGGACCGTGGAGCTGCTGCGGGCCGACGATCGGGTGGCCGTGCGCCTGGTGCCGGCCCTCTCGTTCCTCGACCTGGCCTGGGCCGCTCTGGGCGTCGACCCGGTGGCGGAGGGGGTTCGCACGGTCGACGGCCGGCGGTTCGCGGTGGAGGCGGCCGGCGAGCGGGGGCCGCTCCTCGTGGCCCAATGCGACACCCGCCAGGTGCTCTCCGACATCAAGCTCACCGTCGATGACGGGGGCGACGTCGTCGTCCTCCAACGCCTCGGCCTCCCCGACGAGGCGGTGACCACCGTGGCGTGGGCCGACCTGGACAGGGCGGTGGAGCCCGACCACCTCACCTCTATCTACCTGCCGGCGGGAGCACCGCCCGTGGCCCGTGAGGTGGCCCGCTTCGCCGAGCTCGTGCGCACCCTCCGCAGCCGGTGCCCCTGGGACCGGGAGCAGACCCACCGCACCCTCACCCGGCACCTCCTGGAGGAGACCTACGAGGTCCTGGAGGCCATCGAGGCGCTCAACGAATTGGAGGGCGAGGGCTTCGACCACCTGGAGGAGGAGCGGGGCGACCTTCTGTTCCAGGTCGTCTTCCACGCCACCCTCGCCGCCGAGGAGGGGTGGTTCACCCTGGCCGACGTGGCCCGGGGCATCCACGACAAGCTCGTCCACCGCCACCCCCATGTGTTCGCCGGCGTCCAGGCCGACACGCCGGCCGAGGTCGTCACCAACTGGGAGCAGATCAAGCGCGACGAGAAGGGCCGCTCCAGCATCATGGACGGCATCGGCGACGGCCTCCCGTCGCTCCTGTACGCCCACAAGGTGCAGCGCAAGGCGGCCTCGGTGGGCCTCGACCCGGTGGCCGACGACGACGGCCCCGGCGCCGAGCTGTTCGCCCTGGTCGACCGGTGCCGGCGGGCCCAGGTCGACCCCGAAGCCGCGCTGCGCGCCACCGCGGCCCGCTTCCGCGACCGGTTCCGGGCCGCGGAGGCGAGGGCCGAGAAAGAGGGCGCCAGCATCCTCGAGATCTGGGGCCGCTGACCGGCGCTCGATCGCTAGTCGAGCTGCTCCCGGCTCCGTTCGTTCATGGACGCGATGGCGCCGAACAGGGTGAGCGCCGCCGCCCCCAGGCTGCCGAGCAGGAAGTTGGTGAACTGCACGCGCACATAGGTCGGCACGGCCACGTTCTTGGCCGCGTACTCATGCAGGTTGGCCCGCACCGCCAGCAGGCTGCCGACAGCGATCAGGACGGCCATGACCATGGCGACGACGAGCGCCGCTCCCACCACCCGGTCCTGGGACTCCGACAACAGCTCGTCGAGCACCGACGGCATCGACACCAGGACCACACCGATCACCAGGAACACCAGGGCGGTGGCACCCAGGCCCCCGAACGGGTACCCGATCCGGTGGAGGAGGTCGTCGGGAATCTGGACGCGCTGGCCGCTGCTGAGGCTGAGGCCCTCGACCAGCGAGGTGACGACCTGCACGGTCACGATGCCGATGAGGGCGGTGCCGATCGTGGCCAGCAACGACACCCAGCGCGTCGCCGCCACGTCGAGGTAGTCGCCGTCGTCCTCGATGTCGTCCTCGTCGTCGGTGGCGGTGGCGGCCCTGGCGGGGCGGGCCGGCGGGGGTGGCGGGGGTGGCGGGGGCGCGGCCGGCGAGCGGAACGGGTCCACCAGGAGCGGCTCCGGGTCGACCATCTCCGGCCACGGGGCCTCGGGCTCGGCCGGAGGCCCTCCAGGGGAGGCCGGCGCCCCCGCCCCGCCGGTGTCAGGCGGCTCGGCCTGCGGCCCCGGCGCGCTGGGGGTGGTCGGGCGGTCGTCGGGCTCGTTCATCTCCCTAGCCTGACCGCTGGACGCGCTGCTGTCACACACCCTGCCGGGCCGGCGCCGGCGGCTGGCATCCTTGGCCCCGATGACCGTCCGAACCGTCCGGCCCGAGGAGCACGACGCCCTCGGCGCCATCACCGTCGCCGCCTACCGGGCCCTCCTCGGCCCGGACATGGACGCCGGCTACGCGCATGAGCTGGCCGACGTGGCCGGCCGGGCGGCCCTGGTCGAGGTGCTGGTCGACATCGACGCCGGGGGGCGGCTGCTGGGTGGGATCACCTACATCCCGGGACCGGGCCCGATGGCGTGGTTTGTCGGCGCCGGCGAGGCCGGCATGCGCATGCTGGCCGTCGACCCGTCGGCGCAGGGCCGGGGCGTGGGGGCACGTCTGGTGGGCGCCTGCGTCGACCGCGCCGCCGGCGCCGGCAGGGCCCGCCTCCTCCTCCATACCACCGCGCCCATGACCGCCGCCCACCGCCTCTACGAGCGCGCCGGCTTCCGCCGAGACCCCGCCCACGACGAGTTGCTGGCCGGCGGCCTCGAGCTGCTCGCCTATGCCCTTGACCTTGGCGGTAGGGTCAAGAGCACCCGCCCGGGTGGCGGAACCGGTTAGACGCGGAGGGCTTAAACCCCTCTGGTCCTCGTGGACCATGTGGGTTCGAATCCCACCCCGGGCACTGCAAGTTGGTCACTTCCTTTTGCCGATCGCGTTCACCGTCGGTGAACTACCGGTAGTTCACCGACCCGAACCGCCGCTCGACACCACCAATCAGCGGCCGGACGGACGCGAAAGAGCCCGCCGATCGTCTCGGCGGGCTCTTTCGGGGCTCTTGTTGTCTGCGGGTGGCGGTGTCGCCGTTCTCGGCCGTTCTTGGGCCGCGCCAGTAGCCGGGGAGACCCCGGCTACTGCTCGTCGGGCTTGGTAGCCCTCCGTGGAGGCGGCTTGGTCGGCTTATCGGGGGGCCGTGAGCTACGGGAACGCGGTTTGGCGGCCCGCCGCTGCCGGCGGTTCCCGCCAGGTCTGACGGGACCGTCCTCGTCCCCGTCCTCGTCACCCTCTTCAGCCGGCTCCACCGAAGCCGCCTCCTCCTCCACCACGTCCGCTCGCTCGGCCTCCGAAGGGAGGTCCACGTTGTCCTCGACAACATGAACACCGCCCAGCTCCGGAGGAAGCTTGTAGTC
>JBPCLE010000157.1:0-4153 GCA_051003575.1 Acidimicrobiales bacterium | reverse complement strand
GCCGGCCGGGCCGACCTCGGCGTCCTCGGTACGGAGGAACTTGATTCGGTCGCGTGCCTTGCGTTCCCGGTTGGCGGCCGCCTCCCGAGCCGGCTTGGGGGCGTTGGGTTCGACGGCGACCCGGCCCTGCTCGGTGTATTCGGCGAGGGTCGTGCGGTAAAGGTCGCGCCAGCGGTCGAGGGCCCGGTCGAGGCTCTCGGGAGCGCCCGCGACGACGTCGGAAGCCCAGCCGTCGTACCACCAAGCGGCGGCGTCGCCACCGTCGACCCACGTGCGACGCAGGTCGGCCAGCACGCGCTCGGCCCGGGGGACGGCCCGGCGTCGGGCGGCTTCGTCGGTGAGGGCACGCCAGACCTCGGGCAGGAACGCCAGGGCGGGCGGCGCGCCTGTGGCGTCGATCACATCGGTAAGGCAGGACTTCATCGACTGGTCGGTTTCGGCCAGCCAGATGGCGTGGACGTGCGAACGCACGAGTTCCTCGTTGGCGAGGTCGAGGCGGGGCGGCTGGACGAGCCCGGCGACCATGTCGCGGCTGCGCCCGAACCAGAAGGCGTCGTGGGCGTTGCCGTTCGAGCAATAGGTGGTGACGAGGGCGGGCTGGCCGGACCGCCCGGCGCGGCCCGAACGCTGCGCGTAGTTGGCGGGGGTGGGCGGCACGTTGCGCAGGGCCACGGCGTTGAGCCCAGCGATGTCGATGCCCAGCTCCATGGTGGGCGAGCAGAAGAGGAGGGGCAGGCGCGTGCCGTCGCGGAAGTCGTTCTCCCGTTGCTCGCGCTGGTCCGGGGGGACCTGGGCTGTGTGCTCCTTGGCGTGCAGGCCGGCGAGGCTGAGACCGACATCGCGGTAAAGGTCGCGGAAGAACGGGTTCACCCGGGCGACCGCCTCGCTCTCCAGGCGGCGGCGGAGCGGGTCGTCGGCGCCCTTGGTGCCGTCGCCGTACTGCCAGCGCACGGCCGCAGCCTTGAGGCGGTAGCCGGGTTTGCCATTGGCGTCGATGGCCACCTGGGTCAGCACGCCGACCTCGTGAAGGGCGGCGAGCAGGTCGGTGCCGACGGCGAAACCGTCATCGACAGTGAGCGTGCGACCCAGGCCGGCGGGGCTGCGGACGTAGCGGCCGAACGCCGTTCGTCCGGAGACGTTGAGGTCGGCGCGTGCGCCGCCGGGCGTTCCTGAGCGAGGGAATGCGGTGCCGACCGGCTCAGGGCGTTCGCCGTCCTCGATCCTCCATGGCTCGCGGAGGTGCTGGCGGGAGTCCCGCTGCAGCCGTTCGAAGCCCAGCTCCGTCAAGCAGTCCACATCTATGGCCAGGACCCGGCGCAGTTCGTCGAGCAGGATCCGGCACAGCTCCTCGCGCAGGTGGGGCTCGGCAGCGACGAGAGCGGGGTGGCAACCTTCCCAGGTGGGCTCGTCGGCCGCGATCTCGGCCAGGTCGGCGTAGTCGACCTTGAGCAGCCCGGTCTGTTCGAGGTTGGGCATCGTCACCCGCCAGCCCCGTTTGAGGTCGGCGTAGAGGCGGTACTCGACGACCTGGCGGAGGGCCCGCGCCGCGGCCTCCTTGGCCGAGAACTTGGCATCAGGGTTGACCGCGAACTGCGCGGTGTCAAGGCCGAGGGCAGCCGTCACCGCTTGGGCAACGACCTCGTGGGTGAGAGCGTCAGGTGCGGCGGTGCTGAGGGCTGCGCTCAGCGCGCCGCGGAGCTGCGCCACCTGCACGAAGTCGTTGAAATGGCCGGCCTGGAGCGAGGCGTCCTGGCGGTTGTCGACGAACGTGAGGAGCTTTCGGGCCGAGGCGTCGAGGTCGCTCAGCGGGATGGCCCGCAGCGACCTGACGATGCTGGCCGACAGGACCGTGACCGCGGAGGACCGGCCCTCCTGGTCGAGCGTGGCGAGCTTGGAGAAGTCGTTGCCCCGCACCTGTTCGTAGGACACGCGGCAACGTAGGCAGAAGGCGAACGGAGTGGACATGAACCAGGCGGCGAGCCCGTCGCCTTCAGTACTCTGGGCTCCATCGGGAGCGAGCCAGACCGGCGCCGGGAGGTACTTCCGCTTTGAGGCCAGGACGCTGACACTGTCGCTGTCGCCATCCTCGTCGTTGTCCTCGACGAGCCAGTGGTCGGGAAGGCGACCCTCGGCGGCTGGGTCAGCCGGCCAGGGATGGTCGGCCGAGACGTAGAGGTACCCGGTGACGGTGTCGCCACCGGACGCGTCCGCGTCGCGCCGGCCGACGTATCGGTTGGGGCCGCCGTCGGCGACGCGGGCGACCACGTAGTACTCCTGCCCACACTCCCGGCAGAAGCCGAGCGGGAGGAGTGCCTTGTCGGGTGCACCCGGGACCCGGAGTTGGTAGTGGTCCGTGAGGTACCGGTCGGCCTCCGGCTCCAAGCTGGCATGAACGGTGTCGCCCTTCGACACGAACTGGTGGAGGCGGAAGGCGAAGAGGGGCCGGCGATTGTCGGGGTGGCGGGCGTGGCTGCCGGCGAGGAGAACGTTGCGGATCGCGGTCGCGCACGTGTCGGGGTCAGCGGCAAGGCCGACTGCGGCCGCGAGTTCACCCGCGGCGAGAGCGACGGTGGTCGGCGGCCGGCGGACGACGGCGCCGGTGGTTGGTTCAGTGGTGAGCCCGAACGTCGACTCGACCCAGGACGCAAGCGGGTGGGCGGCCAGGTCGTGGTAGGTGGCGGGGAATTCGCCTGCGGCAATGCTGGCGATGTCGGTGGCGGTCGGTTGCACATCGCCGGCGGTGGCTCGCACGAGCGTCTCGCCGATGACCCGTTCCGGCGCGACCTCCGAGCCGAAGAGGCGGGTCGCCACGGCGGCCACCTCGGCTCGCTGACCGTCGGGCGTGCCCGCTTGGGAGGCGACCGTGGCCGACGTGCCGACGACCTGGAGAGCCGGCGCTTCGCATGCCTCGCGCACTCGACGCACGAGCATGGCGACGTCGGCGCCTTGGCGCCCACGGTAGGTGTGGAACTCGTCGAGGACGAGGAACCGAAGACCCCGGGCGGCCTCGATTAGGTGCCGGCGCTCGTCGGGCCGGGTCAGGACGAGGTCGAGCATGACGTAGTTGGTGAGGAGGATGTCGGGTGGCTCGGCGAGGATGCGCCGGCGCTCGTCGGGATGCTCCTGGCCGGTGTAACGGTCGAACGTGACCGGCTCCCCGCCACGGCCGTAGCCGAACCGCAGGAACTTCTCGAGCTCGAGGCGCTGGCTGTTGGCCAGTGCGTTCATTGGGTAGACGACGATCGCCTTGACTCCGGGCGTTCGCCGGGTCGGGGTCGACCGCTCGCGCAGGACCCGGTCAACAATGGGGACGATGTAGGCGAGGGACTTCCCCGAGCCGGTACCGGTGGTGAGGACGTAGGACTGGCCGGTGGCCGCCGCTTCGATGGCCTCGCTCTGATGGCGGTGGAAGGTGATCGTCCGGGAGCCCGGGTCGTCGGGCCCCTCCTTGATCCGAAAGATGCGCCGACACTCGTCGTGTAGGAGGCCGGCGTCTGCGAGTTCGTCGACCGTGCCGCCTCCGGCGAAGTTCGGGTTCAGCGACAGCCACGGCTCCGGCCACTGCGACCCCTCCGCCAGCCGCTGGTCGATGAACGCGGTGATTCGCTGGTCTCGCGGTTCGACAAACGCCGCGGTAAACGACCGGTAGTCGCGGACGAGCTGCTCCCGAACGCTAAAGACGTCCACGCCTGCCCCACCACCGCCCGAGGCTCATCGCTACGACCTTACCGGTGCGGCCTGCCGCCGCCCTCGTAGCGCTCGTTGTACTCGAGGAACTTGGCGACGCTGAGCGTGGCCACCCAGGCAGCTCGCGCAGACGGGCCAGCCTGGCGTTGCCCGTCGATCGAGCAGCCACTGGCCTACCTGTTCGTGGAACCGGATTCGCGGGTCACGAACCGGCCCGCACCACGTTAGTGGAAGCGCATTCGGGCCGAAGTTCCACTAAGCAGACTAGACTTAGAGGAATCCTCGACGACAGGCTCAGACCGGCGGTGCTCCTCGGGGGTCAATCTCCGGGAACCCGCGTAGCCGTTCAAGCTCCGCCTTCCGAAAGACCTGCCTCGCCACGCCAACCCGCGTCCAGGACCCAGGAGGGCCACTCTCCCACAGCCGTCCGTCTCGGGGTTAACCCAGCCAAGCCACAAACGTTGGC
>JBPCLE010000156.1:0-16312 GCA_051003575.1 Acidimicrobiales bacterium | reverse complement strand
ACGCCGGCCTTGTCGTTGATGCGCTCGGCGTGCCATGCCGTGCGCTGGAGCAGGATCACGGCGACGCCTACCACCGCCACCACGATCAGCAACGAGAACGTGGCTTGGCCCCGTTCACCGAATGCCGGCTCTCTCTGAAGGCTGCTATCGGCGCGCCTCCACCGCTTCGTCATACTTCCCCCCTGCATAGGTTGGGCTGGACCCCCACGCGCCTACGGCTTGCGACGTCTGGAACTGCGGCGGTGCGGTGTGGGCCCGAGCGGGTACCACTGGATGTGGTCGGCACTGTATTGCCAACTTCTGTTCGAGGCAATACTTGTTTAGCCTGCCGTCGATCGGCATGCTATTTCGTTTGACCTGGCACTGAAATAGACAAGTACTCCGGGCGTTTGTCCGAGCGTATTTCGCTCGAGTTCGACTGAAATAGGCGTCGGACGGCGGCAGATCGACGCCATCCGGCAGGCGGCAGGGGATCGAACAGGTTGGAAAGAGGGCGCGTCCCGCCCCCTTCCCGCAGCCCGACATCCCGGGAGGATGAGCCCCCTGAGGCGGACACCGAGAAGCCGAACGTGGAGCCGATAAGGCAGCGGTCGCGGCCGGCGCGGGCGTTGACCGCGGTGCCGGACGTGCCTGCGGCTCCTGTGGCCGGCCGTTCCCCGGCGGCTCGGCGGGCGTTCGGGCACACCGCCGGTGGGAGGGCCGTCGTCGACGCCGAGGCCGAGGCGATCCGCGACGCCGCCCGGCGGGTGCTCGGCGGCGAGACGCTGTCCGCGGTGGTGCGGGAATGGAACGAGCGCGGCCTCACCACCGCCGGCGGCGGTCCGTGGCGGGTCAACTCCCTCTCGAACCTCCTCGTCCAGCCCCGGCTGGTCGGCCCGCCCACGATCCTCGACGCCGAGACGCACGCCCGCCTGGTGGCGTTGCACGCCTCACGGAGCAAGGGGTCCCGCCGGGCCACCCGCCGATACCTGCTGACCGGCCTGCTGCGTTGCTGGCGCTGCGGCGGAAGCATGCGCGGTATGCCGCGGACCAAGGGCGCCGACCTCTATGTCTGCCCCGGGCCGCCGCACGGCGGATGCTCGGGTACCGCGGTGACGGCCGACCATGCCGAGGAGGCGGTCGGGGCCATGGTTCTCGCCCGCCTCGACTGCGGGTCGACGTCGCCGGCGTCGGCCGCCGGCGCCGGCGACGGCGACGGCGCACGTGAGCTCGCCGACCAACGCCAGCGCCTCGCGGACCTGGGTGAGCTGTGGGCCTCCGGCCAGATCAGCCGGCAGGAGTGGCTGGCGCTGCGGCGCAGTGTCGGCCACCGGGCCGAGGCCGCCGAGGCCCAGGTCGCCAGGGAGACCCGGCTCGCCGCCGTGCGAGCGCTGAACGGCTCCGGACGGGCCCTGCGGGCCCGTTGGCCGGGAATGAGCATCGACGAGCGACGAGCGGTGGTGCACGCCGCGGTGGACCACGTCGTGGTCCTCGCTGCCGAGCCACCCCGGCAGGTCTTCCGACCGGAACGGCTCAAACCACGCTGGGTGGACTGAGGCCCCCACCCACGCAGTACCGTGGGCCGTGCAGATGATCAGGTCGGTTCACCAGGTACGAAGCGTGGCCATGGGCGACGCCACGCGATGGAGCGACGGTCGGTTGACCGTCTCCGCCGAGGAGTGCCAGGCCCTGGTGACGGCGCCGTGCCTGGCCGAGGTGACGGTGTCCTGGGCGTCGCCCGGCGACTCCGTGCGCATCGTAAAGGTGCTCGACGCCGTGGAGCCCCGATCCAAGGGCCCGGGTGGCGGCGGGGTCTTCCCGGGCTGGCTGGCCGCCGAGCCGGTCGACGGGCCGACACATGTGCTGCGGGGGTCGGCGGTGGTCGTCGCCGGGTACCTGCCCCGGGCCCAGGAGGCGGTGATCGACATGTCCGGGCCGGCGGCCGCGATCTCGCCCTTCGGGTCGACGCACAACCTGGTGATCGAGTTCACGCCGGCTCCCGGCGCCGACTGGGCCGACGTCGACGATGCCCTCCGGCGCGGATCGCTCGCCGTCGCCGCCCACCTGGCCGGCGCCGCCCTCGACGCCCCGCCGGAGGTCGAGGAGGCCCTGCCCAGCCCCGCCCCCGTCGACGGGCTGCCCCGCATCGGCGCCGTCACCAACCTCCAGACCCAGGGCGTGTTCAAGGACGTGTTCGTGCGCGGCGAGAGCTTCAACGGGAAGTCGCCGGCGCTGATCGACCCGGCCGAGATCGACGATGGGGCCGTGGTGAGCGGCCAGTTCGGCCACCCCTCGCTGCGCAACCCCACCTGGGCCCACCAGAACCACCCGGTCGCCAACGCCCTCCGGGCCCGCCACGGTCGCGACCTCGCCTTCGCCGGCGTGGTCCTGTCGCCCGAGCCGGTCAGCGCGTCGGAGAAGGCCCGCATCTCGGCCGAGGCCGCCCAGCTCTGCAAGGACGCCGGCTTCGAGGCCGTGATCCTCACCAAGGAGGGCGGGGGCAACGCGGATGCCGACGTGGCCCTGAAGATGGACGCATTGGAAGCCCTCGGCATTACCGCCGTCGGCCTGTTCGCCGAGATGGCGGGCCCCGACGGCACCGGGCCGCCCATCGTCGTGGCCCCCGAAAAGGCCACGGCCATGGTGAGCACCGGCAACTACGACACCCGCCTCGACCTTCCCGAGATGGAGCGGGCGCTGGGCGGCGAGGAGATCGCCCTGCTCGGTGTGGCCGCCACCTCGGCCATGCAACTGCCGACCGCGGTCGTCCTGGCGTCCCTGGGGTGCCTGGGCGGGGGCCGCCTGACCTGCGCTCCTGCGGCGGCTGGCAAGGCATAACGACGTGGCCCGCATCGTCCACTACCTGAACCAGTTCTTCATCGGCGCCGGCGGGGAGGACGCCGCCGCGTCCCCACCCGCCTCGCAGCCCGGGCCGGTCGGCCCGGGCCGGCGCCTGGCCCAGCTGCTGGGCGGCGACCACGAGATCGTGGCCACAGTGTCCTGCGGCGACGACGACGCCGCCGGCCGGCCCGAGGCCGTCGCCGAGATCGTCGCCCTGATCCAGGCCGCCGAGCCCGACCTCGTCGTCGCCGGCCCCGCCTTCACCAGCGGTCGCTACGGCCTGGCCTGCGCTCGGGTGGCCGCCGCGGCCAAGGCTGCCGGCCTCAACGCCGTCGCCGCCATGCACCCCGACAACCCCGGCCTCGACGATGCCGGCGCCGCCCCCGTCGTGGCCACTGGCTAGGCCGCCCGGCTGATGGGGCCGGCGCTCGACACCCTGAGCGCAGCGGTGGCGAAGCTGTTGGCCGGCGAGGCGCTGACCAGCGCCGACGGCCTCGTCGGGCTCCCGCCCCGCCAGCCCCGCATGGCCGAGCGCACCGCCGCGGAGCGGGCCGTCGACCTCGCCCTCGCCCGCCTGGGCGGCGACCGCGACGCCACCGAGGTGCCCCTCCCCCGCTTCGACAAGGTCACGCCGGCCCCCCCTGTCACAGATCTAAGGCACACCACTCTCGCCATCCTCACCGAGGGCGCCCTCGTGCCCGACGACAACCCCGGTGCCCTGGAGTCGGCCCGGGCCACCAAGTGGCTGCGGTACTCCCTCGAGGGCAGGGACGAGCTGGTGCCCGGCGAGTGGCGCTCGGTCCACGGTGGCTTCTCCACCGTGTGGGCCAACGCCGACCCGCACCGCATCCTCCCTCTCGACGCCGCCCGCCAGCTTGAGCGCGAGGGCGCCATCGGGCGGCTCCACGAGGAGTACCTGGTCACCGCGGGCAACGGCACGTCGGTGGCCAACGCCCGCCGGTTCGGCGTGGAGTGGGCCGCCGACCTCCGCCACTCCGGCGCCCGGGCCGCCATCCTCACCGCCACCTGAGGCACGGGCACGCGTTGCGGGGCAACGCTGGCAAAGGAGCTGGAGCGGGCGGGGATCCCGACCGCCCTGCTCTGTAACCTGACATCGATCGCCGAGCGCGTGGGCGCGCCGCGCATCGTCCCGACCCGGGGCATCCCCTTCCCCGCCGGCGACCCGTCGCTGGAGCCCGACGAGGAGCGGGCCTGGCGCCAACGCCTCCTGGCCCGGGCCCTGGAGGCGGTCGCGACGCCCGTCCACGAACCGACACTCTTCGAGGTGAACTAGTGCACCATTTCGCAAGTCCCAATGGCGTCCACCGGACTCACGAAATGGAGCACTAGTGCCCGACGTCGTCATCAGCGCGGCCGCCCAGGTGCTGGCCCACGTGCCCGGCTTGGCCCGCCACGGCTCCAAGCCGCGGCGGGAGCTGGCCAAGAGCGCCGAGGTGGCCGAGAAGTTCGACGCCTCCCTCCGCTCCTTCGACGAGGCGGCCGCCTACCCGCCGCATCAGGCCTGGATCGGCAACATCCATCCCCGCGAGCTGCCGGCCCGCCCGTGGAGCGCCAACGCCGGCCCCCCGCAGCGCACCGGGCGGTTCGGCGAGGTCATGCCCGAGGAGGAGTTTCTCGGCCTGCTCGCATCGGTCGACGACTTCGAGCTGTTCACCCTGTCGCCTGGGGCGGCGACGTTCGCCGCCGAGGCCCTCGCCGGCCATCCCCTGGCCAAGTCGCTCCACATCGACCGCATCGAGAAGGCGGTGGCCGACATCGATGCGGTGGGGGCGGAGCCCAAGGCTCTCCGCCTCACCGAGGGCGCCGCCATGCGCTGCGCCCAAGCCGACGACGAGTCGCTCTCGGCGCACGTGCTCATCGACAACCTGGCGGCCAAAGCCACCGCCACCCTCGCCCTGCTCCACCTCCTCGATCGCTCCGGGATCGACCCCACCTCGGTCGACTACGTCATCGGCTGCGGCGAGGAAGCCATCGGCGACCGCTACCAGCGGGGCGGCGGCAACCTGGCCAAGGCCGTGGCCGAGGCCGCCGGCCTCTCCGACGCCTCCGGGGCCGACGTCAAGAACTTCTGCGCCGCCTTCGTCCCCGCCCTCGTGGTGGCGTCGTCGCTGGTCAGCGCAGGCGTGTTCCGCCGGGTGGCGATCGTCTCCGGCGGGTCACTGGCCAAGCTGGGGATGAAGTTCCAGGGCCACCTGGCCAAGGAGCTCCCGGTCATGGAGGACGTGCTGGGCGGCACCGCCTGCCTGGTCGAGGCCGACGACAAGACGTCGCCCAAGGTCCGCCTCGACGTGGTCGGCCGCCACCGGGTCTCCGCCGGCGGCTCGGCGGCCGAGGTCATGAAGGCCTTGGCCGTGGAGCCCCTGGCCCGCCACGGCATCGCCATGACCGATGTCGACGACTACGCCACCGAGCTCCACAACCCCGAGATCACCGAGCCCCAGGGGTCGGGCAACGTCCCGGAACGCAACTACCGCACCATCGCCGCCCTCTCCGCGGCCAAGGGCGACATCGACCGCGCCGCCATCGCCGGCTTCGTGAGCGAGCGGGGGATGCCCGGGTTCGCCCCCACCCAGGGCCACCTGGCGTCCGCCCTCTGCTACGTGCCCCACGCCCGGGATCGACTGACCACCGGCGACGCCCGTAAGGTCATGCTGCTGGCCAAGGGAAGCCTGTTCCTGGGCCGCATGTGCCAGCTGTCGGACGGCATGTCCGTCCTGCTCGAGAGAAACGCCGGCTGAAAGGCCACCGGGAGGTGATAAAAGCAGATGCTCCAAGGTAAGAAAGTCATCGCCGTCGGTGAACGTGACGGCATATCGGGGCCGTCCATCGCCGCGTGCGCCAAGGCGGCCGGGGCCGAGGTGGTCTTCGTGGCCACCGAGTGCTTCGTCTGAACCGCCGCCGGGGCCATGGACCTGCAGACCCAGGAGGCGATCCTCCGGGCCAGCCAGACCTACGACAAGGCCGACTTGTTGGTGCTGCTCGGCTCTCCCGACCCGGAGAGCGCAAGCATTGCCGCCGAGACGGTCGTCGTGGGTGATCCCTCCTACGCAGGCGCCCTGGCCGGGGCCCAGTTGGGCCTCCCCACCTACCATGTACTCGAAGACGATGTGCACGCCGACATCCCCGACGATGTCTGGGAATCCCAGATCGGCGTGATGGCCGACGTGCTCGATGCGGGCGCGCTCGCCGAGACCGTCGCCGAGTTCCGCAACCAAGCCTGACCCACGCCCCCCACCATGGTTTGGTCAATTGGTGGTGCTCTAGCACCACCGATTGACCAAACGTGGGAATACACCAGCACCGATGTAACCGTTTCCTTCAGGAAACCCGATGAGGCGTCGATATTGCCTTCACACAAGGAGGCCATCGGCGGCGACCGGTGAACGCCAGGCTTCCTGTGCGGGCTGCGGCCCGCCGATGCCGACGGTGCGGCCCAGGTCTGTGAGAGCCTGAGCCGGCGTGGACAGGTACCGGAACGGGAGGCGGTGGCTCCGGCTGGCGGTGGCGTTCGTGCTCGCCGCCGGCGTGTCCTGCGGCGGGTCGTCGGGCGGCGGCCCCCTGGACGGCATCGACCTCGTCTCCCCCGCCCCGGACTCAGCCGACTGCCCCGTGCGCAACCACCTCGCGGCCGAGTTCAACGGCCGGACCCGCACTGGGTTGGAGACGCCCGTCGACTACGCGTTCCTGGAGGCTCGCCAGGGCGGGTGCCAGCCGGTCCGGTTCAACCCGTGCGAGCCGATCCACTACGTGGTCAACGCCGCGCTCGCCCCGCCCGGCGCCCTGGACGACCTCCACGCCGCCATGCGCATGCTGGAAGAGGCGTCGGGGCTGCGCTTCGTGGACGACGGGCCGACCGACGAGCGCTTCGAGGTGTCGAGACCGCGCTCCCAGCCGGAGCGCTACGGCGCCCGGTGGGCCCCGGTACTGGTCGTCTGGGACCACGGCGAGCGGCACCGGATGGACGCGTCCAATCCCGCCGGCGGGCTGTCCTCACCCGTCGACGGGGTGTCGGTCACCGGCGTGCTGATCGTGAACGTCGACACGCTCGTTGACAGCCGCGTCCCTCCCAGCGGGTTCGGCGAGGGCGGCACCTGGGGCCGGGTGTTCCTGCACGAGCTGGGCCACATCGTCGGCCTCGGCCACGTGGCCCGCTCCGACCAGCTCATGTTCCCGGAGCTGGGCGTGCAGGGCGGCCGGGCCGAGTACCACGCCGGCGACCTCGCCGGCCTCCGCCTCCTCGGCCGGGAGGCGGGGTGCCTGCCCACGCCGGCGCCACCCGCCGCGGCCCGCCCCTGAAGCAGGCGGGCGAGCCACACGAGCCACACCACCTGCGGGGCGCCGGCGTTCGAAGGCCCGGCGCCGTCAGGCGGCCCGGCGGATACGAGGCTGCTCGTCGCAGCGCACGACGAGGGGCTTGCGAGCGAGGGCCGCGCCGGCCGTGGCGCCGGTCACGATGGAGGTGACGACGGCGACGAGGGTACGCCCGGCACGTTTCAGGGAGCTCGACTTGGTCATGATGTGAGCCTTCCCACGCAACCTGGGAAATTCCTGGGACGGGCCTGGAAATCTTCTGGTTCGGGCTTCCCGTCGGCCCTAGCACCCGCATATCCGATGTGGTTAGATGACGCTGGGCAGGGCGAAGCGGTCGACGAACGGGGGTCGGCATGGCAGGGAAGCCAGTTTCCAAATCCACCAAGCCGGCGAAGAGGGCGACCAGGAGAGGCAGAAGGCCCCAGCCCGGGTCCCTGCCGCCGGTGCTCTACGCCCAGGCGTCGCCCCGCAGCATCGGCGGGCTGTCGCTGTTCTCGTCCAGCCGCATGCTGACGGCGGCCGATGCGGCGGCGTTCTACTCCGAGGAGGGGGTGATCCGAAGCGCAGCGTCGCAGCTCCAGAACGCCGGTTTCCAGGTACTTCAGGTGTCTCCGACCACCATCAACATCGCCGGACCACCGTCGCTGTACGAGGAGGTCTTCAACACCCGCCTGGTGACCGACGAGCGGGCCGTGATCAAGGCCGGCGCCCGCGAGGACACGGCGACCTTCGTCGACAGCGTCGAGACCGACATGCCGGGGCTCATCTCGACGGCGAACAGTTCGCTCAACGAGGTGCTCGAAGGCGTGGCCATCGAGGAGCCGGTCTACTTCATGGCCGGCGAGAGCCCCTTCGCCCCGACGAGGAAGTACTGGCACCTCCGGGTCCCGGGCGATGTCTCCGCGGCCTGCAATGCCGACAAGGCCCATCGGGCCGGCATCACCGGCAGGGGCGTGAAGGTCGTGATGGTCGACAGCGGCTGGTACGCCCACCCGTACTTCTCCCGGCGGGGGTACAAGTTCTCGCCGGTGGTCCTCGGTCCCGCGGCGGCGAACGCCAACGACGACGAGAGCGGCCACGGCACCGGCGAGTCGGCCAACGCCTTCGCCAACGCGCCGGGCATCGACTTCACCATGGTGAAGATCAACTTCGTGAACTCCACGGGTGCCTTCAACACCGCCGTCGGGCTGTCGCCGCACATCATCACCAACAGCTGGGGCTCCAGCGTGCAGTTCGGGCCGCTCTCGGCGGCCAACACCGCCCTGGGGGCGGCCATCGCCAGCGCGGTGGCCGCCGGCATCATCGTCGTCTTCTCCGCCGGCAACGGCCATTGGGGCTTCCCCGGCCAGCACCCCGACGTGATCTCCGCCGGCGGCGTGCACATGGCGGAGGACATGAGCCTGCGGGCCAGCGACTACGCCAGCGGGTTCGCCAGCAACGTCTACCCCGGCCGCAACTGCCCCGACGTCTCCGGCCTGGTCGGCATGAAGCCGGGAGCGTCGTACATCATGCTGCCGATCCGCTCGGGCTGCGAGATCGACACCGGCCGCGCCGGCGGCACCTGGCCCCCCCAGGACGAGACCACCGCCACCGACGGGTGGGGCGCCTTCAGCGGCACGTCGGCCGCCGCCCCCCAGATCGCCGGTGTCTGCGCGCTGATCAAGGAGGCGTGCGGGAGGCTCACACCGGTCCAGGTCCGCGACATCCTCAAGGCCACCGCGGTCGACGTCACGGTCGGCACCAACGCCCTCGGGAACGCGGCCGGCCCCGGCTACGACCTGGGCACCGGCGCCGGCCTGGTCGACGCCAACAAGGCCGTCCTCAGCGCCAAGCTGAAGTGCAGGCCGATCATCGGCCCGGTTGTCGGGCCGGTGGTGGTCGGGCCGGTCCAGCCGCCGGTCGTCGGCCCCCCGGTCGTCAGGCCGATCCAACCCCCGGTCGCCGGCCCGGTCCAGCCGCCGATTGCCGCTCCGGTCGTGCTGCCGCCGCCCGGGCCGGCGTCGGCGATGCCGGCCGAGGACGGCCTCACGGCCGAGGAGGCGGCCCAGCTCGAGCAGGCCATCATGGAGTCGGGCGAGGATCTCGGTCTCTGAGCCCTTGACCGCATCCCCCCGGGTGCTCCTGGTCACCATGCCCTTTGGGGCCATCGATCGGCCGGCGCTCGGCCTCAGCCTCCTCCAAGCCACCGCCCGGCGCGAGGGCTTCGACTGCGACGTCCGCTACCTCACGCTCCCCTTCGCCGAGTTCCTCGGAACGCCGGAATACCTGTGGCTGACCGACCAGGTACCGTACGAGTCCTTCGCCGGCGACTGGTTGTTCTCCGAGGCGCTGTACGGGCCGCGGCCGATGGTCGACGCCGGCTACGAGGAGCACATCCTCCGCCGGCGCTACGCGATGGCCGACGACGACATCGGCCGCCTGCGCCGGGACCGGGCCTACGTCGAGCCCTTCCTCCAGCACTGCCTCGACGCGGTGCCCTGGGCCGGGTACGACATCGTCGGCTTCACCTCCACGTTCCAGCAGAACCTGGCCTCCCTCGCCCTGGCCCGGCGGGTCAAGGCGCTCCACCCCGAGGCCACGATCGTGTTCGGCGGGGCCAACTGGGAAGGCGAGATGGGCGTCGCCCTGCACCGGCGGTTCCGGTTCGTCGACGTGGCCGTCTCCGGGGAGGCGGAGGAGTCCTTTCCCCTGCTCCTGCACGCCCTCGCCGGCGCGGCCCCGCTCGGCGCCGTCGGGGGGATCGTCGTGCGCGAAGACGACGGCAGCCGGGCCACGCCGGGTCACCCGGTCGAAGACCTCGACACCCTGCCGATCCCCTGCTTCGACGCCTACTTCGACGCCCTGGCCGCCAGCTCGTGCTCGGTCGACCTCACGCCCCGGCTCCTGGTGGGGACGGCGCGCGGCTGTTGGTGGGGGGAGCGCTCGCACTGCACGTTCTGCGGCCTCAACGGGGCCACTATGCGGTTCCGCAGCAAGAGCCCGGGCCGGGCCGCGGCAGAGATCGGCGCTCTCGTCGACGCCTACGGCGTCACCACGATCAGCGTGGTCGACAACATCATGGACATGCGGTACTTCCGGACCCTGCTCCCGGCCCTGGCCGAAGGCCCGGACCTGGAGCTGTTCTGGGAGATCAAGGCCAACCTGAGCCGCAAGCAGGTGGAGACGCTCGCCGCCGCCGGCGTGCGCTCCGTCCAGCCCGGGATCGAGAGTATGAGCGACCAGGTGCTCGACCTCCTGGCCAAGGGCACGACCATGCGCCGCAACCTCCAACTGCTGAAATGGGGCCGGGAGTACGGTGTGAAGATCGAGTGGAACCTGCTCTTCGGCGCGCCGGGCGAGGACCCCTGCGAGTACGCCCGCCAGTCGGCGCTGTTCGAGGACCTCGGCTTCCTCGACCCGCCCGGCGCCTGCGGGCCGGTCCGCCTCGACCGCTTCAGCCCCTACCACCTCGACCCGGAGCGCTTCGGGATGGTGAACATGCGGGCCACGGCCGCCTACCGGTACCTCTACGACGTGCCCGCCGCCGAGCTCGACCGCATCGCGTACTACTTCGACTTCGACTATGCCGACGGCCGCAGCCCTCTCGACTACGCCATGGAGGCCGTGGAGGCGGTCGAGCGCTGGCGCCGGCGCCACCAGGCCGGCGGCGGCCTGTGGATGGCCACCCGCCCGGACGGGTCGGTGACCATCCTCGACCAGCGCAGCGGACGGCCTCGCCGGTCGTCGACCCTGTTGGGCTGGAAGGCGGAGGTGTTCAGCGCCTGCGACCGGGCCCGCACCCGGGCCGAGATCGACGCCCTCCCATCCGTGGCCGGCGCCGGCACCGACGAGGTGACCCGTTTCCTCGACCGCTGCGTCGCCGTCGGCGTGATGGTCCACGACGGCGGCCAGTGGCTGGCCCTGCCGGTCCACACGCCCGCCCGCCGCGACCCCCACCCGCCGGCGGCGCCGGCGGCCCGCCCGCGCATTCCGCTGGCGGTGGTCGGTGCCTGACGGCGACGAGCCGCTGTCGGCCATGGTCATCCTCCGGCCCGCCGATCCCAGCGTCGACCCGGACGAGCCCATCACCGGCGCCAACCTGGCCCGCCACACGCCGGCGCCGGGCGCCGTCGCCGAGCTTTCGTCCTACTTCGCCGGGCGCGGCTTCGAGGTGGGGCCGTTCGTGGGGACCAGCTTCGCCATCTCGGCGCCGGCGCGCGCCTTCCGCCGCACGTTCGGCGAGCACCGGCCCACCGGAGAGCACGGCAGCCTGGAGCTCGACGTCCGGGCCCTGCCGGCCCGGCTCCGGGGCCACCTCCGGGCCGTCTCCTTCAGCGAGCCACCCGACTTCGGCCCCGGGTCGCCGTGACCTCGGTCATGCGGGCCGGCCACCGCGCCTCAACCTTCCCGGACCGCCCGATCAGGCGCCGGCCTGGCGATCGAAGCGGGCGACCGTCTCGGTATGGAACGTATGGGGGAAGGCGTCGACCAGCGCCACCGACATCAGGCGGTAGCCCGCCCCGCCGAGCAGGACGGTGTCGCGGGCCATCGAGGCCGGGTCGCAGCTGACGAGCACGACACGGCCCGCGCCTGTTGCCGCCACCGCGCCGGTGCCGGGGCGGCCGAGGCCCGACCGGGAGGGGTCGGCGACGACCACGCCGGCGGGGCGAGGCTTCCAGCGGGCGACCTCGGCGGCGACGACCGTGGCGTCGAGGTCGGCCAGGTTGACCCGGGCGTCGGCCACTGCGGAGGGGTCGCTCTCGATGGCGATGACCTTCGTGGCGCGGCCGGCGCCGATCGTCGAGGCGAACAGGCCCACGCCGGCGTAGAGGTCGACCAGCACGTCGCCGGCACCGAGAGCTTCGCCGATGGCCGCGTCGACGGCGGCGGCCAGGGCGTCGGCCACGACCGGGCCGGGCTGGAAGAACGAGCCGGCGGAGATGCGGAATCGCCGGCCGCCCGCGTCCTCGGTGACGCAGGCCTCCCGGCGATCGCCCTCCTCGAACACCGCGACCCCGGCCGGCACCTCGACGCGGCGGGCGCCGGCATCGACGAGGACCAGGCGCTCCCCCGTCGCCACCGACACGCGAAGCAGCACCTCGCCGGCGCCCGGGTAGCGGCCGGCGACGATCAGCTCCTCCAGCAGCGGGTGGGCGACGAGACAGCCGTCGGTCTCCACCGCGCCGGTGCCGGCGTGGGGCCGGTGCCCGGCCCGGCCGGTGGGCGACACGGCCAGGCGGGCGGTGGTCCGCAGCGCCGGCCCGTCGAGGTGCATGGGGACCGGGGCCGGCGGGTCGGACAGCTTGGCGATCCGGCGCAGGGCGTCGACCACGATCCCGGCCTTGAGCCGGGCCTGGGCCGCCGGCGACACGTGCTGCCACGTACAACCGCCGCAGCCGGCGGCCAGCGCCGGGCACGGCGGGGCCACCCGGTCGGGCGACGGGTCGAGGATCTCGACGGCGACGGCCCTGGCGAAGTCCTTCTTGGCCGCGGTGACCCGCGCCCGCACCCGCTCGCCTGGCAATGCCCCCTCGACAAAGACGACCCGGCCGCCCTCCTCGCGGGCCAGGGCGGCACCGCCGGCGGCCATGGCCCCCGCCACCAGCACGAGCTCGGTCACAGGAGCGATTCGAGGACGGCGGCCACCTCGCCGGGCCCGGGCATGGCCGCGATCTCGGCGGCGATCCGGCCGGCGGCCTCGCCGAACGCCGGCTCCTTCAACAGTCGGCCGACTGCGCCGGCCACCGTGTCGGGCGCACACTGGTCGGCCATGAGCGAGATCGCGGCGCCGGCGGCCGCTCCCTGGCCGGCGTTGAGGAACTGGTCGGCCCCCTGGGGCAGGCAGAGCTGGGGGATCCCGAGGCCGAGCGTGGCGAGGAAGGTGCCGGAGCCGGCGTGGGACACCACCGCCGCGCACCGGGGCAGGACCTGCATCTGGGGCACATAGCGCTCGACCCGCACGTGCCCGGCCACCGCGCCGAGCGCGGCGGGGTCGCCGTTCGGGCCGACGGTGACCAGCACGTCGACGTCGTGGTGGGCGGCGCCGGCGACCGCGGCCGTGAACACGCCGGTAGGGTCGTTGAACAGCGTGCCGAAGGTCACGTAGACGAGCCGGCGTGCCGTGGCCGGCGCTTCCTCGGCGCCGCCCGTCTCCTCCACCGGCACCGGCCGCAGCGATGGGACACGCCCGACGTGGTCGTTGCTTCCGGGCCGCATCGACGGCGGGTAGATGTCGAGGTAGAGGTGGTCGTAGCAGCCCGCGTAGGGCCGGGGCGCCAGACCGATCGAACGCCACAGGCCGGCGACCGCCTCCGACGCCGCCGCCACCCTCGGTGCGGGGATGAGGGCGCCGAACCCGTGGGTGACGCTCGGGACGCCGGCGCGCGCCGCCACCACCGGACCGGCCAGCTCCGCTGCGTCGTGCACCACCAACGCCGGCGACCAGCCGGCGACCACCGGGAGCAGGTCGGCCAGCATGGCCGGTGCCGCGATCGCGCCGAAGAGCGCGGGGAACATGCGCTCGGGCCGCGCCGCCGGCGGCAGGGCCAGGATCTCGGGATAGCGCCGGGCGAGCTCGGCGTGGCGGGCGGCGACGCCCATGCCGGCGGCAAATGTCGGGAACCCGGCCGCCTCGACCCGCGGCGCCACCTCCGGCGCGACGGCCCACCGCACGTCGTGGCCCCGGGCGACCAGCGCCGATGCAAGGGGCAACATGGGGTGGACATGGCCGAGGCCAGGACTGCACGTGAAGAGGACGTTCATGTCTTCTTGGCCCGGCTGGGCGCCACCCGAGGGGGCTCCCCCGGCATCTTCGGATAGACCGGCGGCCACGGCGCGTCGGACAGGCCGGCGGCCTGGTCTCGCCGGTGCAGGTCGAGCACGGGCTCCAGCGACTGCGGCGCGGCGTCCATGGCCGACCACGGGTCGCCGGCCTCGGCCACCCGGGCCGGCACGGTCACCATGGTGAGCGCGTCGATGTCGATCGTGGCCAGCTCGTCCCACCCGAACGGGGTCGACACCTGGGCGCCGGCGCGTGCCCGCACGGACCAGGCGCCGAAGATGGTCTTGTGCGGCGCGTTCTGGTTGAAGTCGACGAACACCCGCGTGCCCCGTTCCTCCTTCCACCACGCCGCCGTGATGAGGTCGGGCCGGCGCCGCTCCAGCTCCCGGGGGTCGAGGTCGATGCGCAGCTCGTCGGCATGCTCCAGGTCGGCGGCCCGGGTGGGCCACACATGAAAGCCAAGGCAGGCCAGGTTGACGGCCCAGTAGACGTGGGCCAGGTCGGCCACCACCAGGGCGTCGGAGGTCGTGCCGTTCGGGGTGCTGACCACCGCAGTCTGAAGCCACTCGGGGCGCAACGCCGGCACCCGCTTCTGGAAGAACGACTGGTTGCCCGCCCCGTTCGGGAACCGCTGGAGCAGCACCGGCCGCCCCCCGATCGCCGCCAGCAACGGGCCGGCGACCGCCTCGTAGTACCGAACCAGGTCGAGCTTGGTCTCCCCCCGCTCGGCGAAGAAGACCTTGTCGGGATGGGTGAGGGTGAGCTGGTGGCCGGCGGCCTCCAGCACGACGCCATCGTCGGCCATGGGGTCGACGGTAGCGCCGGCCCTACCCTGGGGCCATGAAGACCGCCGTGGACGAGATCGCCGAAGGCCTCTACCGCATCTGCACCTACCTGCCCGACGCGTCACCCGGCGAAGGGTTCACCTTCAACCAGTTCCTGCTCGACGCCGAGGACCCGCTGCTGTTCCATTGCGGGCCCCGCCTCATGTTCCCCGAGATCGAGGAGGCGGCGGCCAGGGTCATGAACCTCGACCGCATCCGCTGGATCTCCTTCGGCCACTTCGAGTCGGACGAGTGCGGGTCGATGAACCGGTGGCTGGCCGCCGCCCCCGACGCCACCCTCGTCGTGGGCCAGGTGACCGCCCAGGTGTCGGTGGCCGACCTGGCCAGCCGGGCGCCCCGGGAGTGGGCCCACGACGAGGTGCTCGACCTCGGGGGCAAGCGGGTGCGGCGCATCGACACGCCGCACGTCCTCCACGGCTGGGACGCCGGCCTGGTTTTCGAAGAGGTCACCGGCACGCTGCTCTGCGGCGACCTGTTCACCCACACCGGGGGCGGGCCACCCGTCACCCTGGACGACGTGGTCGAGCGGGCCTTTGCCGCCGAGGAGCTGTTCAAGGGCCAGACCGCCCTCACGCCGGCCACCGCCCCCACCATCCGCGCCCTCGCCGCCTTCGACCCCACCACCCTGGCCATCATGCACGGGAGCGCGTTCGCGGGCGACTGCCAGGAGGCCCTCCAGGCCCTGGCCGACGGCTACGAGCAACGCCTCCTCGACGCCATGCCCTAGCCGACCGGCCGCGACGGCGGGGAGCTTTGTATGTCGCCGGCCCGCTGGAGAACCTGCCAGGGTGCCCGCCGGCCGGCGACACACGTCTTTCCTGTGGCGCCCTTACTCGAGGGTGCAGCCGCAGGAGTTGATCTCCCGAGTGATCACGCCCTTGCCCGTGTCCATGTGGGTGGTGCAGGGCATGCAGGGGTCGAAGCTGCGGATGGCCCGCAGCACGTCGATGCCCTTGATCTGGTCGTCGGGGACCGACTCCAGGATGGGGGTGTCGACGATGGCCTGCTCATAGGGGCCGAGGCCCCCGAAGGGGTCGGTCGGCGCCGCGTTCAGCGTCGAGGGCGTGGTGATCTGGTAGTTCACGATCTTGCCCTTGTCGATGATCTCGTGGTGGATCAGCCACCCGCGGCCAGCCTCCCAGAAGCCCACGACGATGCGCTCGTCACGGGGGATCTTGAAGGGGGTGTGGACCCGGGTCTCGCCCTGGCGCCAGTACTCGAACGCCTGGAGCAGGCAGTTCATGCCGATGGTGGCGGTGAAGGCCATGGAGTAGGCCCGGGCCCGGTTGCGCTCCAGGGCGTTGAGCGTGCGGGGCAGGGGCCAGAACAGCTCGGTCTCGGGCAGGGCGTGGCGGGGGATCAGCATGCGGATCCCGTCGCCGGTGGGCTCACAGAAGGGGTTCTCGGTGTAGTCGCCCCGCAGGGCGGTGCCCCACAGCTGGCCGTAGGCGCCGGTCTCGACCACCTGGCGGTCCCAGCGGGGTGAGGTGTCCCAGGTGTAGCGCTCCTTGAAGTTGGTGCCCGTGGGCTTGGGCAGGGTGGTCTTGTTCCACGG
>JBPCLE010000155.1:0-6444 GCA_051003575.1 Acidimicrobiales bacterium | reverse complement strand
CGTCGCGGGGCTTGAGCTCGTCGACGAAACGCTCGCCGGCGGCGTCACGTAGCAGCGCGCCGTGGCCCCGCAGCGCCTCCGACAGCAGGGGCCGGGGCATCTGGGGGTGGTGGAGGGCAGTGGGGTGGAACTGCACGAACTCCAGGTCGGCCACGGCCACGCCGGCCCGCAGCGCCATGGCCACGCCGTCGCCGGTGGCCTCGGCCGGGTTGGTGGTGACCCAGTAGAGCTGGCCGGCGCCGCCGGTGGCGAGCAGGGTGTGGGTGGCCCGCACCTCGTGGCGCCGGCCGGCCGGGTCGAGGGCCACCACGCCCCGGCAGCGGCCGCCCTCCACCAGCAGGTCGACGGCGAACCAGCGCTCCATGACCGACGCCGCGGTCAGGCCCACGGCCTCGACCAGGGCCCGCTCGATCTCGGCGCCGGTGGCCACCCCGCCTGTGTAGACCACCCGGGCCACGGAGTGCCCGCCCTCCCGGGCCAGGGCCAGGCCGCCTGCGGCGTCAAGGTCGAAGACGGCCCCCAGGGTGATCAGGTCCTGCACCCGGCCCGGCCCCTCGTCGACCAGGACCCGCACGGCGTCGACGTCGCACAGGCCGGCGCCGGCAGCAAGGGTGTCGGCCAGGTGGAGGTCGGTGGAGTCGGGGTCGCCGCCGATGACGGCGGCCACCCCGCCCTGGGCCCATCGGGTGGTGGCCTGGTGGAGGTCGGCCTTCGACAGCACGCCCACCCGCAGGCCGGGCTCGGCGGTGGCAGCCTGGACGGCGGCCGAGAGGCCGGCGACGCCGCTGCCGAGGACCAGCAGGTCGAGATCAGTCACCGGGGAGGGCAGGGGACCGGACCCGGTTGCGCTCGTCGACGAGGACCACGGTCGGCGCGTATGCCCCGTCGAGCTCGGCGTCGTCGTAGTCGGCGTAGGTGATGACGATGACCGTGTGGCCCGGCGAGACCAGGCGGGCCGCGGCCCCGTTGAGCTGGACCTGGCCCGCCTCGCCGGCGATGGCGTAGGTCTCGAACCGGTTGCCGTTGTCGATGTCGAGCACGGCCACCTGCTCGAACTCGCGGATGTCGGCCAGCGCCATGAGGCCGGTGTCAAGGGAGATGGAGCCGGCGTAGTCCAGCTCGGCCCCGGTGACGGTGGCCCGGTGGATCTTGGACTTCATCATGCGGCGGCGCATCTCAGCGAACCTCGGCCCTTCCAAGGTGGACGTTGTCGATGAGGCGGACGTCGCCGATACGGGCGGCGATCACCAGCCGGTCACCCAAGACCTCGGCGTAGTCGAGGCGGGCGAGGGGCTCGGTGGCCACCACGCCGGCCATGAGGCTTGCGAGACGGTCGGGGTGGCGCTCGCCGGCGCCGTACGCCGTCGCCGCCGCCGTCAGCGCCCGGTAGAGGACCGTGGCGGCGGCGCGCTCGGGGCGCGAGAGCCGCTCGTTGCGGCTGGAGCAGGCCAGGCCGTCGTTCTCGCGCACGGTGGCGCAGCCCACCACCTCGACCGGGAAAGACAGGTCGGCCACCAGCCGGCGGACCACGCCCAGCTGCTGCCAGTCCTTCTCGCCGAAGTAGGCCCGGCACGGGCCGGCCAGGTTGCACAGCTTCGCCACCACCGTGGCCACGCCGTCGAAATGGCCGGGGCGGCTGGCGCCCTCCAGGCTGTCCTCGCCGGCGACGTGGACGGTGACCGCCAGCCCCCCGCCGGGGTACATCTCCTCCACCGGTGGGGCGAAGAGGAGGCCGGCGCCGGCCCGGGTGGCGACCTCGACGTCGCGGCCGAGATCGCGCGGGTAGGTAGCAAGGTCGTCGGTCGGCGCGAACTGGAGCGGGTTCACGAAGACGGTCACCGCGACGACGTCGCACTCGGCCACAGCACGGCGGATCAGGGCGCCGTGGCCGCGGTGGAGGAAGCCCATGGTCGGCACCAGGCCGACCGTGCTCCCCTCGCCGCGGGCCGCGTCCAACTCCTTGCGGAGCTGGTCCCCCCGATCGAGCACTCGCATTCCAGACCTCTCGTTCCAGCCCCGCGACCGGGTGCCGTTCGTGGTCCCACCCTACCGCCGGCCGGCGCCCCTACGGCCGGCCGCTCTCCATGATGGTCGGGCGGTCGACGGGGGCGTCGACCCGGAACGCCGCCGCGTACACCGCGTTGGCGGCGTGGGCGGCGAGGAGGGGGAGGGTGGACCGGGCCAGGGCGTCGGGCGCAACGCCGGCCGCGAACAGCCACCCCCGCCCCAGGCCCTCGTGCAGGGTGAAGGGCACCAGGTATCCCCCCGCGACGGTGCCTGCCTCGGGCTCGGTCTGGTCGGCGAGGTGGGCCTGGATCGTCTCCGCCGCAGCCGCAGCCGCCGCGGCCGGCGCCATCGGGTCGTCGTTGTCGGACGAGGTCGACAGGTGGACGACCGAGCGGATGGGCTCGGCGTCGGTGGGGTGCAGCTCGACGCCGACGACAGCCAGCGGCGTCGGCACCAGGGCGGCCATGGCCCCCAGGACCCGCTCGAGCATGAGCCGCAGGGGCTCGTAGGGGTGCAGGGAGGCCGCCGTCTCGTTGAGCAGCAGCAGGACCCGGCGGTGGCGGTCGAGGTCGACCAGCTCCTCGTACGCCTTGAGCGCGGTTCGCACCGCGGCGTAGAGGCGGTTGGTGGTCAGCTCGGCCTTGGGGAGATAGCCGTCGATGTCGTAGTCGTCGATGGTGGCCCGCTCGGGGGCGGCGCCCGGCTGGCCGGTGCGCAGCAGGATGCGGACGTAGCGGTTGCCCAGCTCCTCGCGGATGGCCCGGCAGGCGTCGAGGCCGGCGCTGTCGGACTCCATGACCACGTCGAGGAGGATCACGGCGATGCCGGGGTCGGCGCGCATGGCCGCCACCGTGGCCGCGCCGGTGGTGACGGGCACGAGCTCGACCGGCCGGCCGTTGTGGCGCATGGCCCGGAGGCTGAGCCGGGTGACGGCGAGCACGTCGGGCTCGTCGTCGGCCACGAGCACCCGTATCGGTTCCACAGTCATGCGCTCTCCTCGGGCGTGCGGGGGAAGTGGAGGTGCACGGCGGTCCCTTCGCCGGGCTCCGAGTGGATCTCGGCGGTGCCGTGCATGCCGTCGGTGACCAGGTTGTTGACCACCGCCAACCCGAGGCCGGTGCCGCCGAGCGCCCGACCGGTGGTGTAGAACGGCTCCCAGACCTTTTCCAGGTGCTCGGCCGGGATCCCCCGGCCAAAGTCGCGGACAGTGACGTCGAGCTGGCCGTTGTCGCCGCCGAGGGCGATCTCCACCCGCCCGCCGGCCTCTCCGGGGTAGGCATAGCGCTCGACGTTCTGGAGCAGGTTGAGCAGGGCCTCGGCCAGGGATCCCGCGTTCCCGATCCAGGGGGCGGCCGGGTTCGTGCGGTCGTCACGAACCTCGATGGTGAGGTGGGCGGCCCGGGCCTTGGGAGCGTAGAGGGCCAGCACGTCGGCGACCACCGCGGTGAGGTCCACCTCCTCCACCCTGGTGATGGCCTGGCTGGTGGACAAGCTCTTGAAGCGTTCGACCAGCCGGGAGGCCCGCTCCAGGCTGTTGGAGATGAGGTGGGCGGCCTCGATGGCGTCCTCCAGGGGCCCGGTGATGGGGCCGGCGTCGCAGACCAGGGCGCCCAGGTCCTCGGCCAGGACGGTGGACGCGACGTTGATGATGCCGAGGGGGGTGTTGATCTCGTGCGCCACGCCGGCCACGAGCTGGGCCAGCATCCGGTACCGGCCGGCGTGGAGCTGGACCTGGAGGTCGTGCTCGCGGATCGTCTCCTTGAACAGCCGCTCCTGGGTGCGGCGCAGCTCGGCGCCGATGCCGACTAGCAGGCCGGGCATGGCCTCGGGCATGGCCCGCATGTAGGCCAGGAACTCCCGCCGGCTCAGGGTGAAGAACCGGGTGTCCTCCATGGCGGTGACCAGCGCCGAGCGGGAGGCGGCGTCGAGGAGGCTGGGCTCACCGAAGGAGCCGCCCGGGCCGCGCTCCCCCAGGCTCACCATCTGGCCCTTCTCGCCCTGCCGGCTCAGGACGACCCGCCCGCTGAGCACCACGTACAGGCCGTCGGACGGCTCGCCCGGGCGGCACACGACGTCGCCGGCGCCCACCGCCCGGTAGCCGCCGAGGACGGCGAGGCGGGTCAGCTGCGCATCGTCGAGGTTGCGGAATGGCAGCGCCGCTCGGAGCTCGTCCACCACCGGAGGTTAGAGCGGCCCGACCGGGCGCACACGGCCCTCGGCCAGGTCGGCGAGCGGGGCCAGGACGAACCGGCGCTCCCACATGCGGGGGTGGGGGACGACGAGGTCGGGCTCGTCGACACAGAGGTGGCCGACGAGGAGGACGTCGACGTCGAGGGTTCGGGGACCGGCGCGCTCCTTGCGCACCCGGCCGGCGGCCGCTTCCAGGCCCTGGCCCAGCTCCAGCAGCTCCCGGGGCGTGCGGTCGGTCTCCACGACGACGACCAGGTTGAGGTAGGGCTCCTGGCCCGGCGGGCCGCCGACGGGCTCGGTCTCATAGACCGGGGAGACGGCCACCACGCCGGGCAGGGCGGCGACGGCCTGGCGGAGGTGGCCCCGGCGGTCGCCGAGGTTGGAGCCCAGGCCCAGGTAGGCCCTCACCGCCTGGTGATGGTGACGCCGGCCGATGCCAGGTCGACCGGTAACGGGGGACGCAGCTTGCGCACGGTCACCGTGACCGACGCGATGCGGTCGTCGACGGCCAGGACCGCGTCGGCCACCCGGGTGGCCAGCCGCTCCAGCAGCCGGTGCTGCTCGCCGGTGACGACCTTGGCCACCGCCACCGAGACGTCGCCGTAGTGGACCGTGTCGGCAAGGGAGTCGGTGCGTCCGGCGACGGCCAGGTCGACGGACATGTCGACATCGACCTCGAAGGGCTGGGCCCGGCCCTGCTCCTCGGGCAGCGCGCCGTGGGTGCCCATGAGGCGCAACCCCTGCAGCCGGACGATGTCGGTCAGGTTCCCCGGCCCATCGTGAGGGCGATAGCCACCAGCTCGCGGCCCGGGGGGCCCATCTGGCGAGAGTTGATCTGCTCGACGATGGAGATGGCGTGCTCCGAGGCCGGCACCATGGCCGACCACACCAGGTAGCCGCCGACGACGCCCAGGAGGCGGTCGCTGAGCTCCTCCTGATGGATCAGGACCTTGTCGCCGTTGGCCAGCCACCCCGCCAGCTTGGGGTAGAGCTCGACCAGCACGGTGCGGGGGTCCTCGTGGAGGGGCAGCGGGATGTGGTCCCAGGCCACGCCCAGCTCGTCGTAGGCGTAGAGGTTGTGCGGCGAGGTGAGCAGGGAGACGACGCGGGCGAAGCCCTGCTCCCGGATCCAGATGATCTCCTCCTGCCGCCGCACGGGCCGGTGGGAACGGGCGTAGCCCCCGGGGCGCTCGCTGATGGCGAGGCGGTCCTTGATGATCCAGGCGAAGTTGCGGGGCGCGATGCCGCTGGCCCACTTGCCCTTCACAGCATGGCCCGAGCTGCGACGGTGGGGGCGACATCGTGGACCCGCACCATCCCCGCCCCCTGGGCCAGGGCCCAGGCCGCGGTGGCCACCGACGCCTCCACCCGGTCGCCGGCGGGTGCGCCGCCGGTGAGCCGGCCGAGAAAGGCCTTGCGGCTGGTGCCGACGACAACCGGGAAGCCGGTGGCGACCAGCTCGGAGAGGTGCTTGAGGAGGGTCAGGTTGTGCTCCAGGGTCTTGCCGAAGCCGATGCCAGGGTCGATCCAGACCTCGTCGATCCCGGCGGCCGTCTCGGCCCGATCGAGGAGGAACCGGCGGACCTCGGCGACCACGTCATCGTAGGTGGGGGCGATCTGCATGGTGCGGGGGTTCCCCTGCATGTGCATGGCCACCCAGCCGGCCCCGCCGGCCGCGGCCACCGGGGCGAGTGTGGCCGAGACGTCGTTGACCAAGGTGGCCCCCGCGGTGATCGCCGCTTCGGCCACCTCGGCCTTGCGGGTATCGATCGAGACGCGGACGTGAGGGGCGAGGGCCTCGACCACGGGGACGACCCGCCGCAACTCCTCGTCGACCGAGACCGGCTCGGCCCCCGGTCGGGTGCTCTCGCCCCCGACGTCGATGACGTCGGCCCCCTCGGCCACCATCCGCAGGCCGTGCGCGACCGCGGCATCGGGGTCGAGCCACCTGCCACCGTCGGAAAACGAGTCGGGCGTGACGTTGAGCACACCCATGACCAACGGCTTCACAGGCGAACAGCGTACTGGCCGTTTCGGGCCCGGTCCCCCGCTCAGAGGGCCGCTCGGGCCCCCACCGCCCTTCCGGCCAGGTATTTCCGCGCCGTTCAGTCGGTCTGGCGGGGCGATGAACGATGCCATGCCGGGGACGGTGTAGGCGACGAGACCACGCTGGGGCGCGCGTACCGAAGGATATGGTCGGATAACAGAACCTGCTATCCGGCGATATCCTTTGCTATCCGGGCCAGT
>JBPCLE010000154.1:0-2760 GCA_051003575.1 Acidimicrobiales bacterium | reverse complement strand
GGCGTCGTCCGCACCGGCTCCACCCTGGCCTGGCGCAGCCGGTTGCCCCGGCCGGGTTGGGGGGTGGTCCTCACCGCCGGCACGTCGGATCTGCCGGTCAGCGAGGAGTGCGTGGCCACCCTGACCGCCCACGGGCTGCGGCCCACGGTGAACGCGGACGTGGGGGTGGCCGGCGTCCACCGCCTGCTGGCCACCGTCGACGAGCTGGCCGGCGCCGATGCCGTGGTGGTGGTCGCCGGCATGGAGGGCGCCCTGGCCAGCATCGTGGGCGGCATCACGCCGGCGCCGGTCGTCGCCGTGCCCACCAGCACCGGCTACGGCGCCGCCTTCGAGGGCGTCACCGCCCTCCTCTCGATGCTCTCGTCGTGCGCCGCCGGCCTCACCGTCGTCGGGATCGACAACGGTTTCGGCGCCGCCTGCGCGGTGCTGCGGATGCTGCCGGCGTGAGCACGGCTGCGTGGTTCCACTGCTTTTCCGGCATCGCCGGCGACATGGCCCTGGGGGCCCTGATCGACGCCGGCGCCGACGTGGGCGAGGTACGGGCCCTGCTCGACCGCCTGCCGATGGCGGGATGGTCTATGGAGGTGGAGCCGGTGATGCGGGGGGGCATCGGGGCCACCAAGGTCGAGGTGGTGGTGGCCGACACCCCCGTCGTGCGCACCTACGCCCACATCACCGGCCTGATCGTCGAGGCCCGGTTGCCCGAGCGGGTCGCCAACCGGGCCCAGGCCATCTTCGCCGCCCTCGCCGACGCCGAGGGCCACCTCCACCGCCGGCCGGTGGCCCAGGTCCACTTCCACGAGGTGGGCGGGGTCGACGCGGTGATCGACGTGGTCGGCGCCTGCGCCGCCCTGGAGGTGCTGGGGGTCGACACGGTGTGGTCGAGCCCGGTGGCCAACGGCATGGGCATGGTCCGCTCGGCCCACGGCATGCTGCCGGTGCCGGCGCCGGCGGTGGTCGAGCTGCTGCGGGGCGCGCCGAGCTACGGGCGCGACGTGCCCTACGAGCTGACCACGCCCACCGGCGCCGCCATCCTGGCCGCCACCGCCACCGGCTGGGGCCCGATGCCGGCCATGCGGGTGGGGGCGTCCGGCTTCGGCGCCGGCACCCGCGACCTCGAAGGCCTGCCCAACCTGCTCCAGGTGGTGGTGGGCGAGGCACTGGCCGCAGAGCCGGCCCGGCCCGAGCCCGGCCAGCCCGTCACCCTCCTGGAGGTCAACGTCGACGACGCCACCGGCGAGACGCTCGCCCACGCCGTCGCCGCCCTCATGGATGCCGGCGCCCTCGACGCCTGGCTCACGCCGATCCTCATGAAGAAGGGCCGACCGGCCTACACTTTCAGCGTGCTGGCCGACCAGGCCTTGGCCGACCAGCTCGCCGGCGTGCTGGTGGCCGAGACCGGCTCGCTCGGGGTCCGGGGCGAGACCCTGGAGCGGTGGGCGGCGGCCCGCACCCAGGGCCAGGTCGACGTCGATGGGATCCCGGTGCGGGTGAAGGTGGGCGCCGGCCGGGTCAAGGTCGAGCACGACGACGCCGCACGGGCCGCCCGTCGCACCGGCCTGCCCCTGCGCGAGGTCGTCTCCCGCGCCGAGGAGGCCTGGCGCCGGCGGGGCGACGGCGACGGCGACGGCGACGGCGACGAATCGGCCTGACCCCCCCAACTGGTGACGATTCGATACGTCCTGGCGTGTCCGATCGCCACCAGTTCGGGGGGGGTCAGCTCTCCTCGAACAGGTCGTCGCCCCGGCGCAGGCGGGCGGCGGTGCGCACGACGTGGGGCAGCTCCCGCCGGGTCGGCGTGTGGGCGGCCAGGAACCGGGCCGCGCCGACCAGGATCAGCGCCCCCTCCTCCGACCCCTCCGGCCACGCCGCGTGCTGGCGGACGGCCGCCTCGACGATCTGGAACCAGTGGAAGCCGGCGTCCTCCGACAGCAGGGCGTGGCCCATGGCGGCCACCAGCCGGCGGGGGTCGCCGCCGGCCTTGAGCCACCCGTAGGCGATCGCGCCGGCCCGGTCGACGCCGCCCTGGGCGTCCCAGCACCCCTGGAGGTCGGTCAGGTCGGCGCCCCCGGCCGCCGGCAGCCGGGCCGCGGGCACGTTGAGGAACCGGTCGAGGTAGACCCGCAGCGCCCCGTGCATGACCCCCCGCACCAGCTCGTCCGACGGCCGGCGGATCAGGCACTGGTGCAGGGCGTTGGCGTAGGTGAAGCCGTGGTGGACGGCGTCCCAGTCGCCGAAGTCGTTCTGGGTGTGGAACCGGGTGATGCGCAGCGCGGCGGCCAGCGCCAGGGCTCGGCCGAGCTGTTCGGGCGTGGCGCCGGCCCCGACGGCGTCGCACAGCGACGCCACGACGGCGAACGGGTCGTCCTCCAGCAACCGCCAGCCCAGCCGGCTCACGTCGTGGAAGGGTGCCGGCGCCGCCCGCCCCTCGGCCAGCAGCGCCGGCAGCCGGGCCTCGGTCTCCGCCACCAGGGCGGCCAGGTCGTGAGGGTGTCGCCACCGGCTCCCCTCCTCGGACCGGGAGGCGCCGGCGGTCTGGCTGGTGAGCGTCGGCAGCACGTCGGCGGCCGACTCCCACCCCAGGTGCTCGACCGCCTCGAACGCCTTGTTGGTGAAGTCGAGGGTGTGGCCGATGTCGACGAAGACGTGGTCGGTGGCCGCCGCCGTCATCATGTCGGACACGGCGCCGGCGCAGGCGCCGGCCGCCAGTTCCGTCCCCAGGCTGCTTTTTGGTGGGTCCTCCACACGAATTTCTGTGAA
>JBPCLE010000153.1:0-2876 GCA_051003575.1 Acidimicrobiales bacterium | reverse complement strand
AACTGCCCCTCATCTGGCGCCGGCTGATCGACGCCGGGATGGAGTCGGGGCACGCCTACGGTAAGGCGCTGCGCACGGTGAAGTCGTGCGTCGGCCAGACGTGGTGCCGGTTCGGCGGCGCCGGCCGTCGGCGTCGGCGCCCTGCCCGGCACGGCGATGGTCTGCTCCTGCAACGACGTCGACAAGGGCACCATCTGTGCCGCGGTCGCCGCCGGCTGCGACAACGTCAGCGCCCTCAAGGTCATCACCAAGGCGGGCACGGGCTGCGGCGGCTGCGTCCCGATGGTCACCGACATCCTCCGGGACGAGCAGAAGAAGGCCGGCGTCGTCGTCGCCAACACGTTGTGCGAACACTTCGCCTACTCCCGCCAGGAGCTCTTCGACATCGTCCGCATCCACCGGATCACCTCGTTCTCCGAGGTGCTGGTCGCCCACGGGCAGGGCGAGGGCTGTGAGATCTGCAAGCCGGCGGTGGCCTCGATGCTCGCCTCGCTGTCCAACGGCCACATCCTCGACGGCGAGCAGGCCGCCCTCCAGGACACCAACGACCACTTCCTGGCCAACCTCCAGCGCGACGGCACCTACTCGGTCGTCCCCCGGGTGCCGGGCGGCGAGATCACCCCCGACCAGCTCATCGCCCTGGGCGAGGTGGCCAAGGAGTTCAACCTCTACACCAAGATCACCGGGGGCCAGCGGATCGACCTGTTCGGCGCGAGGGTCGACGAGCTGCCCCATATCTGGCGCCGCCTGATCGACGCCGGCATGGAGTCGGGTCACGCCTACGGCAAGGCCCTGCGCACGGTGAAGTCGTGCGTGGGCCAGACCTGGTGCCGGTACGGGGTCCAGGACTCGACCACCCTCGCCGTCGACCTGGAGCTGCGGTACCGCGGCCTGCGGGCGCCCCACAAGATCAAGGGCGCGGTGTCCGGCTGTACCCGCGAGTGCGCGGAGGCCCAGGGCAAGGACTTCGGCGTCATCGCCACCGAGCGGGGGTGGAACGTCTATGTCGGCGGCAACGGGGGCATGCGCCCGAAGCACGCCCAGTTGCTGGCCGCCGACCTCGATCGCGACGCCGTGTTCACCTATCTTGACCGGTTCCTGATGTTCTACGTCCGCACCGCGGATCGCCTGGAGCGCACGTCGGTCTGGCTGGAGAAGCTCGACGGCGGCATCGAGTACCTGCGCAGCGTGGTGATCGACGACGCCCTCGGCCTCTGCGCCGAGCTGGAAGCCGACATGGCCCGCCACGTCGAGACTTACGAGTGCGAGTGGAAGGGTGTCGTCAACGACCCCGAGCGGATGGAGCGGTTCCGCACGTTCGTCAACTCCGACGACGCCGACCCCAACGTGGTCTTTGTCACCGAGCGGGGCCAACCCCGACCGGCCTACCGGCACGAGAAGCCCGACCCTGCGCTGCTGGCGATAGGAGCTACCCAGTGACGATGCTGGTCCACAAGGTCTGGGTCGACGTCTGCCCCCTGGACAAACTCGTCCCCGGACGGGGCGTGTGCGCCCTCGCCGGCGGGCTGCAGGTGGCCGTGTTCCGGATTGCCGGCGAGGAGATCTACGCCATCTCCAACTTCGACCCCTTCAGCGGGGCGTTCGTCCTGTCCCGGGGCATCGTCGGCTCCCGGGCCGAGCGGCTCAAGGTGGCCTCGCCGGTCTACAAGCAGAGCTTCGACCTCGAAACCGGTGTGTGCCTCGACGACGCCACCGTGGCGGTCCCCACCTTCGAGGTGCGCGTGGTGCACGGCATGGTGCAGGTCGCGTCCCCTTGAGCGCCACGCCGCTCGAGCGCTACCTCGCCGAGCAGGCGGATCTGGCCCCCGTTGAACGCTTCTCGCTGTGTGAGGTGCCCGACACGGGAATCTGGCAGGACCGCATTCCCCTCACCGCCCCCGCCGCCGGCCAGCAGTACGCCTTCGACGTCAACCTCGACACCTGCACCGGCTGCAAGGCGTGCGTCACCGCCTGCCACAACATGAACGGCCTCGACGACGGGGAGTCCTACCGCACCGTCGGGTTGCTCACCGGAGGCAGCCCGGTCGGCGGGGTGCCGCCGTACGGCGCCGCCCAGCCGTTCCAGCAGACCGTCAACACCGCCCGCCACCACTGCGTCGACCCGGCATGCCTGAACGGGTGCCCCACGAACGTCTACGAGAAGGACGAGTTCAACGGGATCGTCGCCCACATCGAGGGCCGGTGCCTGGGCTGCGGGTACTGCACGTGGACCTGCCCCTACGAGGTGCCCCGGTACAACAGCGCCCGGGGCGTGCTCCGCAAGTGCGACATGTGCCGTGACCGCCTCGGCGCCGGCGAGGAGCCGGCGTGCGTGTCGGCCTGCCCCAACGGCGCCATCACGATCACCGTCGTCGACACCGCGGCGCTGGCCGAGGCCGTCCGGGGCCAGACCCTCGTGCCGACGGCCCCTCCCTCGGACATCACCCGGCCCACCACCAACTACCACAGCGACTGGGGCCTGCCGGGCGGGCTCCAAGCCGCCGGGGCCACCCTCGGCGGCGGTGGGCGCTCGCACGATCCTCTCGTGGCCATGCTGGTCCTTACCCAGGCCTCGGCCGGCGCCCTCGCCGTCGACCTCGCCATCGGCCACCGGCTGGCCACGACCACCACCGCGCTGGTGATGGCCCTCATCGGCCTGGCCATCAGCATCTTCCACCTGGGGCGCCCGGAGCGGGCCTGGCGGGCCCTCGCCGGCTGGCGCCACTCGTGGTTGAGCCGAGAGGTGGGCGCCCTCGGCCTGTTCGGCGCCCTCGCGTTCCTGGCCGTGCTGGCCGACTCGGCTGCCGTCCAGGCGCTGGCGGTCGCCGCCGGCCTGGCCGGCGTGGCCTGCTCTGGAATGCTCTACGTGGTGACAC
>JBPCLE010000152.1:0-5030 GCA_051003575.1 Acidimicrobiales bacterium | reverse complement strand
GGCCGCAGAGATGCTGCACCAGGTCAACGCCCCGCTGATCGGCGCCGTACTGAACGGGGTTGACGAGGACAGCGGATATTCATCTGGCTACTACTACACGGCCGAGAACATCTCGACCAACGGGAGTTCCGGCAACGGGCACGGAACCGCCGGCAAGGGCTCATGGCGGCGCCGGCGAACGGCGACAGCAGTCGACTGACCTTCCGGGAGCCGAGCATGCACCCTTCTTCGGGGGTCACGAAGCTGCCAGCCCTGCGCCGCTGACCGCCGGGTCGGCCCGTCGGTGGATGCTCCGCTCAGGGGCCCGACTGTTGAGACTTAACCACCTCGGCACCCGGCCCGGACCCGGATGGGGAAGCGGCGATGGGACTTCGTCCTAGCCGTCAGTACCGATACAGCCGCGAAAAAAACCCGACCCCCCAGTTGGGATCGGGTTTCTTGCTCGATTCTTCCTTGCGGCTCCCCTTCTCGGGTCTGCGCTTAGCCGGAGATGCCGATGCAGCCGAAGGCGGCGAGAAGAGCGTCGAAGATCCCGGCCAGGAGCCCGCCGAAGAAGCCGCTGAAGGCGTTGGCCAGGCTCAGCAGGATCGGGCAGATGATCTGCTGGATGAAGTTGGGGGGGAGCTGCGCCTCGGCCTGACGCTGGAACAGCGCCATGACCACCGAGAATGCCGCGCTGACGCTCACGGCCACCACGAGGAGCCGGATGAGCAGGCGCCGGGAGACCCTTCGCCCCGTCATCACCATTGCGTTGTCCATATGAGTGTTCTCCGTTCCGCGGGCGGAGCCGCCCAGAGAGGATACAGCCGATGATACACCTTGGGTACCACGGTACACCTTGCGGTGGTCGAGATCAGCGTTCTGGGCGGCTTGCGTCTGCCACACTCTACCCGATGACGAGGATGGGCAACCGCTGACCGCGCGTTCCCCCCGGCGGCGCATCCTGCTCGCCGGCCTCGGGTTGGTTGCGATCGTCCTGGGCGGCTACAGCCTGTTCCAGATGCGGGCGGCCGCCGGCGCCGCCCAACGGGGCCGGGCGGCGCTCGTGCGGGAAGAGGGCGCCGCGGCGGCCCGCTCCCTGGATGTGGCCCGTCGCAACCTTGTCCAGGCCGAGGAGGCGTTCGGCCAGGCCCAGGACGAGATCGCCGCCCTCGGGCCGGTGGCCAGCGTCGCCCGCGTCATACCTGTGGTCGGCAACCAGATGCGCGCCGTCGACACCCTGGCCCGGGCCGGCATGAGCCTGTCGCGCGCCGGCCAGCCGCTCGTCGACGCGGCCGACACGCTCCTGCACCCCGCCGACCAGGCCACCCCCGTCTCGGCCGCCATGGACGCCCTGCGCAGCACCCAGGCGACGTTGGCGCCGGCGTTGGTGGCCCTCAGCGAGGCATCCGACGACGTGCTCCGGCTGAAGGGCGCCTTCCTGGTCGGCCCGGTGGCCCGCGCCCGTGACGACCTGGTGACGAGGCTGCCGCGGATCAGGGCCCGTGCCGTGTCCGCCGGCGACGGCCTGGCCGCCCTGATGGCCTTCGCCGGCGAGTCGGGGCCGAAGCGCTACCTCTTCCTGTCGCAGAACCCCGACGAGATCCGGCCCACGGGAGGTTTCATCGGCACCTACGGGGTGCTCACCGCCGAGGATGGGAAGCTCGCCCTCGAGCGCTACGACGCCATCGAGGAGTGGAACAAGGACCACCCCGCGGCCACCGCGCCGGCGGAGGAGGCCGGGTCTCCGTTCCGCCTCCACAACCCACCGCTTCCCCGCCGGCTCAGCAACGTCAACAGCACCCCGGATTGGCCGCAGGCGGCCCAGCTCGCCGCCAACCTGTGGCGGGCGGCCGGGGAGGCCCCGGTGGACGGGGTGATCTCCTTCACCCCCGGCTTCCTGCGCCGCGTGCTGGGCGTGGTCGGCCCGGTGGAGGTGCCCGGCTACGGCGAGAGGATCTCGGCCGCCAACATGAACGAGCGGCTGGACTTCTACACCCACGAGCTCGCTCCTCCGCCCGGCACCAACCGCAAGGACTTCGTGGCCGCCCTGGCCGAGGTGGTCATGCAGAAGCTGCTTGAGGCGCCGGCCTCGAAATGGGAGCCGCTGGGCCAAGCCATGGGTGACGCGTTCGACGCCCGGGATGCGCTGGCCTGGTCGACCGACCCGCTGGTGGCCCGGGTGCTGGCCGACCGGGCCTGGGACGGGGCCTTCCCCTCCCACCGCGGCGACTTCTTCTACAGCTCAGAGTTTGCCTACGCTACCAAGAACGGCCGGGGCATCCGGCGGGTCTTCGACCACCTCGTGGAGCTTCGGACCGACGGCGGGGCGCGGGTGACCACCGAGATCACGATCACCAACACCGAGGCACCCAACCCGGCCTACAACAACAGCACGCTGGCCTACCTGACCATCTACGGCCCCGAGGGCGCCACGCTCGACCAGGCCGCGTCGGAGCCCCTCGGCTTCCCCGAGCCCACCATGGCCGGCCATCCGGATACGGGGTGGTTCAAGGCCGCCGCGCCCGCGGGCGGCCCGGTCACGCTGACGGTGGTGTGGGACGTCGCCAACCTCTTGGAGCGCCAGAAGGGGCGGGCGTGGGACTACAACCTGCGGTGGATGGGCGCTCCCGACCACACCGGCGACGTGGTCAAGCTGCGGGTGGACCTTCCCGACGGGTGGCGGTGGGACGGTGCAGGGCCGCCGGCGGAGATGTCGCTGGACAACGAGATCGACGGCACCTGGCGGCTGGTGCAGGGGTAGGGCGCTCGGTCAGCCGGTACCGCAGACGGTGCGGGTGTAGGTCTGGAACCGAGTCGTGGCCCGGGTGAACTCGGGCGCCGAGAGGGCGCCGAGTGCGGCGGGAGGCAGCCGGGTGGCCTCGAAGTTCACCTTCTCCAGCTCGGCCACCAGCCCGTTGTAGGTGGCGGCGATCACCTGTACATCGGCCTTGATCTCCGCCGGCGCCTTGGTCACCGCCTCGGTGATGGCGGCCTGGCCTTCGCGGGTCAGGGTGCGGAGCTGCGCCGCGGTGGGACTGGCGCTGACGCTGCCGAACCGCTCGTTGAACGTGCGGGACAGGGCGCAGAACTGGGCACTGCCCTGGCCGGTGAAGCTGGTGTCGACGGGCCGGGCGGTGGTGGTGGGGCCGGCGGCTGCCGGCGTGGTGGTGTTCGACGCGGCATCGTCGTTGTCGTCCCCCCTGCTGCAACCGGCCATCACCAACAGGGCAACCGCGGCGGCGGCCCAGAGCTTTCGGGTTCGAGGCACGCCCCTCTCTACCACGCAGGGCAGGCGACGACCCCGATGCGGGACGTACGGCGCACCCCGGAACGGGCCTATGCCCTCATCGAGCGGGCTGAGGTTCCCTTGCGGGCCGATGTAGCAGTGGAGCTGGCCCAGGTGCTGGGGACGCAGCAGCGAGAGGTTGAGCTGGCCTACGGCCGCACGGCACGCCGGCGGCGGGCGGAGGTTTCCGCGCCGAGCTGAGCCCGCGTCAGAGCCGGCCGAAGGCGGTGGGGGCGGCTCCCGGGGACAGTTTCTTCGGCACCCAGGTGCCGAGGGCTCCGCTTGCGAGCCTCTACGGGCTTCCTGTGGGCCGGTTTCCGCCCGTGAGCGGGTTGACGGACGAATCCGTCCAAGGGTTGGTTGGCCCGGCAAAGGCGCGGACGCGTGATCAGAGAACTATCGGCTCACCGGCCGGGGCCGGGGAACCTTGGACGCTGGCTCAGGCCACGTCGGTCAGGTCGATGCGCACGACGTGGCCGTCGCCGAAGCGGGCGACCAGCTCGAGGTCGGCGCCCAGGGCGGTGATGAACCCCCGCAGCGTCGACACCAGGACGTCGTCGCGCCGCTCGATGCGCGACACCTCCGACTGGCTGGCCCCGAGGCGCTCGGCCACGTCGGCCTGGGTGATGTGCAGGGCCTTGCGCAGGGCGGCCAGGGTGGCGACGTACTCAGCGGCCCACGCCTGCTGGTCGGCATCGATCTCGGCCACCAGGGCCGCGAAGGTGGGATCGGCCAGGTCGGCCGCCGCCACCTCGGCCCAGTCCTTCCACTCCTCGCCGGCCGGGGCCGTGCTGTCGTCGCTCATCGCTGCCTCCGTAGGAAGTCGTCGTAGTAGGCGTCGGCCGTGGGCCACTGCTCGAAGCCGGAGTCGCGGTAGTACTCGACCAGGCGGGGTACCACGGTGTCGAGGTACAGCACCCGGCGGTGTCTGTCCGCCTCGTCGCATACCACGTCGAGCAGGGGCCCGGCCGGCGCCGTCGAGGCGGCCGGGGCGGCATCCTTGTCGTCGCCACCGCTGCTTCAGCCGGTCAGGACGAGGAGGGCGAGCCCGCAGCCACCAGGCCGCCGGCCCGCGTCAGGGGCTGGGATGTTCCTGGCGTATCCACGAAGCGAGAAGAGGGTCGACGATCGCGCCCTGGGTGTCGATGACGCTGCGCTGCTCGAGGACATCACGAGCTGCGGTCGCCGAGCCTCCGCTCAACCCGAGCCGGCGGGCAGCCGCTCCGAACTGCGGCTCCCCCCAAGCCGAGAGGCGCAATGACCTGCGGTGGTTGCCGCCGATCCCGTTCCACACCGCGAGCAGCTCCGGCCGGGCGTAGGCCAGGGTGGCGGCGTACGCCTCCCGCCAGATGTCCTCGCCAGCCTGGCCACCGTCGGGCGTCAGGTTCCAAAGATGATGGGCCAGGAGGTTGAGCCGCTGTGGATGCCCGGCCGCGGCGTGGACAAGCGCCCCGAGCGCCGTTCCCGCGCTCCGGCCCGTGGCATCGAACTGGTCGGCGACGTAGTCCGTGGCGACAGACTGCGGCAGCGGTCCGAGCTCGAAGCGCTCGGCCTGGCCGAACAGCGGGGCGGCGCGCTCGGAGAACAGGCCCCGCAGGATGCCCTGCTCGGACCCGGAGAAGAGGTAGGAGACACGATCACGGTGATGCTGGATCTGCGATCGCAGCACCGCGTCTGCATGGGCCACGTCTGCGATGGCTTGGAAGGTGTCCAGTACCATCAGCAAGCGACTACCCGTGCGGCTGGCGGCCCGGGCCGGAAC
>JBPCLE010000151.1:0-3377 GCA_051003575.1 Acidimicrobiales bacterium | reverse complement strand
CTGGCCCACCGGCTGGCGCCCTGGTGCAGGTCGGCTCGGTGGACGACGTGGAGGTCGACGGCACGTTCGGGGCGGTGGTCGGCGCCGGCGCCGTGGTGGTCAGCGGAGCGGTGGTCGTGGGCGACTGGTTGGCCACCTGCTGCTTGGGGGAGGTGCCGGCACCCGTGGCCACCTCGAAGAGCATGCCGGCGAGCGCGATCGCCGCCAGCATGTAGAGCCCCACGTTGAACCGGTACGGGCGGTCGAGCCCCGACCACCAGCGAGCCAAGCCTTGCAAGAGAACCTCCGGGGACGCTGGGTTTTCGCGACAGCCTCCCGGTAGGAGATGCTACCTGCCATGGAACTCTGGCCCGGTCGTCCCTACCCACTCGGCGCGACGTGGGACGGCGAAGGGACCAACTTCGCCCTGTTCTCGGAAGCCGCCCACGGCGTGGAGCTCTGCCTGTTCGGCAACAAGCGCGCCGAGACCCGCATCCCCCTCACCGAGGTCACCGCCCACGTCTGGCACGGCTACGTGCCGGGCGTGAGCCCTGGCCAGCTCTACGGCTTCCGGGTGAGTGGGGCATACGAGCCCGAGTGGGGCCAGCGATTCAACCCCAAGAAGCTTCTGCTCGACCCATACGCCAAGGTCGTCCACGGCGACCTCGACTGGCACAACTCGGTGTTCGGGTACACGGTCGGCAAGTCCGACAAGGTCCGCGACAACCGGGATTCGGCTTCCCACGTGCCCCGCAGCGTCGTGGCCGACACCCTCTTCCCATGGGGCGAGGACCGGCTCCCCCGCCGCGAATGGCACGAGACGGTCATCTACGAGGTCCACGTCAAGGGGTTCACGATGCGCCACCCCGGCGTGCCGGAGCACCAGCGCGGCACCTACGCCGGCCTGGCCAGCCCGGCCGCCGTCGACCACCTCACCGACCTGGGTATCACGGCCGTCGAGCTGCTGCCGGTCCACCACTTCGTGTCCGAGCACGACCTGATGAAGCGGGGCCTGTCGAACTACTGGGGCTACAACTCCGTCGGCTACTTCGCCCCCCACGCGGCGTACTCGTCGTCGGGCACACGGGGCGAGCAGGTCCGGGAGTTCAAGGCCATGGTTCGCACCCTCCACGCCGCCGGCATCGAGGTGATCCTCGACGTGGTCTACAACCACACCGCCGAGGGCAACCACATGGGGCCGACCCTCAACTTCCGAGGCATCGACAACGCCGGCTACTACCGCCTCGTCGACAACGACGCCCGCCATTACATGGACTACACGGGGACCGGCAACACGCTCAACGCCCGCCATCCCGAGGTCCTGCACCTCATCATGGACAGCCTGCGGTATTGGGTGACCGAGATGCACGTCGACGGGTTCCGGTTCGACCTGGCGTCGGCCCTGGCCCGGGGCTTCCACGAGGTAGACCGCCTGTCGGCCTTCTTCGACCTGATCCACCAGGATCCCGTCGTCTCGTCGGTGAAGCTGATCGCCGAGCCCTGGGACGTGGGCGAGGGCGGGTACCAGGTGGGCAACTTCCCGGTGCTGTGGACGGAGTGGAACGGCAAGTACCGCGACGCGGTGCGGGACTTCTGGCGGGGCCAGGGCGCGTCGCTGGGAGACATGGGGTACCGGCTGACGGGGTCGAGCGACCTCTACCAGGGCGACGGCCGCGGGCCCGGCGCGTCGATCAACTTCATCACCGCCCACGACGGGTTCACCCTGCGCGACCTGGTCTCCTACAACCACAAGCACAACGACGCCAACGGCGAGGACAACCGAGACGGCACCGACGACAACCGCTCCTGGAACTGCGGGGCCGAGGGCGAGACCGACGATCCCGAGGTCCTGGATCTGCGCCGGCGTCAGCAGCTGAACCTGCTGACGACCCTGCTGCTCTCCCAGGGCGTGCCCATGCTGGTGGCCGGCGACGAGCTCAACCGCAGTCAGGGCGGCAACAACAACGCCTACTGCCAGGACAACGAGCTGAACTGGATCGACTGGGACCTCGATGAGGACGCTCAGGAGCTGCTGGCCGCGACCAAGCGCCTCGTGGCCCTGCGCCGCGACCACCCCGTCTTCCGCCGGCGGAAGTTCTTCCAGGGCCGACCGATCCACGGGTCGGAGCTGGCCGACATCGGGTGGTTCGGGCCCGACGGCTACGAGATGGACCAGGACCAGTGGGTGTCCGGCCAGGTCGTGGCCCTCGGCGTCTTCCTCAACGGCCAGGAGATCTCCGAGCCCGGGCCACGCGGCGCGCGCATCGTCGACGACAGCTTCCTCCTCCTGCTGAACGGCCCCAGCCCGGTGGACTTCCGGCTGCCGAACGGCAAGTGGGCCAGCTCCTTCGTGCTCGTCCTCGACACCGCGCTTGGCTACGCCCGCCATGAGCACCACCGGGAGGGCATCACCCTGCTGGCCGACGAGGTGCTCTCAATGGCCCCGCAGTCACTCGTGATCTTGCGCAAGACGGCCTGACAGGAACCGCCGGCGCGACACGCGCCTAGACATCCCACGGCGACATCCCACGGAACTAGCCTGGATGGCGGCCGTGTCCGTCCGCCAGGGATCCCCCACTCCCGATATCTCGTCCGCCGAGCCCCTCCCGCCCCACCTGCGCGGTTGGCTGCACCTGGTCTGCTTCGTGCTCTCGGTGCCCGCCGGCGCGCTCGTGGTCGTCAGCGCGCCATCGGCGCGGGCCCGGCTGGGCGGGGCCGTCTACGCGGCCGGGATGACGGCCATGTTCGGCGTCAGCGCCGTCTACCACCGGCGCACGTGGACGCCGGACGGGCGCCGGCGCATCCGCCGGCTCGACCACGGGACGATCTTCGTCATGATCGCCGGGTCCTACACGCCGCTCTGCCTCCTGGCGCTCCGCGGCCGGACCGGGACAGTGGTGCTGACCGCGGTCTGGGTGGGCGCCGCCCTCGGCTTCTGCCTCGCGATGTCAGGGATCGCCGAGAAGGCCGTGGTCGGACTGCTGTGCTACATCGGCCTCGGCTGGGCCATGCTGCTGGCCCTCCCCGAGCTGAGCCGCCAGCTCGGGGCCGGCCAGATCGCCCTGCTGCTGGCCGGCGGGGTGATCTACACCGCCGGCGGGGTCGTGCTCGGCACCCGCCGGCCCAACCCGTCGCCGATGTGGTTCGGGTACCACGAGGTGTGGCACGGCATGGTGGCCCTGGCCTGTGCCGCCCACTACGCCACCATCCTCTCGGTCGTGCGCGCCGGCCCGTAGCGGGGCGGCGACCAGGCCGGCGACGGTAGGCTTCGCGTCCTATGCGCCCGCGTGGCTCCGTCGCCGTCCTCGTCACAGTCGTCACCTTCACCGGCTGTGGCGTCGCCGCTATCACCGAGCCTTACGCCCTGAAGGCGCCGGCCGGCGCCGAGCTGCGCGCCG
>JBPCLE010000150.1:0-16946 GCA_051003575.1 Acidimicrobiales bacterium | reverse complement strand
CCCAGCTCGGCATGCCCCTCGACCGCACGTTCGTCAACATCGACCGCTACGGCAACACCTCGGCGGCCTCCGTGCCCATCGCCTTGGCCGAGGCGGCCGAGGCCGGGCGGCTCCACGAGGGCGACCTTGTGCTCCTGTCGGGCTTCGGCGCCGGCATGTCCTGGGCCAGCGCCATCGTCCGTTGGAGCCGCTGATGGGAGGGCGGATCGCGCTCGTCACCGGTGGGTCCAAGGGCATCGGGCGGGCCGTGGCCCTCGCCCTCGCCGCCTCCGGCCACCGGGTCGCGGTGGGGTGCTCGTCCGACACGGCCGGCGCCGACGACACCTGCGCCGCCGTCGAGGCGCTCGGCTCCGAGGCGATGGCTGTCCAGGCCGACGTGTCCGACCCCGCGGCGGTCGATGCCGCCTTCGGCCTCGTCGAGGCGGCATGGGGCAAGGTGGAGGTGGTGGTCGCCAACGCCGGCATCACCGCCGACGGCCTGGCCATGCGCATGACCGACGACCAGTGGGGCCGGGTGTTGCGCACCAACCTCGACGGCACTTTCCACACCCTGCGCCGGGCCATGCCCGGCATGGTGCGGGCCCGTTGGGGCCGGATGATCGCCATGAGCTCGGTGGTGGCCCTCACCGGCGCCGCCGGCCAGGCCAACTACGCGGCGGCCAAGGCCGGTCTGGTCGGGCTGAGCCGGGCGCTGGCCCGCGAGCTCGGCGGCCGGGGCGTCACCGTGAACGTGGTCGCCCCCGGGCCGATCACGACGGCGATGACCGACGCGGTCGGCGAGGCGCGCCGGGCGGAGATGACCGCCGCCGTGCCGCTGGGCCGCTTCGGGACCCCCGAAGAGGTCGCCGCCGTAGTGGCATTCCTTGCCTCTGACGCGGCAGGCTATGTAACCGGCTCTGTGATCCCCGTGGACGGCGGTCTGGGGATGGGCCACTAACTTTGGTTGATCGAACGAGTAGTGGAGGCCACACGAACATGGACCGCGACGGAATTCTCGAACTGCTGACCGACGCCGCGGTCGAGGTCATGGATGTCGACCGGGAGGTGGTCACGCCCGAGGCCCGATTCGTGGAGGACCTCAACGGTGACAGCCTGAGCGTGCTGGAGATCCTCGAGATCCTCCAGGAGAAGCTCGACGTCGACCTGCCCACCGAAGCCTTCGACGGTGTCGGCACCGTCGGCCAGGCGGCCGACGTGATCACCGGGATCGTTTCGGAGAAGGCCGCCGCCGGATGACCCGGACGCGGGTGGCCATCACCGGGCTGGGGGTGAAGACGCCGGCCGGCTGCGACCTCGGCTCGTTCTGGGACACGCTGCTCGCCGGCCGGGCGACCGCGGCGCCGATCCGTCGCATCGACCCGGCGGATCTGCCGGTGCGCTTCGGCTGCGAGGTGGTCGAGTTCGATCCCAGCGTCTATTTCGACTCGAAGGAGACCCGCCGCACCGACCGGGCGGCCCAGCTGGCCTTCGGCGCCGCGGCCGACGCTCTGGCCGACGCCGGCGAGCTGGGGGCCGACCCCGCCCGCTGCGGCGGGGTGGCCGCCGCCGGCGTCGGGGGCCTGATCACCCAGGAGGAGCAGGAGTACAACCTGTTCTCCCGAGGGCCGTCGCGGGTCAGCCCCATGCTGGTGCCCATGATGATGCCCAACGCCGCCGCCGCGCTGGTGGGCCTGAAGCTGGGCTGGACCGGTCCCAACTTCTGCATTGCCACCGCCTGCGCCGGCGGGTCCCACGCCATCGGCGAGGCCGCCCGGCTCATCCGCGAGGGCTCCTCCGACGTGGTGCTGGCCGGCGGGTCCGAGGCGTGCGTCACGCCCATCGCCATAGCCGCCTTTGCCCGTATGGGGGCCCTGAGCAACCGCAACGGCGAGCCCACGCTCGCCTCCCGGCCCTTCGACGTCGACCGCGACGGCTTCGTGATGGGCGAGGGCGCCGGGTTCCTGGTCCTCGAGTCGTGGGACCGGGCCGTGGCACGGGGCGCCCACATCTACGGCGAGGTCGCCGGCTATGGGCGCAACTCCGACGCCTACCACGTCACCGCTCCCGCGCCGGGTGGGGCCGGTGCCGCCCACTGCATGCGCCTGGCTCTGGCCGACGCCGGCCTGGAGCCGGCGCAGATCGGCCACGTCAACGCCCACGGCACGTCCACCGACCTCAACGACGCGGCCGAGGCCGAGGCCGTGGTCAAGGTGTTCGGCGAGCACACCCTGCCCATCTGGTCGGCCAAGGGCTCGATCGGCCACCTCATCGCCGCCGCCGGCGCGGTGGAGGCGGTCGCCGCCATGCTGTCGATGCGCGACGGGGTCGTGCCGCCGACGGCGAACCACGAGAAGGCCGATCCGGAGATGGGCGTCGATGTCGTCGCCGACGGGCCCCGCACGCTGGCCGCCGCGCCCGTGGTGTCGAACTCCTTCGGCTTCGGCGGCCACAATGCCAGCCTCGTGCTGACCCCGCCGGCGTGATCCGCCTGGCGGGCCTGGGCGCCGCGACGCCGGCCGGGATCAGCAATGCCAGCCTCGTCCTGACCCCGAACCCGGGGTGACCGCCGCAGTTCCGGTCGCGGCCAAGCGGGGGGGCGCGGCCACGGCCGCGCTCACCGAGATCGACGGCCGGCGGGTGGCCTGGTTCCGCCTCGACGGCGGCGCGCACCGGGGCGCCATCGGCCCCACCGAGGGCCAGGTGATCGAGCGGGTCGTCCGGCTGGCGCTGGAGGCCGGCGTCCCGGTGGTGGGCGAGATCGCCACCTCGGGCGCCGATGTCAGCGAGGGGCTGGCGTCGCTGGTGGCCTGGGGGCGGGTGGCCAAGGCGATCTCCGACGCGTCGGGCGCCGTGCCGGTGGTCCTGACCGTGCTCGGGCCGTGCGTCGGGGGGCCGGCGCTGCTCCTCGGGCTCGCCGACCACGTGGTGATGACCGCCGAGGCCTATGCCTACGTGAACGGGCCCCGGGCCGCGGCGTCGTTCACCGGTGTCGAGACCTCGCACACCGATCTCGGCGGCGCCGACGTGCACGCCAACCGCAGCGGCGTGGCGTCGATGGTGGTCCTCGACGAGGAGGAGGCGGCCGCCGTGGTCGCCGACCTCCTGTCGTACCTGCCCTCGAACCACCTCGACGAGCCCCCGTTCTGGCCCACCGACGACCCTCTCGACCGGCCGTCGAAGGTCGCCGCCGGCGTGGTCCCCGAGCGGCCGACCGCCTCCTACGACGTGCGCACGGTGATCGGCGACGTCTGCGACACCGAGTCGTTCCTCGAGGTCCGAGCCGCGCTGGCCACCAACGTGGTCACTGGCTACGCCCGCCTGGGCGGTCTGCCAGTGGGGGTCATCGCCAACCAGCCCCGCAGCCAGGCCGGCACGCTCGACATCGAGGCGTCCCGCAAGGCAGCCCGCTTCGTGCAGTGCTGCGACGCCTTCGGCCTGCCCCTGCTGACGTTCGTCGACTGCGGCGGCTTCCGCCCTGGCCGCGACCTGGAGTGGCAGGGGATGATCCGCCACGGCGCCGAGCTGGTCCACGCCTACGCCAACGCCACCGTGCCCCGCCTCTGCGTGGTGCTGCGCAAGGCCTACGGCGGGGCCTACATCGCCATGGACTCCCGGGGCCTGGGCAACGACCTGTGCCTGGCCTGGCCCAAGGCCGAGATCGCGGTCATGGGCGCCCCTGGCGCGGTCGCCGTGCTCCAGCGCAAGAAGCTGGGCGCCATCGCCGATCCGCAAGAGCGGGCCCGGGCCCAAGCCGAACTGGAGGCCGACTACACGGCCCGGCTGTGCACGCCGTCGGTCGCCGCCGAGCGGGGCTACGTCGACGACGTGATCGACCCCAACGACACCCGCCGGCTCCTCACCGCCGGTCTCGCCGCCCTGCGCACCAAGCGGGCCACCCCCCGCTCGCGGGCCAAGCACTCCAACACCCCGCTGTGAGGATGCTGTGACGATGATGCTCGAAGGCAAGAAGCTGCTGATCACCGGCGTGCTCAACGACGACTCCATCGCGTTCGGCGTGGCCAAGCTGGCCCAGGAGCAGGGAGCCGAGATCGTGCTCACCTCCTTCGCCCGGGCCATGAGCCTCACCCGGCGCACCGCCCGCCGGCTGTCGCCGGCGCCCGACGTGCTGGAGCTCGATGTCACCGATGCCAGCCATATGGAGGCGCTCACCGCGGAGCTCACCGCCCGGTGGGGGAGGGTCGACGGCGTCCTGCACGCCGTCGCCTTCGCCCCCGGCCGCGCCCTGGGCGGCAACTTCCTCAACACTGAGTGGGACGACGTCGCCGTTACCGTCCACACCTCCGCGTTCTCGCTCAAGGCCCTGGCGGTGGCCACCCTGCCGCTCATGCAGGCGGCCGGCGGGGGGTCGATCGTCGGCCTCGACTTCGACGCCACCCAGGCGTGGCCGGCGTACGACTGGATGGGCGTGGCCAAGGCCGCCCTGGAGTCCACCGCCCGCTACCTGGCCCGCGACCTCGGCGCCCATGGCGTGCGGGTCAACCTCGTCTCCGCCGGCCCCCTCCGGTCGGTGGCGGCCCGGGGCATCCCCGGCTTCGACACCATGGAGGGCGCGTGGGCCGGCCGGTCGCCCCTGGGCTGGGACACCCGCGACACCGCGCCGGTGGCCAAGGCCTGCGTCGCCCTGCTCTCGGACTGGTTCCCGGCCACCACCGGCGAGATCGTCCACGTCGACGGCGGCTTCCACGCCATCGCCGCGCCCGGGGCGACCGAGCCCCCCGGGTAGCCTGGCCCATGCCCGAGCTCGCAGCCGGCGCCGACGCGCCTGGTTTCACCCTTCCCGACCAGTCCGGCTCGCCGGTGTCGCTGTCGGACTTCAAGGGTCGCAAGGTCCTGCTGTTCTTCTACCCCAAGGCCAGCACCCCCGGCTGAACGATCCAGGCTTGCGCGATGCGTGACATCGCCGACGAACTCGCCGGCACGGCCATCCTGGGAATGAGCCCCGACAAGCCGGCCAAGCAGGCGAAGTTCGACGCCAAGCACAGCTTGGGATTCCCCCTGCTGGCCGACGAGGACCACGCCGTGGCCGAGGCCTACGGCGTCTGGCGGGAGAAGAGCATGTACGGCAAGAAGTACATGGGCATCCTGCGGTCCGCGTTCCTGATCGACGAGGCGGGCCGCATCGCCGAGGCCTGGTATAAGGTCGCGCCCAAGGACACCGCCACCAATCTTCTCGCCGCCCTCTAGCGCGCGAACGAGCGGGCCCGTGCGAACGGGCCCGCTCGTTTCGGATTGAGTGGAGTGTTAGCCGCGGCGGCGGCCGACCGGGTCGGCCACGTCATCCTCGACGTAGCTGTCGGTGACGACGGTTCGGCGGCCGCCGGCGCTGTCGCGGCCGAAGATCACCATGCTGGTGACGAGCCCGATCGCGCCGACGACCATCAGGATGACGCCGACGGTGGCGAGGTCGAGCCCGGACACGGCCAAGTCGACGGCGAATGTCAGGATGGCGCCGATGGCGATCAGGACGATACTTACACCGATACCCATGTGACGTGACCTCCAGGTCGATCGTGTGGTACCCGGGACGTACCCACCTGCGCTCGGGTTTACGCACGGTTCTGGCCGCGGTCAGGCTGCCGGCGGGGCCGGCGGGAGGTTCAGTCGTTGCCGCGCAGGATGGCGAGCAGGCGCAGGATCTCGATGTAGAGCCAGACGAGGGTGACCATGATCGCGAAGGCCGCGAACCAGCCGAACTTCCTCGGCAGGCCGGCCCGGGCGCCCTTCTCGACCATGTCGAAGTCGAGGATCAGGTTCATCGACGCCAGACCGATGGCGAACAACCCGACCGCAATGCCCAGCGGGCCCTCCCGCAGGCCGAGGCCGCCGTCGGTGAAGAAGCCGGCGACGAGGTTCACCATGATCAGGACGAAGAAGCCGATGGTGGCGCCGACGACCATCTTGGTGAACTGCGGGGTCACCTTGATCTTGCCGCTCTGGTGCAGGGCGAGCACGCCGCCGCTCACCGCCGCGGTGCCGAGCACGGCCTGGATGACGATGCCTGGGTAGCGGACGTTGAAGTAGTGGCTGATCCCACCGAGGAACACGCCCTCGACGGCCGCATAGGTCATGATCAGGCCCGGGTTCGTCACCTGCTTGAAGATGATCACCATGGCCAGGACCAGGCCCACCAGGGCGGCGGGGAAGGCCAGGACGCCGAGGTCGAGGACCCACGTGACCGCTCCGGTGGCGACGGCGATGGCCAGCAGGATGCCGGTGCGGTTGACCACGTCCTCGACCGTCATCCGTCCCGTGTCGCCGGCGGTGGCGCTCCGGCCGGCGTAGGCCTCCTCGAGCGGGTCGGTGGTTTGGAGGCGCTGTTGGCTGAAGGCGGGGCTTCTGGTGAGCGCCGGGTTGTTGCTGGTGCGCACGTTTCTGGGCTCCTCCTCGTGGGCCGGGCGCGGTGCCCTGGCCCCTACGTTCTACAACGTCGGTCAACCAGCGGCCGTTCCTTGATCCGGGTTGCCGGCCGCCGGCGCGGCCCGTTCAGAAGACGGGATCGTGCTCGCCCGCGACGTCGCCCGGTCCCTCGCTGCGAGGCGCGAAGACGTCGAGGCCGGCCGCGAACAGGCGGTCCTCCAGCACGGCCCGGGCTTCGGGAGGCAGCGGGCGCCCCGGGGCCGGCTCCTGATCCGGGGTGGGGACCTCCAGCATCTGGGCCGCGACGACCAGGCAGTGGTCGTACTGCGCATCCTCGCGGGCCTGCGCGATGGCCTTCCCGGGCCACGGTGGAGAGCCCCGGAAGGCGTCGAGGCGCCGGCGGCGCATCTTCAGCTCATCGGCGAGTCGCTTGCACCGGACGGCGATGGTCGAAACGCTATGCCAGGCGCCTGACTATCGGTAGGCGCGAGACTGGATGTCGTACAGTTCCCTGTAGAGCCCGCCGGCGCCCATCAGCGAGGCATGGTCGCCCTGCTCCACGACCCGGCCGCCGGCCAGCACCACGATGTGGTCGGCCATGCGCACTGTCGAGAACCGGTGCGAGACGAACACGGCGATGGCCCCGGTGCGCGCCGCGGTCTCGGCGGCCACCCCGGCGAACAGCTCGAAGAGGGCGTGCTCGGCGTGGGGGTCGAGGCCCGATGTCGGCTCATCGAGGAGTAGGAGCAGGGGCCGGCGGCGCATCATGGCTCGGGCCATCGCCACCTTCTGCCACTGCCCCTCCGACAGATCCGTCCCGCCCAGCCACTGCTGGCCGAGCTGGTGCTCGAGGCCGACGGGCAGGTCTGCTCCCACCCGGGCCAGGGCGGCCTCGACGGCCACCGGGTCGTCGATCAGGTCGAGGTCGCCCAGGCCGACCGACTCCCGCAGCGTCAGCTCGACCCGGGCGTAGTCCTGGAACCCGCCGGAGAGCCGCCGGCGCCACTCGGCCGGGTCGAAGCGGGCCAGGTCGGTCCCGTCGACGGTGATCGACCCCGACGCCGGCTCGTAGAACCGGCACAGCAGCTTGACCAGGCTGGTCTTGCCCGCACCGTTCTCGCCGACGATGGCCACGGTCGACCCCGCCGGTAGGTGCAGGGTGACGTCGCGCAGCACGTCCTCGCCCGCGTACCGGAACGTCACGCCGTCGAGGTCGATACCGTGGCCCAGGGTGTCGGGGACCGGCGCCGGTGCCGCGGGCGTGGCTCGGGCGACCGCATTCCGGGCGTGGTCCTCGAGCCAGAACAGGTGGCCGAGAACCCGCACCGCGGTGGCCGAGCGGTTGGCGAGGTTCAGGAGCAGGGCGACCTGGCCGTTGACCTGGCTGGCCAGGACCATGACGAGCAGCACGTCGCCGGCGGTCGCGTCACCGCCGCGGGCTCGGAACAGGGCGAGGGCGACGGCGGCGAGGTACCCGCCGGCGAAGGGGAGCCAGCCCGCGGTCCGCAGCAGCCCGGCGCGCAGTTGGGCCCGGGCGACGGTGTCGGTGACGTCGGCCCATGCCCGGCTCCGGCGGGCGGCGAGCTCGGCTCCCAGCCCGAACACCCGCACCTCCTTGGCGGGCGACGCGGTGGTGGCCAGCCCGAAGAGGTGTGCCTCCAGGCGGGCCTGATGGGCGCTGGCCACGTTGGCCGCGTTGACGACCCGCTCGGCCCGGGTGCCGGCCCAGAACGACGGAAGGGCGAGCAGCGGCAGGAGGAGCAGCGCCGGGTGCACGCCGGCCAGGAGCACACCGGTGATGGCCACCCGGCCGGCCAGCGCCAGCCCGTCGCCCAGCACGGGGAGGAAGCCGGAGATGTAGTTGGTCTGCGACTTCAGGAGTGCGATGCGGTCGGCGAGCTCCGGTCGCTCGTAGTGCTCGATGCCCGGGCTCCCGCCGGCCGCCCGCATGATCCGGCAGACGAGCTGCACGCCGCAGGCGAACTGCAGGCGAGCCAGGAGGTACGTCGAGACGCTGGTGGCGGCGGCCTGCACGGTCACCGCCGCCGCCAGCACCACGGCAAGGAGCGTCACGGCGCCAAGGTCCCCGGCGGTCGAGCGGTCGAGGATGAGCTTGAGCCACAGGCTCACGCTGACCGCGGCGGCGCCGGCGGCGAGCGACGCGGCGGCGGCGAGGAACGTGATCCGGCGGCCGGCGCCACGGGCGAAGTCGCGCAGCACGCCGGCGATGCGCCACGCGTCAGTCACGGAACCGGGCCGCCTGGAGCGAGAACATGCGGGCGTAGCGGCCGCCGGCGGCCAGGAGCTCCTCGTGGTTGCCGTCCTCGACGACCTGGCCGCCCTCCAGCACGCAGATCCGGTCAGCATGGCGCACGGTGGAGAAGCGGTGCGAGATCAGGATGGTCGTCAGGCCACGGGTGAAATCGAGGAAGGCGTCGAAGAGGGCGGCCTCGGCCCGCACGTCGAGGTTGGCGGTGGGCTCGTCGAGCACGAGCACGCCGGCGCCGGCCTCCACCGCGTACAGCGCCCGGGCCAGGGCGATGCGCTGCCACTCACCGCCGGAGAGGTCGGTGCCCCCCGTGTACTGGCGGTTGAGCGGCGTGTCCCACCCGGCGGGGAGGCGCCGGACGACCTCGAGGACACCGGCCCGGGCCGCGGCGGCATCCAGCGCGCGCCGGTGGGCCCTACGGTCGACGCCGCCGAAGCCGACATTGTCGGCTATGCCGGCGAAGCCGACATTGTCGGCGGCTGGCAACTCGTAGCGGACGAAGTCCTGGAAGATCACAGCCAGTCGCCGGCGCCACGCCGCGGGGTCGAAGTCGTCGAGCGGCCTGCCGTCGACGCTGATGGACCCGCCCTGGGGCTCGTAGAGGCGAGCCAGAAGCTTGATCAGCGTGGTCTTGCCCGCCCCGTTCCCGCCGACGATGGCCAGGGACGTCCCCGCCTGAACCGTGAGGTCGAGGCCGGCGAACACGCGGCGGCCACTCCCGGGATAGGCGAACCGGACGGCCTCGAAGCGGATCGCCTCCCGGGGCAGGTCGGCGGCGTCGGCGGTGCCGGCGCTGTTCGGCACCCGGACCGTCTCCTCCAGCCCGCGCAGCACGTGGAGCGCCTCGAGGCCGAAGTCGATCTGGTAGGCCTCCTCCTGGCGCTGGTCGAACAGCAGCGTGAACAGGGCGATGGCTGCCTGGAGCACCACAGCCTGCGCCCGGGGGCCCACGTCGGCGCGCACGATCAAGACGAAGGCCACGGCCACCGGCGGCGTCGCCGCCAGGAGCAGGGCGGCCACCCTCGCCGATGCCCACCGCCAGGGCCGGAGGCGGGTCGAGCTCACGGTCTCCCACTCGCCACGGAAGCGTCCTTCGAGCCAGTCGAGCACGCCGAAGAGGCGCACCTCCTTGGCCGCCGGCGGGGTGTTGGCCAGGCCGGAGGTGTACCTCGAGGCACGGCCGGCGGCCGCGTTCGCACGCTGGGCGACAAGCCGGCGGCGGTTCCACCGGCGGGCCTGGCGAAAGGAGAGGAGGACGAGGGCGGTGAGGCCGGCGGCGGCCGGCACCGACACCCGGGCCACCAGCACGGCGGCGCCGGCCAGCTGGAGGTACCGCCCGCCCAGCGCGACCACCGCCACCGCAGCGCCGCCCGGTGAGGCATTCCAGAACGGGTCGATGGTGCCCCCGGCCAGCTCCAGCCGATCGAGCACGTCGGGGTCCTCCAGCGGAGCGATGCCCGACCACCCGTTGGCCAGCGCGGTCACCCGGTCGCGCACGACCCCGTCGACCCGGCGCGTGGCCCGGTAGGCCACCGGTGCCCGCAGGGGGCCGATCAGCTGCTGCGCCAGGAGCAGCAGCGTGAGGGTGCCCAACGGGCCGAGGACCGCTCCTCCGGTGGCGATCCGCCCGACGAGCGCGCCGATGACGGCGATGATGGCCAGCGGGGCGCCGGCGCCGGCCAGGTCGAGGACGACGAGGGGCACCAGGAGGCGCGTTCCCACGTGCCTCAGGAGCCCGAGTGCCTCCCCCACCTTCCGCACGCTCCGGAGCGTCGCACACGCCGGCGAGGCCCGGCGAGGGATTATCTACGCTCGCCGGCGGCCGTGCGGGTGCCGGGGGAGCGCGGGCCGCCTCAGGCGGAGGTGACGTCGACCGCCGGCGAGTCGCGATCGGCGAAGACCACTGGCCCGACCTGGGCGCCGGCGGTCGTGAGGCGGGCGGCCAGGTCGGCGAGGGCCATGCGCAGCGCCCCGTGTTGGCGGGCCGTCACCGCCTCGCCGAGGAAGAGGGCGGTCTCGGTCTCCTCGGTGAGGCAGGTGTCACGGGAGTCGCGGCAGTTGTAGGCCCAACAGATGACCGTGGAGCCGGCGCCGTAGACCGCCACCGCGGCGGTCAGTGGCATCTCGCCCCCGCCCAGGGGCGAGAACGAGTCGCCGGCCCGGGCAAAGCGCAGCTCGACCGCCGGCGCCGGCAGGCGCTCGGTGTCGTAGCCGCCCAGGGGAGCCAGGTGGCGGGTGGCTACCTCGCAGTAAAGGTCGACCAGCGCCAGCCCGGTGCGCACCGGCCCGGTCCTGAGCGTGCGCCGGGCCAGCTGCTCGGGGCTCGACTTGTACGTCGATGGCTTCAGGCCGCACGAGGAGATGGCGGAGCGCCAGTCCTTGATGAGCGGGTGGTCGGCCACCAGCTCGATGGTGACGTCCTGGTTGACCAGGGCCTGGGCGGTGTCGTCGGGGGACGGCTGGGCGGCTACCAGCGCCGCGGTGGCCCGCAGGTTCGTGGCCAGGAGGCCGCCCACCAAGATGTCGGGGTGCCGCTCGGCGACCTCGCCGGCGACGCTGACCGCAACGCTAGGCATCGAGTCCGGTGCGGACGTTCTCGCGTGGATCCTTGGCCCGCAGGGGGACATCGGCGTACAGCGTCAATTCGTCTCCCGGGAACAGTGGTGGAGCGTTCTGGCGCAGTCTCCCGTCGCTGCCCCCCCGACCAGCGAGCGAACGGCCAACCAACGCTCAACTTGTGTGGCTGGGGACCCCGATCGGCAGCGTGAGGCGGGTCCGGCGGTGGACCACCAGCCGCCGGCCGATCTCGTGCATGTCGAGGGCCACGATCACCGGCCCCTGGGCCCGGCCGGCCAGCTCGACGTCGATCTCGGCCGTGCAGGTCTCGCCCGGCTTGAGGATGTTGGACACCCACCACCCGCGCTGGGGCGGCTGGCTGTCCTTGCGGGTCACGAGCACCCGGCCGGGAGGCCCTTCCACGAGGGTGCCCTCCACCTTACGGACCACGCCCGCCTCCCGGCCCCGGTTCACCAGCTCCACCTCAGCGTGGACGGCGCCCTCGGCCGTGCCCATGATGGTGCTCGGGCCGTAGCCCATCTCGCTGTCGCCCTGGGCCTTGGCCAGCACGAACCAGCCCGCGGTGGCGGCGGCGCCGGCCAGGCCGGTGGCGGTCAGCAGGCCGCGGATCACTCGCATACGACCTGGATCCGCCCCAGCTTGGGGTCCTGGGGGCCGTCGATGCGCCCGCCTGCGGCCACCTGGGCGGCCAAGTGGGCGACGAGGGCCGGCGCGAGCCGTTCGCCGGGGACCACGACGGGGATACCCGGCGGGTAGGTGGCCGCCATCTCCGCCGAGATGCGCCCGACGGTGTCGGCCAGGACGGCCCGCACCTCGGGGTGGGCGGCCAGGTTGGCCACCACCTGGGCCGGCGTGACGCCATGGGCGATGTGGTTCTCGGGGTCGAGCTCGGCGGGGATGTACAGCTCGCCGACGGCTGTCCGCATCGCAGGGTGGGCGCCCCTGCCCTGGATGTGGCCGGGGTGTGGCACGCGGCGCGGTCGACCTCCGCGTAGGCACGCAGCGCTTCGAAGTAGGGGGGCGTGGGACTGGTCCATGGTGGCGCAGTTCTAGCTGGCGCGGACGAGCACCAACGGCGTGCGCTCATCCGCGTTGCCCTGCGGGTTCGGCTTCATGGCCGCGACGAGCAGGGCGTGGTCGATGAATGGCGACGCGCCGCAGATCTCGACGCGGCCGAGGTCGTTGGCGTCGACGACGGCCGCCCCGCAGCCGAGCGCGTTGGCCACCTTGCATGCCACGCCTCGGGGGTCGTCGGGGCCGAGCACGATGTCCTGGGTGTAGGGCGGCAGGTTGCCGGGCACGTCGTCGATCCAGGTCACCTGGCGGCCGGCGAGGCGGTAGAAGTCGCCGTGACGGCCGATGATGCGTCCCGGCATGGCCACGGCCAAGGCGAGCAGGATGCGGGATAATCCGGCCAGGTCGATGGCCACCTGGAAGGCATAGGGATTGCACAGGCTGCTGTCGAAGTCGAACAGACGGCACAGGATGCGGGCCGGGATGCCAGGGTGCACGTCGTCGAGGTCGACGATCCGGCCCTGGGTGATGGCCAGGGGCGACTCGCAGATGACGAGGATGTCGGAAGGCTCGGGAGCGACCCCCGCGGCCTCAAGCGCACCTTGCGCCACCTCGATGATGTCGTCGCCCGGGACGAGCAACGATGTCTTGAGCGGCATGACCTTCATTCCGTCGCAACCGTACCGGAAACCTGCTCCTCAAGGGGTTTCTGGCGAGCCTCGGTTAGCGGCGTCGCGATGGACGCCGCCCTCCTCGACCTCCTCTGTTGCCCGCTCGACCAGGGCGCCCCCCTGGTTGAGTCGGCCGGCGCGTTGGAGTGCCCCACCTGCGGTGCCCTCTTCCCGATCGTCGACGGGATCGTGGTCTTCCTGATGGCCCAGCAGCTGTCGGACCAGGAGGAGAAGGAGGGCAGCTTCGGCAGCCAGGAGAGCGAGTGGTACGACGACAAGCACGTCGACTACACCGACCTGGTCGAGGTGCCCACCGTCGTGCGCCGCATCGGCCGGCCGTTCGGGCCGATCCTCGACGCCGGCTGCGGCACCGGCCGCATCACCGAGGCGCTCGTCCGGCTGGGCCAGCCGGTCGTGGCCGTCGACTACAGCGAGGCGTGCCTGCGCAGGATGCAGGCCCGCACGGCCGGCGCCCGGGTCCTGGCCGTGCAGGCCGACCTCTGCAGCCTGCCGCTGCGCTCCGAGGTCATGTCGGCCGCCACCTCCATCGAGGTGCACCCCCACCTGCGTGACGGCGACCGGGAGCGCTACCTCGCCGAGTTGGCCCGGGTGCTGGTGATGGGCGGCCCGCTGGCGATCTCCACCCTGAACTACAACCTCGCGTTCCGCGCTTGGCATGCCTTGGGCAATGGGGGCGCACGGGAGGGCAAGCACGTGCTCGGCAACGACTACCACTACCGGCGCTTCGACCGGTCGGAGTTCGCCAAGGAGTTGCCCGCGTTCTTCGAGGTGGAGGAGTTCACCGGCATCCGTAACATCCCGGCACGCAGCCTGGCCGGCGCAGTCCGCAAGGTCGGCTGGCGGCTGGGGACCGACAGGGTCCTCGGCCTGATGAACGAGAAGGGCTACAAGGTCGACCACTTCCTCGAGCGCACCGCGCTGGCCGGGATGGTGGGGTTCTTCTGGCTGGCGAGGGCGGTCAAGCGCCGCTAACGCTAGGCGGGGGTCGCCACCCGGAGGCTGGGGTGCGCCGGCTCAGGAGCGAGCAGGATCAGCATCCCGCCGCGGGTCACCGCCTCGTAATCGCCGATGCGGCCCCACGGCACCGGTGGGGCGTCGCCGGCGTCGCGCCGCCGGCGTCGCAGGGAGCGGAGGAGGGTTCGCCGGGCGCTCATGGCCACATCATGGTTCCTCCGGCGGGGCGTCGGGTGCATCCCCGGCGCCGGCGCCGCCTAGAGTCCCGCCCATGGCAACCGAAGAGGAACTTCAGCAGGCTTGGATCAACACCCGTTTGGCGGTACTCCAGGCCATCGACGCCCAGGTGGGATCGGGCAAGGTCACGACCGACAACGCCTCCCAGGCCCTCGACCTGGCCGAGGCCTACGCCTGGTTGACCCGCCCCGACCAGTCCCACGGCAAGGGCGCGTAACCGGCTCCTGCGGCGGGTGGCGGCGCACCGGCGGGGATGCGGGGATGCGGGGATGCGGGGATAGCATTGGAAGGGCCTGGACCGGCGCGGTCCAGGCCCTTTGCTGCGTGAGGGCGCCGGCGCCGGCTGGTAGACAGGCGGTGCCCTCCACCCGACCGTGAGCGCAGGCCACGACCCGGCGGGAGCCCGGCCGGGCTCTATCGCCCGACAGGAGCGCCCGAGTCGTGGCGTGGTGCCCGGAGCGGGACTCGAACCCGCACGCCCTCTCGGGCAATGGTGTTTGAGACCATCATGTCTGCCATTCCATCATCCGGGCAGACGCGAAAATATGGAGCCCCGAGGAAGATTCCCTTCTTTCGACCCTAGAGCCGATTTCCAGGTTGCCCCCTTGGGACTCCGAGACTCACTGTAAAGACGGCGCCCCAGACTGTCAAGGGCTTTCTCAGACGCCCCACCCCGGCGCCCGCTCCAGGAGGAACCGGCTCACGGCCAGGCAGCGGTCGAGCAGGTCGCAGAGCAGCTCCTCGCCGGCCCAGACCTTGGCCAGCGACACCTGCTGGCGGGCAACGATCGTCAGGCTCCGCTCGGGCGCGTCGGTGACCGATCCGAATGAGTCGATGGCCGAGACCTCCAGTGGCAGCTCGGGCCCCCCCACGCCGGCCAGGTCGGTGGCCAGGACCAGCAGGTCCGGCCCGTTGGGCAGCGGCGGCAGGGCCCAGGTGAAGGTCAGCGGGAACGAGAACTCGTCCGGGGGATCGTCGTCGTCGGGGAGGTTGCCCGCAACGTCCTCGAACGCCAGAAGGATCCGTGGCTCGACCTCGAGGGCCAGGTGGAGGTCGAGTGGGCCGCCGCACCCCTCTTCGGGGTGGAGGTCGACCTCCCAGACCTGGCGGAGCGAGTACGTCTCGACGAAATGACGCTCGTCGTGGACATGGAAGCCATGGTCCACGGCGTGGTCCTTCAGCTCTGCGACGTACCCCGCCACGTCGATGGCGGCCAAGCAGTACCTCCCGGGACGGCGACAACGGACGGGGCCGAGCGTAGGCCAGCGGCTCCCCCAACCGAAGTAGCGTCACCGGGGGTGACCGACGACGTGCTCCTCACCGTGCTGTCCGACGCCGCCGCCGCGGTTCGCGACGCCCTTGACGGCCTGGCGGACTGGGGCCCGGCCGGCACCCGGCCCGGCCAGTACCTCTCCGACATCGCCGCGGACGAGGCCGCGCTCGACGTCCTCCGGGGCGCCGGCCTCGGGGTCCTGAGCGAGGAGACCGGCCCCCACGACACCGACCGTGACCTCGTGGTCGTGCTCGACCCCGTCGACGGCTCCACCAACGCGGCCAGGGGCATCCCGTGGTTCGCGACGAGCCTCTGCGCCGTAGATGCGCAGGGGGCGCGAGCGGCGCTTGTCGTGAACCAGGCCACCGGCGAGCGGTTCGACGCAGTCCGCGGCGGGGGAGCGCGGCGCAACGGCCAGGCCACGGGACCCACGGCGTGCACCCGCATCGACGACGCCGTCCTCGGCCTCACCGGGTACCCGCCGGCCGACATGGGGTGGCGCCAGATGCGCTCCCTCGGCGCTGCCGCCCTCGACCTCTGCGCCGTGGCGTGCGGCCACCTCGACGCCTACGTCGACTGCTCCAACCACGCCCACAGCCCCTGGGACTACCTGGGCGGCATGCTCGTTTGCCAGGAGGCCGGCGCCCCGGTGGCCGAGGCGTCGGGCCGGCCGCTCGTCACGCTGGCGTGGACCGATCGGCGGGTGCCGGTCGCGGCGGCCACGCCAGAGCTGCTGGCCCAGGTCCTCGCCGCCCGGCGCGCCTTCCCGGTCCCGGCCACCGTCGCCTGAGCCTTGCCCGTCACCCGCCGAGCGCAGTCGATCTTCCTCGCCGCCTACAAGCGGCTGCCCCCGCGGGCGCGGACGCTGCTCATCCGGGCCGGCACGCCGTCGTTCCACGTGGGCGCCATCTGCGTGGTCGAGCGCGCCGATGGTCACGTCCTGCTGGTGCGACAGTCCTACCGGCGCGACGGGTGGGGCTTCCCCGGCGGGCTGATGCGGCGCGGCGAGGAGCCCGCGGACGCGGCTCGTCGGGAGCTGCAGGAGGAGCTGGGGATCCACGTCGAGTTGCGAGGCCTCCCCGTGGTCGTGATCGACTCACCCCAGCGCCGGGTCGACGTGGTCTTCCAGGCCGGACTACGGGAGGGCTCGGCTCTCCCTGAGGGCACGGAGCACTCCCCGGAGATCGCGGAGGTACGCTGGTTCCCGCCCGACGGCCTGCCCGATCTCCTGCCCGAGGCCATCGCCGCCCTCATCCAGCTCGGCCGCACCTTCCCGCCCCGGTAGCGTCGGGAGACGGGGCGCTTAGCTCAGCTGGTTAGAGCACTTCCCTTACAAGGAAGGGGTCGGGGGTTCGAGTCCCTCAGCGCCCACGTGGTTCGACCCGGCGCGAACCTGGGGTTCATCGGGCTCAGGACGCCTGCCGGCTAGCTACGAGGCGAGCTGCGCCAGCTCGGGGAGCAGTGCCGGCGCCGGCCGGCGCTCCCGCCGGCGGCGGACGGGTACGGCCTCAGGAGCCGGCGCCGGCGCCGGCTCGGCGGCCGGGGCTGCGGCACAAGGAGCCCAGTTGGCGCC
>JBPCLE010000149.1:0-10597 GCA_051003575.1 Acidimicrobiales bacterium | reverse complement strand
GCTTCGGGGTGGCCGGGTGGTGGGCCGAGGGGGCCGAGCCGGGCGCCGTCGGCCCGGCGGTCCTGGTGGGCCATGTCGACTCCTACACCGGACCGGCGGTCTTCTCCCGCCTCGACGACGTCAAGGTGGGGGCGACGGTCAGGGTCACCCGCTCCGACCGCTCCGTGGTCACCTTCGTCGTCGACGGGGCCCGCCAGGTCCCCAAGGACCAGTTCCCCGTCGAGGAGGTCTACGGACCGACGTCGGGCCCGCAGCTGCGGCTCATCACCTGTGGCGGCCGCTTCGACCGCCGAAGCGGCGAGTACGAGGACAACGTGGTGATCTTCGCCCACCTTGTCGCCGCCGATGTCGCCGCCGATGTCGCCGCCGATGCGGCAAGTCCTCCGGGCTCGGGGCGGGCGTGAACAGCGCCCGCCGGGGATGGTGGAAGGGAGCGGCCATGCTCGGACTGGCGTCGGCGCTGTTCGTCGCCGGCGGCCTGAGCCTGATCCCCGGGCCCGCTTCGGATTCGGGTTCGGCGGAGGCCGGAGCTTCGCTTGGGCCGGCCCGTTCGGGGGCGGACCTGACGTCGCGCATCGACGGGCTGCAGGGCCGGGTGCGCCGGGTCCCGGGCGATTTCAACTCCTGGGCCGGGCTCGGGCTCGCGTACGTGGAGCAGGCCCGTGTCAGCGTCGACCCGGCCTACTACCCGAAGGCCCAGGGTGTTCTGGAGCGGTCGCTGTCGATCAACACCAAGGACAACTTTGCCGCGGCGGCGGGGATGGCCGCCCTGGCTGCGGCCCGCCACGACTTCGCCGGCGCCCTGGACTGGGCCCAGCGGGGCCTGGCGATCAACCCGTTCAACCCCACGCTCTACGGCGCGTTGGCCGACGCCCACATCCAGCTCGGCCATTACCCTGAGGCCTTCGAGGCCACCCAGCGCATGGTCGACCTGGCCCCGAACACCGCCTCCCTGGCCCGGGTCTCCTACGCCTGGGAGCTGCGGGGCGACATCGACCAGGCCAGGTCCAACATGACCCGGGCGCTTGAGATGGCAGCGACCCCGGCCGACAAGGCCTTCGCCCGTTACTACCTGGGCGAGCTGGCGTTCAACGCCGGCGATGCCGCGACCGCACTCGGGCACTACCAGGCCGGGGTGGCTGCCGATCCCACCTACGCCCCGCCGCTTGAGGGCAGGGCCAAGGCCCAGGCCGCCCTGGGCCAGGTCGACGCGGCCATCGCCGACTACACCGCCCTGGTGGCGCGAGTGCCCGAGCCCGCCTACCTGGTCGCCTTCGGCGAGCTCCTGGAGTCCCTCGGCCGAAAGGCCGAGGCCGAGGCCCAGTACGGCCTCTTCGAGACCGTGACCACCCTTTTCCAGGCCAACGGGGTCAGCCTCGACGCCGAGCAGGCGCTGTTCTTCGCCGACCACGGCGATCCCGCCGCCGCGCTGCGTGCAGCCGAGGCGGGGATCGCCGGCCGCGGCTTCCTGGACATGGACGACGCCTATGCCTGGGCCCTCCACGTCAACGGTCGCAATGCAGAGGCGCTCGCGTGGTCGAAGAAGGCGCTGGCGCTGGGCACGCGCAACGCCCTGTTCCATTTCCACGCCGGGATGATCCAGCTGGCCCTCGGCGATACCGAGGCGGGCCGAGCCGAGCTGGCCGCCGCCCTGGCGATCAACCCCAACTTCAGCACACGATGGGCGCCGTCCGCGCGCCAGGCCCTCGATGGCGGGGTCAAAAGTAGGTGAGTTGACCGGTGGCGTCTCGCGTCTCAGGCATCGACACCGGGCGAGTCGAACCGGAGCCGCAGGTACCGGGCCAGCCGCCACGCCCACAGCCCGGCAGGGCCGAACCGAGCCCGCAGGATAGCGGCGTCGAGAACGTACAGGGCCCGGGCCGCCTCTGCGTGTGACCACACCAGCGGGGCGTTGCCGAGGCTCTCGCCGCTGACCGGGTCGACCTCCTCGGCCATCAGCCGCGGGAGTGCCGCGCAGAGCTCGTCGGCTCGGCGACTGGCCTCGTCCACCCGCCCCACGGCCGCCAGGGCGGCGACCGCCCACCAGCTGACCGGCACGAACGCGCCCTCACGACCATGGAACCCGTCGTCGCCACCCGGGGGGTAGCGGTACATGAACGGGCCCGCCTCCAGGTGCCGGAGCGTGGCCGTCACGAGCCGGCCGGCGCGGGGGTCACGGGACCCGAGCATCCCGAAGATCACGGCCATGAGCGCGGACGCGTCGGGCGCCGTCCCGCCGTAGGCCTGGGGCAAACCTCCGTCGGACAGCAGCGCGGCGAGGACCCGCTCACGGGCGGCGGCCCTGGCCCGCTTCCAGTGCGCCCGCCGGGTGAGGGGCCGCCACCCCCGGGCGATCCAGATGGCCCGGTCGAGGGTGAGCCAGCGCCCGATGTCGGCGCTGATCAGCATCTGCGCCTCACGAAGCTCCCAGATGCCACTGGTGGGTGCCGATGTCGCCCCGCAGGCACGGTCGGCCGCAGCGCGGATCAGCCGCCACGTGTCGTCGTCCAACGACCCGCCCGTTTGGAGGTGGACGGAGATGGCCTCGACCATGAGGCCGAGCGAATCGTGCTGCACCTGGCCGCCGGCGGCATTGCCCACCCGCACCGGCCGGGAGCCGGCCCAACCGGCCACGCCCCCGACCTCGCGTTCGGCGGGCACCGGTTCGCCGCGGACGTCGGTCACCGGGCTCTCGGGCGGGACGCCGTCGGGAGCCAGCCGGTGCAGGAACGAGAGGTAGCCCTGGGCGCCATCGCGGCTCCCCAGAAGCGCCGCGACCGAGACGCCCAGCGACGTGTCCCGCAACCACGTGTAGCGGTAGTCGAACTGGCGATCGGCGCCGGGCGCCTCCGGAAGCGACGTGGTGGGGGCGGCGACGACGGCCCCGGTCGGTCGGTAGGTGCAGGCATTGAGCACCGCCAGGGCGTCGGCGGCCCGCTCCGGGTGGCGGCGAGGGAGCCGGGCCCGTGCCCCACGCCGAGACGCGGCGTCCTCGAGGCCGGCCAGGCGGGCCACCAGCACGTCGGCATCGGCCTCGACCCGGACGTCGACCCCCACGACCAGCGCGGTCCACCGGTCGGTGACGGCGACCAGGGTGGTCCGCAGGACGTGGCCGTCCGGCACGGACCGGCCACCGTCGACGACGACGACCGCGCCGGTCGTCGTGACGGCCGTGGCGGACGTCCAGGTCGTCCGGGCCCCGTCGAAGCCGCCCAGCGTCAGCTCGTGGTCGAGCTCGACGGGGAGCCGGTCGCTGCGAACCAATCGGACCAGGGCCACACCGGCGCCATCGGCCACCAGGGCGTCCCGGCACTCGATGCGGGTCTGGCCGCAACGCAGGGTGGAGTGGGCGACGGCCGGCGCGGGCTCGGAGGACCACCGGGCGGCCTCGACGCCGACCCACCGGGCCGCGGCACCCTCGCCGTCGAGCAGCGACCACAGCAGCGGCGGCGAGTCCATGGCCGGCGCGCACCACCAGTCCACCTCGCCGTCGGGCCGGATGAGGGCGGTCGACCGGCCGTCGCTCAGCAGCCGGTGCGCGCCGATCGCAGGCCGGTGCCGGGACGCGACGGACGAGCCCGCTGCCGGGCGCTCAGGCACGCCGGAGGCGGAGGTGCTGGGCGGCGGCGCGCGCCTCAGGCAGGACCTGGGGCACCATGGCCACGCTCAGTGCCGTGGCGACCAGGCACCACGAGCAGAACTTCCGGTGCTTGGTGGCCTGCTCGGCGGTGAGGTAGAGGCCGGAAACGGCGTCGAGGCCGACCTTGGCCGCCAGCGCCAGCGGGATCCACGGCTTCTCCTCCGTTCGCCCGGCGGCACCCATGCCGGCCAGGACGAGGGTCGTCGCATAGCTGACGAGGCCGAGGGCCGCGTCGGGCGTCTTCAGATACTGATAGGCCTCGCCCGAGGCGTCAACGTCGTCGGCGTCGAACACCGACAGCGGCGGCTCGGGCAGGTGGCGGACCAGGCCCATCTGGTAGGCGGCGACGACACCCATCGAACCCATGGCCGACAGGGCCATGGCGCCGACCCGCCGGCGCCGCCTGAGGGCGTCGCCGGTTCCCGTGCGCAGGTCCCGGCTCACCTGCTCGGCCCCCGGGCTGGAGGCCCGGCCCACACCGTGCGTCGCCGTGGACTCGTCGCTCATGGAGGAGGGCTACCCCGGAGCCGTGTCCGGCAACCGGGTGGGCGCCCTGTTGTCCTACCAGGCCGAGTCTACACGCATCTCATTCGATCGCCTTGCTACCGCCGATTTGCGTCTGGTCTGGTCTGGTCGCCCGCGGCGCTTCGTCTACGATGCCACTTCTTCCGCCACGTGCTGCTGGGCACGCGCGCGGCCCCACCCCGGAGGTTCCGCTACTTCGCCACGCCCATCCCCAGGGTTTTCCGTCTGCACCTCGTATGGACGACGTCCAGAGCCACCGCTGCTCGCGAGCATGAAAGCCGAATGACGACTGCCCGCATTTCGAGCCACACCTGACTCCCATTTCGGGATCCCTCAAAGGAGGCGCACAATGCGCAAGCAACATCGATGCAAGGCACTTCTCGGAGTGCTCGCCATTTCCGCCGGCCTGCTGGCCGTCAACCCCACCCCCGCGTCGGCCTGGAGCCGGTGGGACGCCCCGCCGACCGCCGCCAACCTGGAGGCCCTCCGATGGTGCGAGTCGAGCAACGACTACAGCATCGACACGGGCAACGGGTACTACGGCGCCTACCAGTTCTCCATCGAGACCTGGGAGTGGCTGGGGTACTGGGGCTGGCCCAACGAGGCCTCGCCGGAGGTCCAGGACCAGGCCGCCCTGGACCTGTACGACTACTCCAACTGGGACGCCTGGCCCTCCTGCTCCCGCTGGCTGGGCCTGAAGTACACGTACTGGTACTAGACACCATCTGATGAGCTGCCGGCGGGGGCTTGCGGGCCCCCGCCGGCCTCCGACGGCATAGCCCCCCGCAGCTCGACGTACGCGGCCTTGGCCGCGGCCGTGACGGGCACGGCCAGCAGGGCGCCCACCACCCCGCCGGCAGACACCCCCACCAGGGCGGCGGTCATGGTCGCCGGTGGCGAGAGCTTCACCGACCGGCCCACGACGAGCGGGCTCAGGATGTGGTTCTCGAACTGCAGGTAGAGCACGAAGAACACCGCGCAGACCACCCCCGTCGTGGCGCTCTTGCTGAACCCGAGGGCCACGAAGGGGATGCCCCCGGCAGCGCCGCCGATCTGGGGGACGAGGTCGAACACGGCCACCCAGACGGCCAGCAGGGGGGTCAGGGGCACACCGAGCACCAGCCCGACGCTCAGGATCGCCATGCCGGCGATGGCGGCCACCAGCAGGGAGCCGGCCACGTACTTCCCGAACGTCTCGTACGCCAGCCGGCCCAGACGGTCGGCCCGGGCCAGGCGTCGCTCCGGGACGAGCCGGCGGGCCCCCCGGAGCAGGCGTTCGCCGTCGAGCAGCAGGCTGACCGTCACCATCAGGGTGAAGCCGGCGACGAGCAGGCCGTCGGCCGCGGTCCGTGCCGCGTCGACGAGCGGGGTGTCCTCCCCCGCCAGGCGGTCGGGGAGGCTGTTGATGGCCCGGCGGATCGCATCCGCGGTGCCGGCGCGCCGGAGATCGTCGCCGATCACCGGGAGCTGCTCGATCTGGCCTACGACCCGGTCGGTCTCCCGGCTCAGGTCCCGGCCCTGGTCGATGGCCGGCGGGATGAGCAGAGCGAGGGCCCCGACGGCGACGACGAGGAGCCCGACCATCACCGCGGCGACCGCCGCCGTTCGGCGCCCCCCGCACCACCGGGTGACCGTGCCGACCAGGGGGTCGAGCGCCAGGGCCAGCAGGGTGCCCACCGCCAGCACGGTGATGGCGCGGGGCGCCCCCCGGACCAGGGCGGTGACGGCCAGGAGGGCCACGAACGCGGCCATCACCCAGACCACCGACCGCCAGTCGAGGTCGACCTCCGTGGTCCTCTCCCCGCTGGCGCCGGCCACCGGTCGGTACTGTACCGAGATGGTGGCGCCCGTCCCCCGGGAGCGGCTGCGGATCTCCCCCCGGTCCGCCGCCATGGCGGTCGCCATCTTCGGCCTCACGCTGGCCCTCTTGGCCGTGGTGGCCGCAGCCCAGCGGGTCATCGGCTGGATCCTCGTGGCCGCCACCCTGGCCGGGCTGCTCCACCCGCTGGTGTCTCATCTGGCCCGCCGGATGCCGCGGGGCCTGGCCACCGGGGTGGTCATGGTCACCCTGGTGGGTGCGGCGGGGGCGATCGGCTACAGCCTGGTCGACGACGTGAGCCGGGAGACCCGCCGGCTCCAGGAGGCCGGGCCCGAGCGGGTGGCGGAGATCGAGCGCTCGGAGCGCTTCGGGGGGCTCGCCCGCGACCTGAAGCTGGCCGAGCGCACCGACCGGTTCCTCCAGGAGCTACCGGCCCGCCTGCGGGGCGGGACCACGGCGGAGGCGCTCCAGGCGGCGGCCACCCGGGGCGTCGCCTTCCTGGCCACCGGCGTCCTGACCATCTTCCTCCTCCAACACGGGCCGCGGATCGCCCGCTCGGCCCGCGACCAGGTGCGCGACCCGCGCCGGCGCGACCGCCTGGACGCGCTGGCGGTAGTGGTCTACCACCGGGCCTTCAGCTACGCGACCTCCGCGCTGGCCATGTCGCTGGCGGCCGGCCTGGCCGCCTACCTCGCCGCTCACCTGGCTGGGGTCCCGGGGCCGGCGGCCCTCGGCGTATGGGTTGGACTGTGGGACCTGGTCCCCCTGGCCGGCGCCTTCATCGGGGCGCTCCCCATCGTGGTGCTCGCCGCCACCGCCTCGGGCGAGCGGGCCGCCGTGCTGATCTTGGTGTTCGTCGCCTACCAGGCCGTCGAGAACCTGCTGGTCCAGCGCAGCGTCGAACGCGCCACCGTGCGGGTCGGCCCGTTCGTGACCATCGCCGCCGGTCTCGTCGGCCTGGAGCTGAGCGGGCTGGCCGGCGCCCTGCTGGCCGTGCTGGCGGCGACGATCGCTCTCTCAACCGCGGCCCAACTCGCGCCGCCGGCGCTCAAGGAACACCCGGGGCCGGACGAACGTTTGACTGATTGAAACGGTTTCTCTGGAGGTCGTCACCATGAAGTTCGTCCTGCGGCGGTCGCTCCCGTCTATCGGGGGTCTACTCGGCCTGCTTCTCGCTGTCGGTTTCGCCGTCGTCGTGTTCCTCGGCGCCCCGTTGTGGTTCCCCGCCGCCTTCGCCATCGTGGTGATCGGCATCCAGTACCTGGTCAACCCCTACATCATCCGGTGGCTGGTGCCGGCTGCCGTCATCGACCACGACGGGCAGCGCTACCTCACCGATCACCCCATCGGCGAGATCGTCGCCCAGCAGTGCGCCGCCGCCGGCGTCCCGCTGGTCACCCTGGGCATCGTCGACGACGGGACCCCCAACGCGTTCACCTTCGGGCGCACGCCCCGCTACGCCCGCGTCCGGATCACCCACGGCCTGCTGGAGCGCCTCGACGAGCGGGAGCTCAAGGCCGTGGTCGCCCACGAGGTCGGCCACATCAAGCACTGGGACTTCGCGGTCATGACCCTTGCCGCGGTCATTCCCATGGTCCTGTACCTGGCCTATCTCGTGGCCCGGGGCAACGACCGGGCCGAGGCCCGCGCCGTCGCCATCGGCGCCTACGTCGCCTACCTGGTGTCCCAGCTCAGCCTGCTGGCCCTGAGCCGGGCCCGGGAGACCGCCGCCGACCACTGGTCCTGCCAGACCACCGGCGACGGCGACGCCTTGGCGTCGGCCCTGGTCAAGATCGCCTACGGCATGGGCGTGAGCAGCGGCGAGCAGAAGGAGGAGATCCACGCCCTCATCGCCTCCGGCCGCCAGGGGAAGAAGGAGGCGGCCAAGCTGGCGGGACGGGCCCGCCGCGCCCGCTCGATGCGGGCCATGGGCATCTTCGAGCCCCAATCGGCCGAGGCCGTGCAGTACGCCTTCGCCCACGGCATCGACCCCGAGCGGGCCATGGCCGCCATGCGCTGGGACCTCGCCAACCCGTGGGGGGCGACGCTGGAGAAGCTGTCGTCGCACCCGCTCGTGGCCCGCCGCATCCGCGACCTGGAGGAGTCCGGGCTCCCCGGTGCCCCGCGGCAGTGGAGCGCCCTGCGGGCCATGGCCGGCGCCTCGCCCGAGCAGGTCATGGAAGCCCGGGGCCGCTTCGCCAAGGAGCTGGCCATCGCCCTCGCCCCGTGGGTGGTGGTGATCGGCGCCGTCGTGTTCGGTCTGCTCCCCGGCGGCCGCTTCGGCCTCGGCCTGACCGTGGCCCTCGCCGGCCTCCTCTTCTTCGTGAAGCAACAGTTCCGGTACCCCGCCGACCACCAGCCCGTCGACGAGATCGCCGGCCTGCTCGAGCGCCTCGACGCCGGCCCCGTCGCCGGCATCCCCGTCACCGTACGGGGCGAGGTCATCGGCCGGGGCATGCCGGGCTACGTCCTGTCGCCCGACCTCGTCATCGCCGACGACAGCGGGTTCGTGCCCCTGCTGTACCGCCAGCCCCTCCCCCTGGTGGCCGAGCTGTTCGGCCTGTTCCGGGCCAAGGCGTTCCAGGGCCACGAGGTCGTGGCCCGGGGCTGGTACCGCCGCACCCCCGGCCCCGCCATCGAGCTGCGCGATGTCCACACGCTCACCGGCCGCAAGGCCCGTTCGTGGGAATGGGTCGCCCGCTACGCCGGCTCGGTGCTCCTGATCGTCGTCGGCGTGGCCATCATGCTGGCCGGTCTGGCCTGACCGACCCCCCATCCCGCTTCTCCAGCCACCGGCGCAGGCCGGCGGCGTTGGAGTGGACCCCGTTGAGGATGGCCATCGTCTCGCTCGGGTCGGCGCCGAACGCCTGGGCCAGGGCGCCGGCCACGTCGTCGCCCCGGTTCCAGGCCCCCTCGGCCACCGCGGCCCAGTCCCGGAGCGCGTGCTCGGCTTCGTCGAGGATCTCGGCCGGGTCGCCGTCGAGCACGCCGAAGTGGGCCAGCGCCAGCGCCGCCGGCCGGCGGCCGGCGAAGGCATGCAGGGACCGCACGGCGAGGTCGAGGTCGAACTCCGGCGGCGGGGTGGCGGGCCGCAGCACGCCCACGTCGGGCAAACGCACGCCGGCGGCGTCGCCGGCGAAGAGGACCCCGGTGGCGGTGTCGTGCAGGGCCAGGTGGTGCGACGCGTGGCCCGGCGAGTGGACCGCGGTGAGCGCCCGGCCGGGCCCGACCGCCAGCTCCTCGCCGTCCTCCAGCACCCGGATGCGATCCACCGGCGTGGGGTCGAGCCGCCCGTAGAGCGAGTCGAGGGTATCGCCGTAGACGCGGGCCGCCGACGCCACCAGCCGTGAGGGGTCGACGAGGTGCCGGGCACCCACCGGGTGCACGTAGATCGTGGCCCGGGGGAAGGCCCGGGCCAGGTCGCCGACGCCGCCGGCGTGGTCGAGGTGGATGTGGGTGACGACGATCGAGGCCAGGTCGTCGGCGCCCACGCCCAGCCCGGCCAGCGCCTCCAGGACCACGGGCACCGACGACTGGCTGCCGGTCTCGACCAGCGCGGGGGCGTCGCCGGGCACGAGCCAGCCGGCGGTCACCCGCTCCCAGCCGCCGAGGAGGGTGTCGATCTGGTGCAGCGTCATCGCGTTCGGCCCGCAGCCAGCTCAGCCGGCGAGGAGGTCCGACATGACCGCCTCGGCGAACTCGGCGACGCGGGCCTGGCCGTCGGCCGGCCAGCTCGCGATCAGGTGGTCGAACCCGGCGGCACGCAGCTCCTCCGCCTGGCGGCGCACCTGGTCCCACGGCTCGGAGATCGACAGGCTGGTGGACCGGCCGATGGCGCCGGGATCCCGGCCCGCGGCCTCGGCCGCCCGGTCGACGACGGCCGACATCCGGGTCAGCGACGCCGGCGACCCGAACCCGTGCCACACATCGGCGTGGCGGGCGGCGAGCGGCAGCATCACCTTCTCGCCCGTGGCGCCGATCCAGAGCTCGGGCCACGGCCGCTGCACTGGCCGGGGCCGGTAGAAGGCCTGCTCCAACCGGTAGTGGCGGCCGTCGAAGTCGAAGTCGTCGGAGGTGAGCACGCCCTTGACGATCTGCACGGTCTCGTCGAGGCGCTCGATGCGCTCCCTCGTGGGCGGGAAGTCGAAGCCGAGCCGGCGGTGCTCGCCCTCGTGCCACGCCGCCCCGAGCCCGACGTTGAGCCGCCCGCCCGAGACGTGGTCGACGGTCACGATCTCGGCGGCCAGCAGCGACGGGTGGCGGTAGGTGACGCCGGTGACCAGGGCGCCCAGCCTGATCCGCGACGTGGCCTCGCCCAGGGCGCCCAGCAGGGTCCACGCCTCCAGGCACGGGCCCTTGGGGTCGCCGTAGAGGGCGGTGAAGTGGTCGAACACCCACGCCGAGGCGAAGCCGGCCTCGTCGGCCCACACCACCCGCCGGCGCAGCTCAGGCCAGTCGAGGTGGTGCTGGGACACGTCGATGCCGATCTTCATCTGCTCAGTCTTGCTGCCGCGCTTCACCGCGATGGCGAAACTGGCCAGGCCGCGATCGGAGCGCCCGCGCTCGGGGGTTCGGGAGGCCGGCGCCCGAAACCCCGGCCACAAAAGCTCAGG
>JBPCLE010000148.1:0-6476 GCA_051003575.1 Acidimicrobiales bacterium | reverse complement strand
CGCTGCACGAGATGGAGCTGGGCCTTCCCCGCAAGGACGCGTTCCAGAACCTCAAGCGCCGCACCCAGGTGCCCGAGCTCTCCAACTTTGTCCTGGCCCTGCTGCAGGCCGACGCCCTGGGCATCCCGGTCGGCCGGGTCCTCAAGACCCAAGCAGTGGAGATGCGCAACAAGCGCCGCCAGTGGGCCCGGGAGAAGGCGGCCAAGCTGCCGGTCAAGATGCTCTTCCCCCTGGTGCTGTTCGTGTTCCCGGCCATCATGGTCACGGTGCTGGGACCGGCCGCCTTCGGGATCAAGCTGGCGTTCCAATAGGCGACATGCAGGCCGTTGTCCCGCCCGTTCCGGGGCCCACCGTGTTCGAGACAGCGCCGCTGAAGCCCCTGGGCTCGGTCGTCCGTTGGGCGACGCTGGTCCTGGCCCTGATGCTGGCCGCCATCTCGGGTGGGATCACGGTGAGGGTCGGCGCCTGGGCGCTGGCCCTCGCCGCGATCTACCTCTGGCAGTCCGACGGGTCTGCCTCGGACCGCGACGCCCGGGCGCCGGCGGTGTTCGGCCTTGCCGTCGCCACCACCGCCGTGGTGACCACCGGCACGTGGGACTCGCCCTTCGTGCTGTGCCTGTTGGGCGCCATCATGACCATCGGGTTCGTGACCGGGTTCCGATCGGGCCTGGCCTCGGCCGTGGCGGTCAGCGCCATCGTCGCCGTCCCCTACCATCTCGACCTCCAGACGCTCTCGGTCGAGAGCCTCCGGGTCACCGGGCAGTGGGCCATGGAGCTGTTGCTGGTCGGGGCCCTCGCCGGGTACGCCCGCCGGCTCTTCGGCGCGGCGAGGGCGCAGCAGACCGAAGCCCTCGACCGCATGAGCCAGCTCGCCGAGGCCAACGAGCTGCTCGTCTCGCTCCACCGGGTGGCCCAGTCCCTCCCGGCCTCGCTCGACCTCCAGCAGGTGCTCTCGTCGACCATGAACCGGCTCCGCGGTCTGATCGACTGCGACGTCGCGGCCGTGCTCCTCCACGACGAAGCCACCGGCATCTGGACCGTCGCCGCCTCCGAGGGCGCAGTCCTGCCCAGGACGATCCGGCCCGCAGAGCTGCCCCGCCCCCTCGTCGACGCCACCTCGAGCAGCGTGGCGTCCCTGGTCGTGAGCCTCGCCCCAGGCGAGGGCCTGGGCCCCGAGATCCTTTCGAGATCGGGCCTGTACGCCCCCCTGCGGGCCCGTGGCACGCTGGTGGGGCTCCTGGCCATCGAGCAGCACGAGCCCGGCTTCTACGGCCGGCGGGACCTCCGGATCCTCGACGGCTTCGTGGAGCCCGCCGCCCTGGCCATCGACAACGCCCAGTGGTTCTCCCGCCTGCGGACCATCGGCGCCGACGAGGAGCGTGTGCGCATCGCCCGTGACATCCACGACAGTGTCGGCCAATCTCTGGCGTTCGTCGCATTCAAGCTTGACCGGCTGGCCGCGATGGCCGAAGACGAGAAGATGCACGACGAGCTCGAAGGCGTCCGCACCGAGGTGCGGGGTGTCCTCACCGAGGTGCGCGACACCCTGTGCGACCTCCGTACCGAGGTGACCGACGCGCGGGACCTCGTCGGTACACTCGAGGAGTTCCTCGACCGGGTCGGGGCCCGGGCCGACTTCGAGGTGAACTTCGAGCACGCGGCCACAGGCCGCCTGCCCCTGGTGCAGGAGCAGGAGATCTGGCGCCTGGCTCACGAGGCGGTCAGCAACGTCGAGCACCACGCCCGCGCCCGGCACCTGCGGGTCCGGTGGGAATGCGACGGCCGCAGCGGCCGCCTCACCGTCGCCGACGACGGGGAGGGCTTCGACGTCGAGCGCGGGGGCAGGACCGGCAGCTACGGCCTCCAAGGCATGCGGGAGCGGGCCAACGCCATCGGCGCTCGCCTCGACATCGAGTCCAGGCCGTCGATCGGGACGATCGTGGAGTGCCGCGTGAGCCCGATGACGGTCAGATGACGCGCCTCCTGCTGGCCGACGACCACCGCATGCTGCGCGACAGCCTGCGCCGGTCGATGGAGGAGAACGGCTTCGACGTGGTCGGCGAGGCGGGCGACGGCGCCGAGGCGGTCGAGCTGGCCCAGACCCTGCGCCCCGACGTCGTCCTCATGGACGTCTCGATGCCCAACCTCGACGGCGTGGAGGCCACCCGCCAGATCACCCGGCTGGTGCCGGAGGCGCAGGTCGTGATGCTGACCATGCACGCCGACGGCGAGGTGATGGCCCGCGCCATCCAGGCCGGCGCCATCGGCTACCTGGTGAAGGACTGTGCCATCACCGACGTCGTTTCGGCCGTCCGCCTGGCCGCCAGCGGCGAGAGCGTGCTCTCGCCCGATTTGGCCATGTCGATGCTTGCCGACGTGAAGAAGGCCCCGATCGACCCCGGCAATGGCCACTCGCCGGTCAGCGCCCGGGAGGAGCAGGTCCTCCAGCTCGTGGCCGACGGGCTGTCCCTGCCCGAGGTGGCGGCCGAGCTCTACATCAGCGTCAAGACGGTGAAGAACCATCTGGCGTCGATCTACGCCAAGCTCGACGCCCGCGACCGCACCCAGGCCGTGCTCCGGGCCGTGAGGATGGGCATCATCCGCCTGAGCTGATCACGCCGGCGCCCGCTGATGAGCCGAACGGCCCATCAAGCGTCGTCCCCTCCGTGCCGATACTTACCGCACAAGCGTAAGCCCCGAAACGGGGCCGAAGAACCCGAGAAGGGGAGCACGAACATGCACGGAGACATCGTCACCTACCTGCAGGCCCGTTTCGCCAAGACCGAGCGTGGTGCGGCCCTGGTGGAGTACGCACTGCTCCTGGCCCTCATCGCCGTGGTCTGCATCGTCGCCCTGACCACCCTCGGCGGCAAGGCGAACTCCAAGTTCGAGAGCATCGGCTCGCAGCTGTAGCACTTCGCCCAGCTCAGTATTCCTCCAGCCCCTCCCCCCGGGGCCCAGCACACAAGGAGCGGACTTCGGTCCGCTCCTTGTTGTCGCGTTGGTGGGGGTCGGCGGTTCTCGTCGCATGAGCCAAAAGACCTATCAAGCCCCCCGCCCACCCGGCCGATACATGGAGTACAACCGAAGCCCCACCGGGGCGTGAGTCCGACAAGGGGACTGACATCATCATGGACATCTTCCGCTACCTGAACGCCCGCCTGAACATCAAGAACGAGCGGGGCGCCGCCCTGGTGGAGTACGCACTCCTCCTGGCCCTCATCGCCGTGGTCTGCATCGTCGCCCTGACCACCCTCGGTGGCAAGGCGAACGACAAGTTCGAGAGCATCGGCTCGCAGCTGTAGCACCTCCCCCAGCTCAGTTTGGCCCTCCCCCGGGCCCCAGCACACAAGGAGCGGACTTCGGTCCGCTCCTTGTTCGCGTTACGGGGTCGGAACCGCCTGACCCTCCGTCACCCGCTGCAAGACCACGAACTTGTCCTCACTGAAGGTTGCCCGCCATCCCGAGGCCAGCAGGATCTGCACGAGCGGGGACTCACGTTGCCAGAGCACCAGGTCGATCCGCCGGCGGTCGAGAACCTCCAGGACACCGGGTCTCGCCTCCAGGAGCGTCCGGTAGTCCCTGGTCACCGACAGCGGGTACATGTCGTACCGGTCATCGATGAAGACCTGGGCCTCGACGCCGTACCGCAAGGTGAGGTAGTTGCCGACGAAGTCCTCGTGGGCGAGCCGGTGGGGTGCGGTCAGCAGTTCTCCGTCCTCGAGCCACGCCACCGACCGGGCGGGATAGGGCGTGGTGTCGACCGGGTCCGACGCATAGATCAGGGTGCCGAAGACGACGAACGCGGCGGTGATCGTAGCCAGCACCGCTCGGTTCTTCCGGAAATCCCCGGTGGGACCGGGCGTGCCCTCCTGCGCCACGTTGGGGCGCCGCAGAGCGCGCCCGAGCACCGGCGCCAGCACCACGGCCAGAGGACCGAAGTTGCGAGACGCGAGCAGACCGGCGGCAGTAAAGAGCACGACCGGAACGACATCGCGCCAGTTGAGTCGGGCCCGAAGGAGGATGGCCAGGGCAACCGCAAGGAGGGCCAAGGCGAAGTAGCCGCCTTCCCGCGAGAAATCGGGCGACCGCCACTCGATGATGTTCCGGAACGACTCGCTCTTTTCGCCCAACGTGAGGGGGAAGGCCAGAAGACGCAAGCCCAACGGGTTCGCCGCCGAGACCGCCAGGGCGGCAACGAACCCGCCGACGTATCGCCCGGTTTCCCTAGGCAGTCCCCGCCAGTCCAGCGCTTCCCCCAGCGCCCTGGCACCGAGCCAGGCGAGGCCGAGCGGGAACGACCCGTGGCTGTTCACCCATACCCATACCACCGGAACCAGCAGCCACGGCGATTTCCGGCGCTCGACGACGATGATCATCAACGCCATGCAGATCAGTCCGAACAGCAAAGGTCGGGCGCTCCACGGCGCCGTGCCGACGCCGACCGCGGCAATACTCGCCAGCGCGGTGCGGAGGGGTGACCCGGCCCGGGCGAGACCGACGACCAGCCAGGCCAGGAATGCCAGCAAGACTGCCTGCTGGAGAACGACGAGCTCGAACCCGCCGAGGCGGTAGGCCCACCCGTAGGTCCATTCCGGCAGCCAGCTCTGAACGACCCATCGCTCCCCAGCTGCCGTGAAGGAGTACGGATCGGCCCGCGGGATCGCCCCGGTCCTGGCCATGTCGATCCCCGTCCGGAGATGGGTGAACATGGAATTATCGCTGAGGGGTCGAGCTCCGAGCCGGAACCCGAAGAGCACCAAGGCCGCCATGAACAGCGACTCCATGCTGGGAGCCTTGATGAACTGCCTCAGCTTGGACATGTCACCGCCTCGCACGGAGGCGGTGACACCTGTTCGTACGACCCGGCCTAGCCGGCAGCCGGCACCTCGCCACCGTCACCGCTCTGGCCCGGGACGGCATCCACGGCATCCGCCTCGGCCGGAGCCGCGGCGTCGGCCGGAGCTCCGGCCTCAGCCGGTGCGGCGGCTGGCCCGCCCAACCCGGCGGCATACTCCGCCCACGCGGCCTGCGCCTCGGTCTCGGGCGTGAACTCGACGTTTGGCCCGAAGTCCCCGTTGGCATAGTCGCCGATGTAGTTGCCCTGGTCGTCGTAGGCATGCTCGCCGAAGGCCTCCTGGTACTCGGCGGCCACGACGCCGCCCTCGGCGGCCTGCTTGATGGAAAGGCTGATCCGCCGGCGCTGGAGGTCGAGGTCGATGATCTTGACCCACAGCTCCTCTCCGGGGGTGACGACCTGCTCGGGGAGGTCGACGTGGTGGGCCGCCATCTCCGAGATGTGGACCAGGCCCTCGATGCCCTCGCCCACCTGCACGAATGCGCCGAACGGTACGAGCTTGGTGACCCGGCCGTAGACCAGCTCGCCGACCCGGTGGTTGTTGGCGAACTCCTGCCAGGGGTCCTGCTGGGTGGCCTTCAGCGACAGGCTGATGCGCTCCCGGTCGAGGTCGACCTCGAGCACCTGGACCTCGATCTCGTCGCCGACCTGGACCACTGACCCCGGGTGGTCGACGTGCTTCCAGGAGAGCTCGGAGACGTGGACGAGGCCGTCCATGCCACCGAGGTCGACGAAGGCACCGAAGTTGACCACCGAGGACACGGTGCCCTTGCGGACCTCGCCCGGCTTGAGGTTCTCGAGGAAGTCCTCCCGCTGCTCCTTCTGGGTCTCCTCCAGCCACGCCCGGCGGGACAGCACCACGTTGTTGCGGTGCTTGTCGAGCTCGATGATCTTGGCCTCCAGGCTCCGGCCGACGTAGGGCTGGAGGTCGCGGACCCGGCGAAGCTCCACCAGGGATGCGGGAAGGAAGCCGCGCAGGCCGATGTCGAGGATGAGGCCGCCCTTGACCACCTCGATGACCGGTCCGGAGACGACGCCGTTGGCCTCCTTGACCCGCTCGATCGTGCCCCAGGCCCGCTCGTACTGGGCCCGCTTCTTCGACAGGATCAGCCGGCCCTCCTTGTCCTCCTTCTGGAGGACCAGGGCCTCGATCTCCTCACCCATCTCGACGATCTCGTGCGGGTCGACGTCGTGGCGGATCGACAGCTCCCGCGCCGGGATCACGCCCTCGGACTTGAACCCGATGTCGAGGAGGACCTCGTCCTTGTCGACCTTGACCACCGTGCCGGTGACGATGTCGCCGTCGTCGAAGTTGACGATGGTGCCGTCGATCGCCTCCTCGAACGACATCCCGCCCAGGTCGTCGTCGACCACGCTCCGGAAGGTGTATTCGCCGGCCTCGTTGAACGTGCCGGGCTCGCCAGCGGCGATGGGGGCGGTTTCAGGCTCGGGTGAAGCGGTCGTGTCGGACATGGGTAGGTTGGCCTTCTTTCCGGACGGGAGGTCGGCGGGCGCGACGGTCGCAGCTCACCGCGGGCCGATCCTATCAGGGGGTCAGGATTTGGCGTCCGCCCAGCTGGCGCCCCAGGACAGGTTGACCTCCAGGGGGACGGAGAGC
>JBPCLE010000147.1:0-8844 GCA_051003575.1 Acidimicrobiales bacterium | reverse complement strand
GGGCCAGGCCTCGGCGGAGTACGCCCTGGTCCTGCTGGGCGCGGCAGCCATCGCCCTGCTCATCGTGGCCTGGGCCACCAAGTCCGACCTCGTCGGGAAGCTGTTCGACGCGGTCATGAACGCCATCACCGGCAAGGTGAAGTGAGCGTCGTACTGTGAGACGGGCGCGGGGGGACGGGGGCCAGGCTTCGGTGGAGCTGGCCCTCGTCCTCCCCCTCGTCCTCATGCTCCTGCTGGCGGTCGTCCAGCTCGGCCTCCTCGTGCGCGACCAGATCCTGGTGGTCCATGCCGCTCGCGAGGCGGCGAGGGAGGCCGCGGTCGACCCTGCGCCCGACGCGCCACGCCGGGCCGCCCTGGCCAGCTCCACCCTCGCCGAGTCGCGCCTCAGCGTCACCACCTCCGGTCGGGGCGCCGCCGGGAGCCGGGTCCGCGTCGAGGTGACCTACCGGGCCCCCACCGCCGTGCCGCTGCTGGGCTCGGCGCTCGGAGACCTCACCTTGCGGGCGTCGGCCACGATGCGAGTTGAACGGTAGGCCGTCACGGCAAAATACCACGCACAGTGATGGCCCGGCTCTGGAGAGCAAGAAAAACCAGTCGGATCTCTGGACCAGACCGCGTTTCTCTGGTAGCTACTTGCGAGAAGCATTTACCGGGGACGACGTGACGTCCGGGCCGCCGAGCAGCGACGGCGCGGACATCACGCAATAAGAGGGTTGGAGACGACATGCGCAGGGTGCGACGTATCGGGGCGGTTCTACTTTCGGGGTCGATGATGACCGCGGTGCTGGCGCTGCCGGCGTCGGCGCAGACCGTCGAGACCCGGGCCGAGAGCTTCATCGCCACCGCCGCCGCCCGCGGCCTCGACCTCAACCTGTTCGGCACGCGGGTCACGATCGGGCAGTCGAGCGCCCTCATCGACAGCACCCCGTCGGCCAAGGCATCGGGCGCCGGCGTGGCCCTCGTCTCGGGCACGGTCAGCACCAGCGAGGTGAACGCGGCCAACCAGAGCGCGGCGCCGCCCAAGGCCTGTGTCCTGAACCTCCCTGTCGCCAGCCTGATCACGGTCGAGCTGGCCTGTGGCGAGTCTCGGGTCGACACCAACAACGGTGCGCCCTCGGCCTACGGCGCCGGCTCCGTCGCCGGCGTCGACCTGCTGGGCACCTCGCTGATCCAGCCGATCATCGACCTGCTCCAGTCGCTCCTCGCCGCCATCACGCCCGTGCTTGACCAGACCGTCGGCACCGTGGTCACCACCCTCACGCCCGTCCTCGGCGGGCTCCTCGGCGGCCTGGCCGGCAACCTCGGCCTCGGCACGGGATCCACCGTCGCCCCGGTCTCGACGCTGGTCGACGGCCTCCTCGACGGCATCGCCCGGGCTACCCAGCTCCTCGACATCAAGGCGGGCGAGTCCACGGCCTCGGCGGTCACCACCGCCGGCGCCGTCACCGCCACCGCCAACGCCGCCGGCGCCCAGATCGACCTGCTGCCCGGCCTCACCCTCGGGGGCGCCCCCCTCCTGTCCATCATCGTCGGCCAGGCCAAGTCCGTCTCGGTGTTCGACCGGGCCACGGCCAAGAGCACGCCCACCTTCGACGCCGCAGTCGCCCGGGTCCGGCTCGGCCTGCCGCTGCTCGGCGCCGACGTCACCGACATCCCGATCCAGCTCAACCAGCCCCTCACCCTGCTCGCCGGCACGCCGCTGGAAAGCACCATCTCTCTGGGCGGCGGCCGCACCGTCACCGACCCCGCCACCGGCTCCGTAGCCTCCTACGCCGACGGCGTCAGCATCCAGCTCCTGAAGGGCCTCAACGGGGGCATCGGGATCGCGCTGGCCCACGCCGAGACCGGCGCCGGCGGCCAGACCCGCCTCGTCAGCCAGCAGCAGCAGGTGACGCCCGTGGTGCCGGCGCTGGCCAAGACCGGCAACGACCCGTGGCTGCCCCTCGCCGGCGCCGGCCTGCTGTTCCTTGCCCTGGGCATCCGCCGGCGGGTCACCGCCGCCCAGCCCGTGCGCACCGACGCGCGGGTGGGCAAGTAATCGCCCGGTCAACCGGTAGGGTCCCGGTGGTCATGACGACAGCAGTCCCATGCTCGTAGACCTGTTGCGCACCAAGCCCTGGGCCCGAAGACTGCTCTCCGGGCTCTCGGTCCTGCTGGTGTTGGGGGGCGTGGCCCTGGTCGGGTACCCCTTCGCCACCAATATGTGGACCGACCGCATCCAGGAGCGGCTCGACAACCAGATCGCCAGCCCCGAGCTCCAGCAGGCGTACAAGGATCGCCGGATCGAGACGGGCGACAGCCTGACCCGGATCAAGATCCCGGCCCTCGACCTCGACACCGTGGTCGTCGAGGGCATCACGCCCAGCGCCCTCCGGGCCGGCGCCGGCCACTACCCCCAGACTCCCCTCCCCTGCGAGGGGGGCAACGTGTCGATCGCCGGCCACCGCACCACCTACGGGCGGCCGTTCAGCAACCTCGACCAGCTTAAGCCGGGCGACACCATCGAGCTCACCACGCCCATCGGCGGCTGCGTCTACCAGGTGTCACGCGATCCCTGGGTGGTCGAACCCACCGACATGGGGGTCATCGACGCCACGGCCGAGCGCTCCCTCACCCTCACCACCTGCCACCCCAAGGGGTCGGCGGCCCAGCGGCTCATCGTCCGGGCCACCTGGACCAAGGATCTGAAGGCCGCCTGATGGCGCGCCTCGGGCGGGGGTCCGGAGCGGCCGCCGCCCTGCTGTTCGCCCTGCTCACCGCCACGCCGGCATCCCCCGCCGGCGCGGCCGAGGGCGGGCCGGAGATCACCATCGACTCGCCGCGGTCCGATCAGGCACTGGACAGCGCCTCGGTGACGGTCAGCGGAAGGGCGGCGGCGACCACGCTTTACCTGATGAAGACCGTGAAGGTCACCTTCGGCTCCGAGAGCAAGACCTTTTCGTGCTCGGAGTCGCCCTGCGCCTTCTCCTGGACAGTGCCCAACCCGCCCAGGGCCAACGGCGGCTACCAGGTCACGGTCGCGGCCACGCAGGCGCTGCCCATCGTGGGCACCCCGGGACCCTCCGGCGAGGCCACCCGGTCCTTCACCGTGGCCGCGCCGGCGGCGAAGCCGACGCTCGACCCGCCCAAGGTGAACGAGGCCCGCAACACCGAGCTCTCCTGGAGCCGCAACACCGAGCCGGACATGCTCTACTACGCCCTCTTCCGCAAGGACCCCGGGGCCTCCAAATACCTCCAGGTGGGTGGGAAGATCACCCACCCCGCCAGCGGCTCCAAGGTGGCCTTCACCGACACCACCACGTCGGCCTTCCTCGGCGGCGAGTACAGCTACCAGGTCGTCGCCGTGCGCAGGGGCGCCGCATCCGGCGACGAGATCCCCTCCGACCCGTCGACCGCCCGGGCCGCCACCGTCCCCGCCCCGCCCACCGCCGCCACCCCCACCACCCCAGCGGGCAGTGACGCCCCGCAGCCGGGCGCGCCCACCCCCTCCCTCGCCCCCACCACCACGGCCAAGCCCGGCACGTCCGCCGGCGTGGACCTCTCCGGGTTCCTGTCGGCCCGGTCCCAGCCCACGCCGGTGCCCACGATCACCGTGCCCGAGCCGCCCGACACCGGCTTCAACCGCACGCTCCCGTTCGGGGCCCGCCCGGCCGGCGACGACCTCGAGGAGGGCGCCGCCGAGGCCGTCCTGCCCAACGACCGCTGGGCGACCTCCGTCATCAACCGCATCAGCCCAGGGCGCCCGCTCGTGCCGGTCGCCGGCGGGCTGGTGCTCTTGCTGCTCGCCATGCACATGCGGGTCCTCGGCCATCGGATCAAGGCCGAGCCCGCAGGCGACCTGCCCATCGTCGAGGCACCGGTGCCGAGGCCGGCACCCGCGGAGGCCGCCAGGCCGCCGGCAGCCCCCGCGCCGGCGCCGCCGGCGCCCTTGCGACTGCCCATCCCCGCCGCGCCGCCCCTCTACGACGTGGCCGCCGACTGGACCGCCGACTCGTTCGACGCCGACCTCGACGCCGACCTCGACGCCGGCGGCGAGGAGTGGGCCCCGACCAACCTCGTCGAGCCCGACGGAGCCGAGCCCGCCACCACCGGGCCGAATGCCGCCGAGCCCGACGAGATCGAGGTGTTCGAGGTCGTCTCCTCGAACCGCCGGCCCCTGGCCCGGACCGGGGCGCGCTGAGCCAACCCGCCACCACGCGCCGGTGCCGGTGCCGGTGCCGGTCGACCGCCCGCTCAGGGGGCCGATCGGGCCCTCGACGAGGTACTCCCGGCCGCTTGCTAGCGTGGTCGAGAGCAAACCCCTGGGAGGAACTGCATGGATCTCGGCTTGGACGTCGAGGAAAGAGACGGGTTCGCCGTGCTGAGTGTGCGCGGCGAGGTCGACGTCTATACCGCCCCACGCTTCCGCGAGCGCCTCATCGAGCTGGTGAGCGAAGGCAAGCACCGGATCATCGTCGACCTGGAGGGTGTCGACTTTCTCGACTCCACCGGCCTCGGCGTCTTGGTGGGCGGCCTCAAGCGCCTCCGCAGCCACGACGGCGACCTCCTGCTGGTCTGCACCCAGAGCCGCATCCTGAAGGTGTTCGAGATCACCGGCCTGACGAAGGTGTTCTCGATCCACGACTCCGTCGATGCAGCGGTCGGCGGTGGCTCCGGCGGCGCCCCGACCACCTAGGGCGTGGCCGCCCGGGGGATGGCTGGAGAGGTCATCGAGCTAGAGATCCCGGCTCGAGCCGAGTTCGTCGCCCTGGCCCGGCTGGTGGTCGCCGCCCTGGCGGCCGCGGAAGCCACGTTGGCCGACGATCGAGTCGACGACCTCAAGCTGGCCGTCTCCGAGGCGTGCACCAACGCCATCGAGGCTCACGACGCAGCCGGGAGCGCCGAGCGCGTGCTCATCCGCTGCCACGCCGGCACCACGTCCATCGAGGTCGTCGTCGAGGACAACGGTCAGGGCTTCGACCCCGCCGAGCTGCCCGACCACCCTCCCGTCACCGACCCGGACCGGCTGAAGTTCGAGCACGGCCTGGGCATCCCGCTGATCCGCGCCCTCGTCGACCAGGTCGATTTCAGCCCCACCGCGCAGGGCATGTCGGTCCACCTGGTGATGCACCTAGGCATCAACGGCTCCGGGCCCGCCTAGAAGCAGCCGAGCCGTGCCCATCCGCAAGCTGCTCCAACGGCTCACCACCTCCGACGCCGACCTCGACCGTGAGCGGCTCCGCCACTTCTGCAGCGACGTCCCCGGCGTCACCCCCATCGGCGACGCCCAACCCCGTCAGGAGGTCACGGTGGCCGGGGAGATCTCCTCGATCCGTATCGTCCCCCGGGCCGGCACCCCCTCGCTGGAGGCCACGGTGAACGACGGCAGCGGGTCGCTGGTGGTCGTCTGGACCGGGCGGCGGAACATCCCTGGGGTCGCGCCGGGCAGGCGCCTGGTCCTCAGTGGCCGGGGCACGCCGCAGGGCGCCGCCGGCCGCCTGACGGTGCTCAACCCCCGTTACGAGCTCCTGTAGCGCCGGCCGACGCCCCCACGAAGAGGGTCTTCACCACCTTCTCGGACTCTGGCGTCACCAGCACCAGCACCTCGTCGCCGGCGGCCATCACCGTCTCGCCCCGGGGAACGATGACGTGGCGTTCGCGGATCACCGCCACGATCGTGGCATCGCGGGGCACGCCCAGCTCCATGATCGCCCGGTTGGCCGCCGGCGAGTCGGCGGCGAGCGTCACCTCCACGAGGCGGGCGTCCTCGAACTGGAGCAGCCGCACGAGCGAGCCGACCGATACCGCCTCCTCCACCAGGGCGGTGAGGAGGTGGGGCGTCGACACTGCGATGTCCACCCCCCAGGTCTCGTTGAACAGCCACTGATTGTTGGGGTGGTTGACCCGGGCGACCACCCTGGCGACCGCGAAGACCTGCTTGGCCAGCAGCGAGATGACGAGGTTGTCCTCGTCGTCGCCGGTGACCGCCACCATCACGTCACAGGTCTCCAGCCCGGCCTCGGTGAGCAGCGACGGCTCGCACGCGTCGGCCACGACAATCGAGACGCCCTCGACCACTCGCAATCGGGCGGCGATGTCGGGGTCCTGCTCCAGCAGCAGGACCTGGTGGCCGGCCTCGGCGAGGTCGTTGGCGATGTGGGTGCCGACGTTGCCGGCGCCGGCGATCGCGGCCTTCAACGGACCGTCTCGGGGCCTGAGGCCATTCGCTGCTCCATCTCGGGCTGGGCGTCGCTGCGCACCATGACGTGGAGGATGTCGCCCTCCTGACCCACCAGCTCGGGGCCGCCCAGGCGTGCCTGGCCGCCGCGGGTGAGGGCGACGAGCCGGAACCGGCCGGGCTCCTCCAGCTCGGTCAACTTGCGCCCGGCCCAGTCGTCGGGCAGGGCGCGCTCCACCAGGCTCACGGTGCCGGGGGCGTCGGTCCACTCCGAGACCGACTTCTCGGGGAACAGCCGGCGCAGGACCTGGTCGGTGGTCCAGGCCACCGCAGCGACGGTGGCGATGCCGAGCTGGCGGTAAATCACAGCCCGGCGGGGGTCGTAGATGCGGGCGACGACGTGGGGGACGTCGTAGGTCATCCGGGCGATGCGGGCGGTGAGGATGTTGGAGTTGTCGCCGTTCGTGACCGCGGCGAGCGCACCGGCCTCGCGGATGCCCGCCTGCTCCAGGTGCTCCCGATCGAAGCCGAACCCCACGACGGCCCGGCCGGTGAAGCTATCGGGTAGCTCGTGGAAGGCGTTGCGGTCCTTGTCCATCACGCTCACCGAGTGGCCTTCGCGATCGAGCGACGCAGCGAGCTCGCGCCCGACGCGCCCGCATCCGACCACGACGACATGCACCGCGCCATGCAACACCGGCGCCGCCCGGAGCACAAATTACCGGTTGGATTTGGCGGTAGGGGGACCGATTACGGTGCGCGTCGTGTACTCCGCGCTCAAACGGCTGCTGGTCGGCAGGCCGATCGCCACCAGCGAGCTCGAACACCAGCGCCTGCGAAAACTCGTCGCCCTCCCGACCTTCTCATCCGACGCCCTGTCGTCCACGGCCTACGCGACCGAGGAGATCCTTTTCGTCGTCGCCGCGAGCGGGTCCAGCCTGGCCCTCGGCCTCTCCCGGCTGGTCCCCCTGTCGATCGTGGTCGCCAGCCTCCTCACCATCGTCGTGCTCTCCTACCGCCAGACGATCTACGCCTACCCCCACGGCGGCAGCTCCTACGTCGTCAGCCGGGAGAACCTGGGCCAGGTGCCCTCGCTCGTCGCCGGCGCCTCGATCCTCGTCGACTACGTGCTCACCGTCGCCGTGTCCATCTCGGCCGGCGTGGCGGCCATCGTGTCCCTGCCGGCGTTCAGGGACTGGGCCGACCACCGGGTGCTCGTCGGGCTCGTCCTGATCGGCGTCATCACCCTGGCCAACCTCCGGGGCATGAAGGAGTCGGGCACCCTCTTCGCCTTCCCGACCTACCTCTACGTCGTCACCGTCGCCGGCATGGTCCTCTACGGCCTCTACAAGATCTATTTCGGCACCATCACCGAGATCGAGTTCGACCCAGAGCTCGCGGAGATCCAGATGCAGGCCGGCGGCCAGCTCGGCCTGTTCCTCCTGCTGCGCGGCTTCTCCTCCGGCGCCGTCGCGTTGACCGGCGTGGAAGCCATCGCCGACGGCGTGCCGGCGTTCCGCAAGCCTGCTTCGAAGAACGCGGCCACCACCATGATGGTCATGGCCGGCATCCTCGGCAGCCTGTTCTTCGGCATCTCCGTACTGGCCCATCACATCAAGCCGTTCCCCAGCAACGAGGAGACAGTGATCTCCCAGATCGGCCGCACCATCTTCGGCGGCGGCCCGATCTACGTGATCCTGCAGCTGTCCACCGTTGCCATCCTCACCCTGGCCGCCAACACCGCGTACGCCGACTTTCCCCGGCTGTCCTCGATCATCGCCCGCGACGGCTACCTGCCCCGCTACCTCGGCAACCGGGGAGACCGCCTCGTCTTCTCCAACGGCATCATCATCCTGGCCGTGGCCGCGTCGGCGCTGATCATCGCCTTCGGCGGCATCACCAACGCGCTGATCCCCCTCTACGCGGTCGGGGTCTTCACCTCCTTCACCCTGAGCCAGACGGGGATGGTCGTCCACCATCGCCGCGAGCGGCAGCAGGGGTGGAAGCTGGGCATGGTCATCAGCGCGGTGGGCGCGACCGCCACCTTCGTCGTCCTGCTGATCGTGGCCATCACCAAGTTCGCCAGCGGCGCCTGGGTGCCGATCGTGGTCGTGCCGGCCATCATCGCCCTCTTCACGGCCATCAAGCGCCACTACACCCGGGTGTCCGCCGCCCTGGAGATCACCCCGTCAGAGGTCCGGCCGCAACCCTTCAACCACACCGTGGTCGTGCTCGTCGGGCGCATCCACCGGGGGGTCATCCAGGCCCTGGGCTACGCCCGGTCGCTGCGTCCGCAGCACCTCGTCGCCCTCTACGTCTCCCACGAGGACGACGACCGCCAGGAGATCGAGCGCCAGTGGCAGGAGTTCGGGATCAACGTCGACCTCGAGATCGTCCACTCCAAGTACCGGGAGCTCACCGGCCCGGTGATCGGGTACCTCGACGAACTCGACGAGCGATGGAACAACGACACCATCACCGTCGTCGTGCCCGAGTTCGTCGTCGGCCGGTGGTACGAGCACCTGCTGCACAACCAGAGCGCACTCCTCCTCAAGGCCCGGCTGCTCTTTCGCGAAGGCACCGTTGTGACGTCGGTGCCCTACCACGTCGAGGGCTACGGCACCACTCCCAGCGCCCCTCCTGCCAGCCCGCCCCCTCCTACCTTTTACCCCCCCTTCCCCCCCCCC
>JBPCLE010000146.1:0-5324 GCA_051003575.1 Acidimicrobiales bacterium | reverse complement strand
CGATCTCGATGATCAGGCGCACGTGGCAGTAGTAGAAGTCCACCCGGCCGATCCAGCTCTCGCCCCCCAGGTCGACCTGGCAGGCCGGCAGGTCCAGGCCGGCCGCTGCGAGCAGGGCCAAGAAGCGTGCCTCCAGGCCGCTGGCCGGCGGGATGTAACCCACTCCCCGGTCGGCCAGCAGCTGGCGCATGAGGGCGCTGCCGGTGCGGCCGTGCTCGACCAGCTCGATGGTCACGGCGTGCAGCGCCTTCAACGTCACCAGCTTGCGAGTGAGGGCGTTCTCCAGCGCCCGCTCCGTCCGCTGGGGATGCAAGCGAGCCGACAGGTCGAACATGGTGCGGGCCACGGAGGTGACCGGGACGCCGTAGCGCACCGTGCAGTGATGCTCAGGGAGGTAACGCGGTTCGTGCAGCCTGGCCGGTAGGGATCGATGACGGGCGGCGCCGCGCTGCCGGCTGACCTCCACCCGCTCCTCAGAAAAGCCGGGCACGCCCCACAGCGCCGCCGCCGCCAGGTGCGAGACCGCAGCACCCTCGCCGGCGTGGAGCACGGCGACCATGCACCGCTGGGTGAAGCTCCCCGCCACGCCGGCCAATCGCAGAACCTCCGGCGTGGCCAACTGCCAACGGCCTGAAGCCACCCGGCGCCGCAGCGCCCAGCGGTCGGCCCCCAAGTTCCGGGCCTGGCAGCGTGAGACCACGCTGTGCTGGCGTTCGGCCAGGTCGCACATCGCCGTGTCGAGATCTCGGTCCATGGACAGCGAAACTAATGAAAGGGTATGACAACGAATCTCCTATGCCATCCCTCGTCGGCTTCTGGCGGTGAATACGGTGCGGAAAGCGCAACGGAAACGCCGCCAGAACGTCACGGGGGCACCGGACCGGCGCTGGGGGCCGATGTGGTAGCTGCGGTAGCGTGGGCGGATGCGCCCCGAGCTTGACGCCTGTGGGATCGGCTTCGTCGCGGACGCCGCCGGCCGGTCGTCCCGATCGATCGTGACCGCCGCCCTCGGGGGGCTGGCCTGCGTGAAGCATCGAGGGGCGCTGGGCGCCGATGCCCGCTCGGCCGACGGTTCCGGCCTGCTCACGCCCATCCCCGCCGCCATCTTCGGCGAGGGCAACGGGGTCGCCAGCCTGTTCGTGCGGGGGTCCGACCCCCGTCCCGCCATCGAGGCGGCCGCCGCCGCCGAGGGCATCGAGCTCGTCGACTGGCGGGTGCCCCCGAGCGACGACGCCCATGTCGGCGACCAGGCCCGGGCCAGCCGGCCGGCGATGCTGCAGGTGATCTTCCGCGACGCCGGCGGTGCCCGGGGCGACAGCGCCGGCTCCAGCGCGACCGACGCCGCCGAGCGCCAGGCCTACCGGTTCCGCCGCCGCATCGCCGGCACCGCCGCCGGCGTCTACGTGGTCTCGTGCTCGTACCGCACCATCGTCTACAAGGGCCTGGCCGCGGCCGACGCCCTCGCCGGGTTCTACCCCGACCTCGCCGACGAGCGCTTCGCCGCCCCCTTCGCCGTGTTCCACCAGCGCTTCTCCACCAACACCGCCCCGAGCTGGGAGCGGGCCCAGCCCTTCCGCATGTTGTGCCACAACGGTGAGATCAACGCCATCCAGGGCAACGAGCAGCGGATGGCGGCCCGGGCCGTGCTCGGCACCGAGGCGGCCGGGCTCGGGCCCGAGGAGCTGTTCCGCCCAATCCTCGACCCCGACGACTCCGACTCCGGCAAGCTCGACTCGGCGGTGGAGCTGCTGGTGCGAGGTGGGCGCGACATCCGCCACTCCATGGCCATGCTGATCCCCGAGGCGTGGGAGAACGCCCGCGACCTCGACCCCGAGCTACGGGGCTTCTACCGCTACCACGCCTCCCTGATGGAGCCGTGGGACGGCCCCGCCGGCGTGGTGTTCAGCGACGGGCTCGGCGTGGGCGCCTCCCTCGACCGCAACGGCCTGCGCCCTCTGCGCTGGGCGGTGTGCGACGACGGTCTGGTGGTGTGCTGCTCGGAGGCCGGTGCCGTCGACACCCGGGGCCACGGCATGGTGAAGCGGGGCCGTCTCGGTCCCGGCCAGATGCTGTTCGTCGACCCCGGCCAGGGCGTGTCGCACGACGCCGAGTGCAAGGCGCGCATCGCCGCCGGGCCCTACGCCCGCTGGACCGCCGACGGCCTCCTCGAGCTCTCGCAGGGCGAACCGGTCCAGGTCCCTCCCGCCGCCGAGGAGCTGCAGCGCCGCCAAGTGGCGCACGGCTATACCAAAGAGGAGCTGGCCATGGTGCTCAAGCCCATGGCCGGCGACGCCCACGAGCCCACCTTCGCCATGGGCGACGACTCACCGCTCCCCCAGCTCGCCGGCCGCCCCCGGCCCGTCCACCACTACCTCCGCCAGCGCTTCGCCCAGGTCACCAACCCCCCCATCGACCCGGTGCGCGAACGCCGGGTGATGAGCCTGCGCACCCTCATCGGCCCACGCCAGCCCATCCTCGCCGAGACCGCCGCCGCCGCCCGGCTGGTGACGTTGCGCTCGTTCTTCTTGTTCCCCTCGGGTGTCCTCGCCCTGTACGACCGTGAGCGCTTCCCGCTCACCACCGTGCCCCTCGATGCCACCTTCGAGGCGGCCGCCGGCCCCGGCGGGTTGCGCGAGGGCATCGAGCGGCTGTGCGACGAGGCCGAGGCGCTGGTGACCGACGGCGCCGACATCGTCGTGCTCGACCACGCCGACATCTCCGCCACCCGGGCCCCGATCCCGTCGTTGCTGGCGTGCGGGGCGGTCCACCACCGCCTGATCGACCGCCGTCTGCGCTCGCTGACCAGCCTGGTGGTGGTGAGCGACAGCGCCCGCGACACCCACGAGATCGCCGCCCTGCTCGGCTACGGCGCCGACGCCATCTGCCCCCGCCTGGCCCTGCAGACCGTCGCCGCCGAAGCCGACGCCGACGACAGCGCCGACGCCGTGAGCCCCGAGGCCCAGGACCGGTTCGAGTCGGCCATCGAGGAAGGGACGCTCAAGATCCTCTCCAAGATGGGCATCTCCACCGTCGACTCCTACCGAGGCGCCCAGATCTTCGAGGTCATCGGCCTCGGCGCCGAGGTGGTCGACGTCTGCTTCACCGGCACCACCTCGACGGTGGGCGGCATCGGCTGGGACGCGCTGGGGGAGGACGTTCTCGCCCGCCACGCCGACGCCTGGCCACCGGCGGCCGGCACCGCCGTCACCCTCGAGTCGCCGGGGTACTACCGGGTGCGCAAGGGGGGCGAGTACCACGGCAAGGGCAAGGACGTGGTCGACGCCCTCACCGACCTGTCATTGGCGAAGGTGACCGATGACATGGCCGCCGCCCACCTGCTCCAGCGGGCACTCAAGGGCGGGTCCTACGACTTGTACGAGCGCTTCGCCGCCCTGGTCAACGAACGCCCGGCCACCGAGTTGCACGACCTCCTCGAGCTGGTCCCCACCGGCACCCCCGTGCCCCTCGACGAGGTGGAGCCGGCCACGACCATCGTCACCCGGTTCTCCACCGGGGCCATGTCGCACGGCTCGCTGTCGAGAGAGGCGCACGAGACCCTGGCCGAGGCCATGAACCTCCTCGGCGCCCGGTCCAACTGCGGCGAGGGGGGCGAGGACACCTCCCGGTTCCGCACCCGCGGCCTGACCAAGGGCGACAAGAACTCCCGCATCAAACAGATCGCCTCAGGCCGCTTCGGGGTCACGCCCGAGTACGCCGCCCACGCCGACGAGCTCCAGATCAAGATCGCCCAGGGCTCCAAGCCGGGCGAGGGCGGCCAGCTCCCCGGCCACAAGGTGTCCGAGGAGATCGCCCGCCTGCGCCACACCCAACCCAGCGTGACGCTGATCTCGCCACCGCCCCACCACGACATCTACTCCATCGAGGACCTGGCGCAGCTCATCTACGACCTCAAGCAGGTGAACGGGGCCGACGTGTCGGTGAAGCTGGTGGCCGAGGACGGGGTGGGGACCGTCGCCGCCGGCGTGGTCAAGGCCCTGGCCGACGTGGTCCACGTCAGCGGGGCCACCGGCGGCACGGGCGCCTCGCCCCTGTCGTCGATCAAGCACGCCGGCATGCCCTGGGAGCTCGGCCTGGCCGACACCCAGGGCGCACTGATCGAGAACCACCTGCGCGCCCGGGCCCGCCTCCGGGTCGACGGCGGCTTCATGACCGGCCGCCAGGTCCTGCTGGCGGCCCTGCTCGGCGCCGACGAGTTCTCCTTCGGGACCGCCGCCATGATCGCCGAGGGCTGCATCATGCTGCGGGCCTGCCACCGCGACACCTGCAAGCCCGGCATCGCCACTCAGCGCCCCAACCTGCGGGCCAACTTCACCGGGACGCCCGAGGGGGTGGCCGCCTACTTCCTCTACGTCGCCGACGAGGTGCGCCACCTCCTGGCCTCACTCGGGTTCCGCTGCCTCGACGACGCCATCGGCCGGGTGGAGTGCCTGCGCCAGCGGGTCACCGGCGACGCCCGCGCCGACGCCGTCGACCTGTCCCCGCTGCTCGCCCCCCCGGCTGACGCCGCCGCGCCTCGCCGCTTCGTGGCCACCGACCCGATCCAAAAGCCCCGCTCCGCTCTCGGCGACCGGCTCTCGGCCGATGCCTTCCGGGCGGTGTGGGACGGCGCCGACATCGAACTCGACTACCCCATCACCACCGGCGACCGGGCCATCGGCGCCGCGCTCGGGGGCGCCATCGCCCTGGAGTACGGCGAGCGACCCCCGCGGGGCACGGCCGTCGTGCGCTTCACCGGCTCGGCCGGACAGAGCTTCGGCGCCTTCGTCCCGGCCGGTATCACCTTGCGGCTGGAAGGTGACACCAACGACTATCTCGGTAAGGGGCTCTCCGGCGGACGGCTGATCATTCGGCCCAACCGGCAGGCCGGCTTCGTTGCCGAGGACCACATCATCGCCGGCAACGTGATCGGCTACGGCGCCACCTCGGGCGAGATCTACATCCGCGGCCAGGTCGGCGAACGCTTCTGTGTCCGCAATTCCGGTGCGACCGCAGTGGTCGAGGGTCTTGGCGACCACGGCTGTGAATACATGACCGGGGGCACCGTGGTCGTCCTCGGTGCGACCGGACGCAACGTGGCGGCAGGGATGTCCGGCGGGACGGCGTTCGTGCTGGATCTGGACGAGGGACGACTGAACCGCGGCATGGTGGATCTGGTTCCGCTCGACGCCGACGACGAGGCCCTGGTCGAGACTCTGGTGCGTAAGCACTTCGAGGAGACGGAGTCGGCGGTCGCGGACCGGTTGCTGGCGGACTGGTCCATCTCCCTTTCCCGCTTCAGCAAGATCTTGCCGCGCGATTATGCG
>JBPCLE010000145.1:0-5882 GCA_051003575.1 Acidimicrobiales bacterium | reverse complement strand
AGGTCGGCCACCACGCCTCGGGCCGCCAGCGCCGCGGCCGTGCCCGGCCCGACCGCGGCTACCAGCGCGGCGCCGAACGCCCGGGCGTCGCGCAGGCCGGCGAAGACCCGCTCCACCGCGTTGGCCGACGTGAACGCCACCCAGTCGTAGCGCGCCGGCATGACGCCCCGCAGGCCGGCGCCGGCCGGCTCCGCGATCTCGATGGTGGCCAGCTCGACGGTCTCGGCCCCCAGGGCCCGCAGCTTGGCCACCAGGCTCGACGTCTGGGCCCCGGCCCGGGTGACCACCACCCGCCGGCCGAAGAGCGGGCGCCCGACGACCCCGCTCGGGCCCTCGAACCACCGCAGGTCGAGCCCGGCCACCTTGCCGATGACGATCGTCACCGGCGGCTCCAGGCTCACGCCGGCCAGCTCGCCCAGCGTGGTGCGCACCGTGCGCTGACCGGGCCGGGTACCCCAGCGGATCGCGGCCACGGGGGTCGACGCCGGCAGGCCGCCGGCCTGGAGCCGGGCCGCGATCTCGGCCCGGTGGGCCACGCCCATGAGCACGACGATCGTGTCCGCGGCGCGGGCCAGGGCGTCCCAGTCGACGTCGTTGTCCACCGCGTGGCGGCTGTGGCCGGTGACCACCGTGAACGACGTCGAGAGTGCCCGGTGGGTGACGGGGATGCCGGCGTAGGCCGGCGCGGCCACCGCGGCCGAGATGCCGGGGACGACCTCGAAGGCCACGCTGGCCTCGGCCAGGGCCTGGGCCTCCTCGCCGCCGCGCCCGAACACGAACGGGTCGCCGCCCTTGAGCCGCACGACGCTCTGGCCTTGCCGCCCCCGCGCCACCAGGAGCGCGTTGATCTCCTCCTGGGCCACCGGTGCGCCGGGCGACTTCCCCACGTCGAACCGTTCGGCGACGGCCGGCGCCAGGTCGAGCAGGGAGATCTCCGCCAGCCGGTCGTGGACCACCACGTCGGCGCGCGCCAGCAGCTCGGCGCCCCGGCACGTGAGCAGGCCGGGGTCGCCGGGGCCCGCCCCCACCAGGTAGACGGTCACCGGAGGTCGGCGAGAAGCGTGGAGCCGCCGGCGTCGTCGAGCAGGCGGAGGGCCAGCCGGCGGCCGAGCTCCTCGGGGTCGTGGCCCGAGTCGGTGTCGCGCAGCACGATGCGCCCGTCGGGCGTCCCGATCATGGCCAGCAGGGTGATCTCGCCCGTCTCCGCCGACACGGTGGCGTGTGCTCCCACCGGCAGGTCGCAGCCCCCGCCGACCTCCCGCAGCCAGGCCCGCTCGGCGTCGACGGCGCGCCGCGACGGCCCGTGCTCGATCGCCGCCAGCGCGGCGAGCGTGGCATGGTCGCCGGCCCGGCACTCCACAGCGAGGGCGCCTTGGCCTACCTGGGGCACCATCACGCCCGGAGGCAACACCTCGGTGACCTCGGACGCGCGGCCCAGGCGGTCGAGGGCCGCGGCGGCGACCACGATGGCGGCGAACCCGCCGGCCTTGGACAGGCGGGTCTCCATGTTCCCGCGCAGGCCGGCGAAGGTCAGGTCCGGACGCAGCCAGGCGAGCTGGGCCCGCCGGCGCACCGACCCGGTGCCCACCCGGGCGCCCGGCGCCAGTGCATCGAGGCGCCGCCCGACCAGGGCGTCGCGGGCGTCGGCGCGGCGGGGCACGGCGGCGATGACCAGCCCGTCGGGGGTGGAGGAGGGCAGGTCCTTGGCCGAGTGGACGGCGAAGTCGGCCCGGCCGTCGAGCACCGCGGCCTGCACCTCCTTCACGAACACGCCCCTTCCTCCCAACTCCCAGATGGGCAGGTCGGTCCGCTGGTCGCCGACGGTGTCGACCACCACCGGCTCGGCGTCGGCCCCCAACAGCTCGATGACGAGATCGGTCTGCAGGCGCGCCAGCCGGCTCCCGCGCGTGGCGGCCCTCAGCGTGCGCACGGCCGCCACGCTAGGCCCTGCCGGCGGGGGCGGGCACAGTGCGAAGCACCCGGGTGCCCGTGGCCGTTAAAGGTCGAACAGCTCGGTGAGGGCGCCGGCCAGGCGCTCGCCCTTGGGCGACCCGGCCGCGTCCTTCAGGCGGACGGTGGGGTCGTGGAGCAGCTTGGCCAGCAGGCTGCGGGTGAGGGCCTCGACGGCATCGCGCTGGCGCGGTTCGAGGCCGGCGAGCCGGTTGCGGTAACGGTCGAGCTCGGCGGTGCGCAGCTTCTCGGCCCGCTGGTGGAGGGCGGAGACGGTGGGGGTGGCATGGCGGGCGGTGGTGGCCTCGACCCAGCGCTCGACCTCCTCGGCCACCATGACCCGCACCGGCCCGACCTCCTTGCCCCGCTCGTCGAGGCTGGCGGCCACGAAACGCTCGACGTCGGCCATGCCCAGCAGGCTCACCCCCGGCAGGCCGGCGACGGCGGGGTCGATGTCGCGCGGCATGCCCAGGTCGACGATCAGCAGCGGCCGGACCGGCCGGGCCGCCAGCACCGGGGACAGCTCGTCGGGCCCGAGCACCACCTGCGTCGAGCCCGTGCTGGTGAGCAACAGGTCGGCGCCCTCCAGGGCGTGGGCCAGCCCGTCGAGGGCGACAGCCCGGCCCCCGGCCCGCTCGGCGAGCTGCTCCGCCCGGGCCCACGTGCGGTTGGCCACGGTGACCCGACTCCCTGGCACCGCGGCGTCGGCGACCTCGTCGACCAGCCCGGAGCCCATCTCGCCGGCGCCCAGCACCACCACGTCGCGCCCCTCCAGGCCCGACAACCGGTCGGCGGCCATGGCCACCGCGGCCTGGGACAGCGACGTGATGCCCCGGGCGATGGCGGTCTCGGTCCGGGCCCGCTTGCCCACCTCGAGCGCCTGGCGGAACAGCAGCGACAGCCGGGCGCCGGCGGCCTCCTCCTGGTGCGCCCGTCCCCAGGCGTCGCGGACCTGGCCGAGGATCTGGGTCTCGCCCACGACCACGGAGTCGAGGCCGGCGGTCACGCTGAACAGGTGGGCGGCGGCCGCATCGTCGTAGTGGATGTAGAGGTGGTCGGAGAAGTCCTCCGGAGGCACGAACGACAGCTCGGAGAGGAAGTGGCGGACGTCGGCCATGGCGCCGTGGAAGCGCTCGGCCACCACGTACACCTCGACCCGGTGGCAGGTCGACAGGACCACGGCCTCGCTGAGGAAGTCGCGCGCCATCAGGTCGCTCAGCGCCTTGGGGAGGCGCTCGTCGCGCATCGCCATCCGCTCGAGGAGCTCGAGCGGGGCGGTGCGGTGGCTCAGCCCGACGACGACGACAGACACGTCTGCAGACGCTCTCGGGCGTGGGCCAGGTCACCGGTGCGGATGAGATCGAGCATGTCGGAGTCGAGCGCGGCGCGCCAGTCGAGGCCCTCGGTGGGCACGCCGGCCGCCTTCAGCCCGGCCCGCTCGGCGGCGAGCAGGTCGAGCAGCACCGCGTACTCGGGCCCGATCTCGCCCTCGAGCCGCCGGCGCAGCCAGGTGGCGAGCGCCGGGCTGCGCCCGCCGGTGGAGACGGTGACCTGGAGGTCGCCCCTGCGGACCACCGACGGCAGGGTGAACGAGCAGTTCGCCGGGTCGTCGGCGCCGTTCACCCAGACGCCGGCCGCCTGGCCGGCGTCGAAGACCGCCCGGTTGACGGCGGGGTCGTCGGTGGCCGCGATCACCAGCCACATCCCGTCGATGTCGGCGGCCCGCCACGGGCGCTCCTCGACCACGACGCCCTCAAGCGCCCGCAGGTCCGGCGCCACCCGGGTAGCCACCACCGTCACCCGCCCCCCGCAGGCCAGCAGGCCCTCCACCTTGCGCAGGGCCACCGTGCCGCCCCCGACCACCAGGCAGCGACGACCGTCGAGCACGAGGTTCACCGGGTACTGCATCGCCCTACTGGGCCTCGGCCACGCGGGGAGCCACCTCGCGGAGCTGCTGGTAGAGGGGCCGGGTTTGCAGCTCGATCGACAGGTCGACCTTGCGCAGCGAGACCCCCCGCGGGACCGAGATCACCGCGGGGGCGAAGTTGAGGATCGACGTGACGCCGGCGGCCACCAGCAGGTCGGCCACCTCCTGGGCGGAGGCGGCCGGCGTGGCCACGATGCCGATGGCGATCTGTTCGTGGGCCGCGATCGCCGGCAGGTCGCCGAGGTGACGCACCGGCAGGTCGGCCACGATCTCCCCCACCTTCGACGCGTCGGCGTCGACCAGGGCGGCGATGCGGAAGCCCCGGGCGCCGAAGCCCTTGTAGTTGGCCAGGGCGTGGCCGAGGTTGCCGATGCCCACGATGACGACCGGCCAGTCCTGGGTGAGGCCGAGCACCCGGTTGATCTGGACCAGCAGGAACTGCACGTCGTAGCCCACGCCTCGCGTGCCGTAGGAGCCGAGGTAGGAGAGATCCTTGCGGACCTTGGCCGCGTTGACGCCGGCCATCTCGGCCAGGCGCTCGGAGGAGACGGTGACGGTGTGGGCGTCGGCCACCTCGAGGAGGCTGCGCAGGTAGACCGGCAGCCGGGCGACGGTGGCTTCGGGGATGCGCCGCGGGTTGCGGCCCGACGCGGCCATGCCGGCGGTGGGCAGGACGGCGCCGGCCGGCGACGAACGCCCGCCGGCGCCGTTGGTCCCGTTGGCGGCCGGTGGCCCCCAGGCCGCTCTCCCCCGGGCGGGCGAGGGGGGACCTTCGTCCCTGTTCGGGTCCTGCATTGCCCGAAGTGTAGGTGACTTCGTGCGATTGTTCACAAGCGCCGTCCTCTGCCAGCACCCCGATCGTACCGGTCCCTCAAGTTCTTCGGGCCCGGCGCCGATCCTTTGGCCAGCGAACCATCGACGGCACTGGGGAGGACGGGACATGAGGACCAAGCGGGTACGATCACCTGTCGTGTCCCGCACGATCCGGGTGATGGTGGTCGACGACACCGACCATGTGCGCCGCATGCTCACCTCTATGCTCGCGCTCGACGGCTACGAGGTGGTGGGCGACGTGGCCAGCGGGCCGGCCGCGCTCGAGGCGGTGGTGGCCGCCGACCCCGACATCGTGGTGATCGACTACAAGATGCCCGGTATGGACGGCCTGGCCACCGCCCGCGGCATCCGCCAGCGCCGGCCCGACCAGGTGATGATCCTCTACACCGCCTACATCGACGAGCCCCTGGAACGGGCGGCGGCCGAGGCCGGGATCTCCCTGTGCATCGGCAAGGTCGACGGCCTGTCCTCGCTCGAACGCGAGATCAACCGCCTCTGCGCCTCGCTGTTCTGACGCGCCGGGTCCTGACGCAGCCGGCGCCAGCGGTCGGCGACCTCGTGTTCACCGCCGGCGGGTCAGCGGGCGAGGAGCAGGAACTGGATGATCGAGGCGCCGAGGATCAGGACCAGGAGCGCGGCCAGGAGGATGGCGATGGAGGGCCTCACTCGGCGGCCTTGATCGTCACCGAGTCGCCGCTGCCGATACGCAGCTCCTCGGAGGCGGAGCGGCGGTCGAGAGCGATCGACACCAGCCCGTAGGAGTCGGTCACCAGGCCGATCTGGCCGGAGCGCAGGTGCGAGTAGCTGCGGGCCCGCACCGCCTTGCGGGTGGAGTCGCCCGAGACCAGCACGAGCGGATCGTCCATGAGCAAAAGGTCGTCGGGGCCGATGTTGAGCTGGATGTTCCCGAAACGGTCGACCCAGAGGACCTCGCAGGTGACGGCCCCGTCCTCCTCGCGCGACAACGGGATGATGCCCGGCAGGAGGGTGATCGGGTCGATGCGCTCGCCCATCTCGGCCAGGTCGACGCCGGTGCAGAGGTGGGCGGCGGCCGGCGCGAACACGTCGCGGCCAGCGGAGGTCGGCGCCGGCGCCGGCAGGTGGTGGGCGCTGTCGGTCAGCGGCACCACCCGACGGGCGGCACCAACCATGGCCCCCGCCGAGGACATGA
>JBPCLE010000144.1:0-3781 GCA_051003575.1 Acidimicrobiales bacterium | reverse complement strand
TCCGAGCGGTGCGGCCAGACCGCCGCCTCCCCCACCATCGCCCTGGGCTCCGCCCCCGGCCCGGCCTTTTTCGGCCTCGTGCTGTCCCATGCGCCGGCGGGGCCCGCCGCCGCCGGGCTGTGGGACGCATTCGTGACCATGGCATCCGCAGGCGGGGTGTACGGGATCAAGCGCGACCGGATGGGGGGCCTCCAGTTTCCCGGCTGACACTCTCCGTTCGGCCGGGCCGGGCCGGGCCGGGCCGGCCGACCGAGCACGCCCGACGTCGGCGGGTAACGGAACGCTCACCACATCGGCCCGGCCTCGACCGTGTTCACCGGCGCCTCCCGCTGCGACACCACCAGCCAGCCGGCGGGCCCGGTGGCCACCCCGCTCACCCGCCCCGCCGGGGGTCGCAACAGCTCGGTGGCCCGGTCGGGACCGGCGAGAAGGAGGCGCCCGTCGTCGAGGGGGAACGCGTAGCTCCCCGACGGCCCCAGGGTGGGGCCGCCCCGGACCGCGGCGCCGTCGGTGGCCACCTGCCAGGTCCGCCGGCCGGTGCCGGCGTCGAGCAGGTCGAGGCCGCCGAGGCGGTTGGCGACCAGCACCGAGCGGGCGTCGACGGCGAGCGGCGGCACCTCCGGCGAGCCGGCACCCTCCAACGAGGTGCGCCATCTGGTCTCGCCCGTGGCCATCGCCAGCCCGTGGGCGGCCAGGTCGCCGGCCACGACCACGGCCAGGCCGCCGGCGGTGACCGCCGGCGCGCTGATCCCCGCACCGGGGAGGGGGACCGACCACCGCTGTCGGCCGGTGGCGGCGTCGATGGCCACGGCCCCGCCGCTGCGGCGATCGGCCCGGTCCCACGACACGACCACGGTCGAGCCGTCGGTGGCGGGCGGCCCGAGCGAGGGGCCGGGGAGCGCCACCCTCCAGGCCACCGTGCCGTCGGCGATGTCGACCGCCACCGCGTCGCCCTCCCAGGTCGTGGTGACCGCCAGCCGGCCGGAGACGACCGGCGTGTTGGCCCGGCCCTGGAGGGGGGTGTCCCACAGCGGCTCGCCGGTGGCCCGGCGGTAGGCGGCAAGGCCGTCGTCGGTCGCGGCCAGCACCACATCGGCGCCGAGTCGGGGCGCGACGTCGCGCAGGCCCAGGCGACTGGCCTCCCACTGGCGCCGGCCCTGGCCGTCGAGCAGCACCAGGTGCTGGTGGCCGTAGGAGAAGGCGACCTGGCGGTCGTCGGCCGCGGGCATGCCCACCCAGGCGGGCGGCGGGGCGGTCCACACCCACCCGTCGTTGACGGGCGTGGCGTCGCCGCCGGCCTCGCCCCCCGGCGGCGTGGGAGCAGCCGGTGATGTGCCGCCGCCGGCGCCGGACCGGCACCCGACGCCGAGGAGCAGGGCCAGGACGCAGAGGATGCGAACCAGGCTAACGGAACGAGTCATTTCTTCCTCCCAGGGATAGGGATCCGTTTGAGAACTTCCTTCCGGGCGCCCTTGTCGAGCGCGCGCGCCGCGGACCACGCCCCTGCGCCGGCGCGGGTCTCGACGAAGGAGATGAACCCGGACACCGCGGCGTCGGCCATGGCGTCGGCAAAGCCTTGGCACGTCGGCTTGCGGCCGGCGATGGCGAGGGCGATCTCGCGTTGGGCCTGGGGCGATGCGGGCAGTTTGCCGTGGTCATCGATATGGCCCGGCGCCGACACGGTGACGTTATCGGCCCCCGGCAGCAGGGTGGCGCCGGCCGGGACCACGTAGTCCTCCCGCGCCCCGATCGAGGTGACGTGGACCCCCTCGGGAAGCGGCCGGCGGTTGAGCCGTTCCATGAAGACCGAGTGCTCCGCCATCTGGGCCACCGATGTCCCGCCGGGGTCGAAGTTGTCGGGGAGCACCGCGTGGGTGCCGTCGAGCAGCAGGGCGCCCACCAGGGTGTGGTCGAGCATCGTCGCCGCCGTCGCCGCCGGCGCCCCCTGGTGGGGCGATCCCAGCGTGACCAGGGAGTTCACCGTCGGCAGGCGCGGGTCGGTGGGGTCGGCCTCGTCGGAGAGGGCGCTGCGGGCCACCAGGCCACCCTGGGAGTGGGCGACGATGTCGATCGGCACACCTGGGTGCTCCGCTTCGATCCGGGCCAGCAGGTCGCGCAGCCGCCGGCCCGACTCCCTGAGGTCGTTGGTGGTGTCGGTGGCCGCGTAGGGGTTCTCCCGGGCGTCGCCACCCAGGTAGGAGAAGCGGTAGTCGTCGGCCTCGGCGTAGCCGAGGGCCTCGGCGTCGATGTCGTAGACGGCGCCGTGATCTGAGGTGGATCCGAGCCCGGCCACCCGCACCAGGATGTGGCGTTCCTCCAGCTTCGGCTGGGGCACCGACTCGGGCGTGCAGTCCGCCCGGCCATCCCACCACGCCCGGGCCGCCGAGGCGAACCGATCGAGGTGCACCTTGGCGCGCTGAGCATGGAGGTAGTAGCCGGCGCCCCTGAGCTCGTCGTACATGCCGACGGCCGCTTCGACGGCGGTGACCTGCGCCCACGTCCATGCCGCATCGCCGGCCGCCCGGAACCGCTCTGCCCAGCCCCCGAGCAGCCGCTTGAGCCCGGCCCGCTCCTCGGCCTCGGTCTGGGGCCGGCGCACCTCGTCGGGCACGAGGTGCACCTCCACCGGCCCGCCGCCGAACAGGAGCGCTGGGTCGAGGTAGGCGTCGCCGGCCCGGACGCCGAAGTGGAACCGGGCCTGGGTGGTGCCGACGGTGTCGCCCTGGGCCACCCGGTCGCCTCGTTTGACCGCGACGAGCTGCAGGAACGAGTAGCTGGTGCGCAACCCGTCGTCATGGAGGATGACGACGTGCAGGCCGTCGGCCACCGGGCCGGCGAAGACCACCTCTCCGGCGGCGGACGCGGCCACCAGCGTGGCCGGCACGGTGGCGTACTCGAGGCCCCGGTTGCCCGAAGCCCAGTTGGGATCGGCGGGGCGGAACGGATCGACGACCGGAGCGTCGACCGGTGGCCGGTAGGTGACGGCGGCCGGGGCGGCGCCGGCGCGGACGGGCAGGGTCGCGCCCAGCGCGACGAGCGTGGCCAGCACAAAGGCCAACCGGCGCATGACAACCCCCAGGGACGGGTGAACCGTTGGGGGGAAGGCGGCGCCGGCCGCTCGCTACGGTCGTGCCCCTAGGGGCACAATGCAGCGGGCTCAGTCGGACGTGAGCAGAACTCTACCCCGAGGGGTGAGACAGCGCCAGAGGCGCTGGGAAATTACCGGTTGCTGCTCACGCTCGGGTCGCCCAGCTTCGACCGCAGCTGGATGACGGCCTTGGTGTGGATCTGGCACACCCGGCTCTCGGTGATCCCGAGGATGCCGCCGATCTCGCCGAGTGTCAGGCCCTCGTAGTAGTAGAGGGTGAGGACGATCTTCTCCCGCTCGGGCAGGCGGTTGAGGGCCTGGGCGAGGATCTGCTTGGTCTCCTCGACCTCGAAGGCCCCGACCGGGCCGAGGCCGGCGTCGGGGATCGTGTCGCCCAGGGTCACCGAGTCGCTGCGGTCGGCGCCGACCGACACCGTTTCCTCCAGGGCCACTAGGCCGAAGAAGGAGATCTGGGTGAAGACGTTCTGGAGCTCCTCCTCGGTGGTGCCGAGCTCGTCGGCCACCTCGGCGTCGGTGGGGGTGCGCAGCAGCTCGTGCTCGAGCTTGGTGTACACCTTCTCCACGGCCCGGGCCTTGGCCCGCAGCGAGCGGGGTACCCGGTCGATCGAGCGCAGCTCGTCGATGATGGAGCCCCGGATGCGCGACATGGCGTAGGTCTCGAACTTGAAGCCG
>JBPCLE010000143.1:0-7814 GCA_051003575.1 Acidimicrobiales bacterium | reverse complement strand
GTGTAGGCCCGGCCCACGGGGGCGGCCGCCTTCGGCTCGGGCCGGCCCCGCAGCACGGCGACCGCGAGCACCACGCCGGCGAGCACGCTGCAGCCGATCGAGAGGTAGATCAGGTTCAACCCCGACTGCAACAGCCCGACGACCAGCGTCACCGCCGCAGCCAGAACGAGCACGAAGCTCACGAGCACCAACACGTCACCATCCCCTCTCTCTAGACAAGCGCGCGAACACACGACATCCGCCCTACGCCGGCACCCTCACACGCTAGCTAACAGATCGCGCCCTGAAGAATCGTGATGCCGAAGAACACGATGATCGGCGACAGGTCGATACCCATCCCACCGGCACCCAGGGGCGGGATGACCCGCCGGACCGGCCCCAGGACGGGCTCGGTGAGGGTGTAGAGGAACCCGTAGACCGTCGCCATCCCGGACCCGGGCTGGACCGGGAACCAGGAGAGGATGATGCGGGCGAACATGACGATGAGGTAGGCCTGAAGGAGCCTGCAGATGATCTCGCCCACGTCAGGCGCGGTACAGGCCGCGCTCTTGCAGGCGACGCTTCTCTTCGGCGGACACTTCGACGTTCGACGGGGTCAGCAGGAAGACCTGCTCGGCCACCCGGTCCATGGCCCCACCGAGGCCATACGTGAGCCCCGACGAGAAGTCGATGAGCCGCCGTGACAGGTCGCGATCGATCCCCTGGAGGTTCACGATCACGGGCTGGTTGGCCTTCAGCTTGTCTCCGATCTCTTGGGCGTCGTTGAACCCTACAGGCACGGTGATATGGACCTTGGCGGCCTGTGGCTGGCTGAACGGCCGGACCACCGACGGCCGCGGCTGGACCGTGACCGCGCTGCTTCCCATGGCGCCGGTACTGCCCATGCCACTGCCTCCGATGCTCCTGGGTTCGGCCGCCCGCGGCTCCATGCCGCGTGGCTCGCCGCCGTACCCCTCGTCACGGGGCAGCGTGCGTACACCCGACGGCTCGGGGTCGTAGGCGCCATCCATCGGGTCGGGGCCGGGCCGGGCGCTGCGGCGCGTCGGCGCAGCCTGGGGGTGGGCCGGCGCGGGCGCCATAGGCTCGTCGTAGGGTTCGTACTCCTCGTATTCCTCGTCATCGACCAAGCCCAGGTAGACCATGGTCCGTCGCCAGATTGATGCCATACCGCGTCGCCTCCTTGGCTTCTTGAGCCTATCGCCGCATCGTTGGCGCGACGGGCCGCGCCCCGAACAAACCACGCCCGACGCGCACCATCGTCGAGCCCTCTTCCAACGCCACCTCGAGGTCGCCGGTCATGCCCATTGAACGCTCGACGAGGCCAAGCCGGTCGGCGAGCGCGCTCACGGCCCGAAAGCCTGGGCGGGCCAGCTCCGGCGGCCCCGGCGGGGCGACGGCCATGAGGCCGCGCACGTCGAGACCGAGGGCACCGAGGCGCTCCACCAGCTCGGCGACACCGTCGGGCGGGCAGCCGTTGCGGGCGGCCTGGCCGGGCGCGCCGTCGGCGTCGAGATTGACCTGCACGAGCACCTTTGCGCCGGGCGCCCGGCGGGCGATCTCCTCCCCCGCCGCCACCCGGTCGACGCCCTGCCACATGTGCACCGCCGCGGCGATGGCGCGCACCTTGTTGCGCTGCACCCGGCCGAGGAAATGCCAGCGCCGGCCCGGGCGCGCGCCCGCCTCTGCGGCCTTCGCTCCCAGCTCCTGCGCGTAGTTCTCGCCGAGGTCGTCGATGCCCGCGGCGCCAGCGGCCTCGACCGCGGCGACCCCCAGGCCCTTGGTGACAGCCACGATCGTGATCTCGGCCTGCGCCCGGCCGGCCGCCTCGATGCGGGCACGCACCTCGGCCAGCCGGTCGGCGACATCGGTCGTCATCGCCATACCACCGTCGCCTGGCGCTGCTTCTCGTGGCGGGCACGCCAGGAGAAGTGCTCCGCCGAGCAGGCGGTGCAGACATCGGTGTCGACGATCTGGCCGTCGTCGAGCCCGGCGCGCCGTAGCGCGGCGCGGACAGCGGCGGGCAGGTCGAGCGCCGCTCGGCCGGCGGTGGTGGTCGCCCGCACGGTGTCGCCCAGTCGGCCGGCAACGAAGTCGAGATCGGCGGCCCCGAACTCGTAACAGCCGGCGTGGATGCACGGGCCGATGGCCGCCTCGATGCGGGAGGCTCCCTGCGCCTTCATCTCGGCCACCGTCGCCTCGATCACGCCGGCCGCTGCACCCCGCCAGCCGGCGTGGGCCACGCCGACCACGCCCTCGGCGCTGGCCAGGGCCACCGGCGCACAGTCGGCGGAGAGGACGGCAAGGGCGCAGCCGGGGTGGGCGGTAACGGCGGCATCGGCCCTGACGCCGGCGTGCTCGCCGGGCGAGGTGGTGCGCACGACGCGAGCGCCGTGGACCTGGTGGAGCCACGTCCACGGCGCGTCGACGACCGCCCGCCGGCGCGCCGCCACGTCGGCGCGCACCTCGGGTACGGCGTCGCCGCCATGGCCCATGTCGCCCGCCGCCCGTCCCGTGAACGCGACGCGGGCCGACGACAGCGACAGTTGGGATAGGAGGGCGGCGCCGCCCGCGCTCACTTCAGGAATGAGGGAACGTCGAAGTCGTCGTCATCGTCGGTGCCGAGGCCGAGGTCGTCGTCGGCCGTACCGAAGATGTCGTCGCGGCCGCGCTCGGGCTCCCGCTCAGGCTCCCGGCGACCGCCAAGGCCCAGCACCGGGCCCCGGCTGGCCGACGGGCGAGGGGCCGGCTCCTCGCGCTGGCGCTCACGCCCCTCGTCCCAGCGGTCGAAGCCGGCGGCGATGACGGTCACGCGCACCTCGTCGCCCATGGCGTCATCGATCACCATGCCGGCGATGATGTTGGCGTCGGGGTGGGCGACCTCGTGGATGATCTCGGCCGCCTCGTTGACCTCGAACAAGCCGAGGTCGCTACCGCCCGAGATGTTGAGGAGGATGCCGCGCGCGCCCTCGATGGAAGCCTCCAGCAGGGGGCTGGCGATGGCGGCACGGGCCGCGTTGAGGGCCCGGCCCTCGCCCGACGCGTAGCCGATGCCCATCAGCGCGGAGCCGGCGTTGGTCATGATCATCTTCACGTCGGCGAAGTCGGTGTTGATCAGGCCGGGTGTGTTGATGAGGTCGGTGATGCCCTGCACCCCCTGGAGGAGCACCTCGTCGGCCATCTTGAAGGCGTTCAGCGCCGACGTCTTGTCGTTGCTGACCGAGAGCAGGCGGTCGTTGGGGATGACGATGAGGGTGTCGACCTGCTCCTTGAGGTTGGCGATGCCCTGCTCGGCCTGGACCGACCGGCGCCGGCCCTCGAAGGCGAACGGCCGCGTGACCACGCCCACGGTGAGGGCGCCGAGCCCCTTGGCGATCGCCGCCACCACCGGCGCGCCGCCGGTGCCGGTGCCGCCGCCCTTGCCGGCGGTGATGAACACCATGTCGGCGCCCTTGAGCACCTCCTCGATCTCATCACGGTGGGCCTCGGCCGCCTGAGCACCGACCGCGGGGTCGCTGCCGGCGCCGAGGCCCCGGGTCAACTCCCGCCCGATGTCGAGCTTCACGTCGGCGTCGCTCATGAGCAGTGCCTGGGCGTCGGTGTTGACGGCGATGAACTCCACGCCCCGCAACCCGGCGTCGATCATTCGGTTGACGGCGTTCACGCCGCCGCCTCCGATGCCGACCACCTTGATGACAGCCAAATAGTTCTGTGGTGCGCCGATCATCGGCCCTCCTGACGGTTTGACGTTCTTGGGACGAGCCTTCGTCGGGGCTGCGCCAACTCTTCGCGCCGCAGGACGTCCTGCAGCTGTTGCCACTCCGCTCACACCCACGTTCTCGCACCCACCTCTACGTCGACTTGAGGTTGAGAGTTATGTCAACCTACCCTTGGGGTCGAAACTTTACCGGCGGTCTCCTGGCGAGTCAATACGGGGCTGTCGGGCCGCCGCACATCGAGCACGGCCAAGTTGTGGAGGTCGACCTGGGCCAGCACCGCTCGGATGGCGGTGAACTTCCGATCGAGGTCCTCGGGAGGCCCAAGCCTGACCACTGCTTCGGAGTTGAGACGCGCTTCGGAGTTGAGGCGCAGCTCGACCTCTCCCCTGGCGCCCACCGCCGGCGCCAGGTCGGCGGTGCGGGCCGCCAGCTCGGCGGGAAGGGCGACGGCCACCTGGAGGGTGGCCACCCCGGCGGCATCCAGCACGGTCCCCGGGGGGCCGGCCGGCGGCAGGCCGGCCAGGCGCGGCAGCTCGGGCGGGGCGGTGTCGACCCACTCGAGGACCCGGCCGGTGGAGTCGAGGAGGGCGGCGCCACTCGCCGCCGGGGCGACCGCCACCGGTTCCCGTTCCACCAGCCGGATCCGCACCCGGCCCGGCCACTCCCGGTCCACGGTTGCCTCCTTGACCCACGGCAGCGCCTCCAGCCCGCGCCGGGCCGCGCCCTCGTCGACGTCGAGCATGGGCTGGCCCTCGCGCAGGCCGGCGGCGTTGCGGGCGTCGCCGGGCGAGGTTCGGGCCGCCCCCTCCACGACCATCCGGTCGAGGTCAAGGAGGACCGAGTCGGTGGCGGCCCACGCCCCGCAGCCGAGGGCGGTCACCGCGGTGATGCCGAGCAGAACCCGGAAGCGCCGGCGACCTTCCTGGCGGCGAACCTCGATCCGGCGTCGATGGAACCTGTGATCCACAGTCAACCTCCAGTAGAGGGTGAGAAATCGAACCCGATCAGCCGGTTTTCAAGGGTTAGGACGATCCCGAACCGGCGTTCCACGGTCATTCGTACCTCCTCGATGAGGGCCCGTACGTCGTCCGCCGAGCCGCCGTTGTCCACCTGGAAGAAGTTGGCGTGCTTGGGTGACACGAAGGCCGACCCCCGACGATGGCCGCGTAGGCCGGCGGCCTCGATCAGGCGGCCGGCCGAGTCGCCCGGGGGGTTGGCGAACACCGAGCCGGCGTTCGATCCACCGGGCTGGTGCTCCCGACGCCACCGCACGACGCCGGCGATCTCGGCCTCGGCGTCGGCCCGCTCACCGACTCTCAGGGCGAGCTCGGCGGCCACCACGACCTGGGTCGGGCCCACGCCCGATCGCCGGTAGCCGAGGTCCAGGCCGGCCACGGGCACCTCGATGGCGCCTCCGCCCGCGGCCCCTCCGAGATCGAACAGCCAGGCCCGAACCAGCGTTCCCGCCATGTCGGCGCCGTGTCCGCCGGCGTTCATCCGGACCGCACCGCCGACGGTGCCGGGCACGCCCACGCCCCACTCGAGGCCGCGCAGGCCGAGCGCCGCCGTCCGCCGGGCGAGGACCGGGAGGCTGAGAGCACCGCCGGCCCGCACCAGCGAGCTGCCCTCGTCGTGGTGGACGGCGGCGAAGTCGTCGCCGAGGGTGAGGGCCAGGCCGGCGAAGCCGGCGTCGGCCACCAACAGGTTGGATCCCCGCCCGACGACGAGCACCGGGATCCCGCTGGCGGCCACGGCGGCGCCGGCCAGGGACAGCTCGGCGGGACCACAGCCCTCCAGGAGCAGGGCGGCCGGCCCGCCGGCGCCGTAGGTCGTGAACGGCCCGAGGGGCACATCGCGCCGGGCCCGGTCACCGAGGACCGCCGCCGCAGCTTCGATGACGTCGCTCATGCCAGCAGCTCGTCAGGCACGGTGGTCAGGTCGCCGGCGCCCAGGGTGAGGCACAGGTCGCCAGGGCGGAGCTCGCGCCGCAGGAAGGCGACGAGGTCCGCTCGCTCGGGTACCCACTCGACCCGGGTGCCGGGGTCGGCGTCGCGCACGGCATCGGCGACCAGCCGCCCGGTAACACCCGGGCGGGGCGGCTCGCCGGCGGCGTAGATCTCGGTGACGACCACCACGTCGGCGCCGGCAAAGGCGCCGGCAAAGCCCGCCCACAGCGCCTCGGTGCGGCTGTAGCGATGGGGCTGGAATACTGCGACGATCCGGTCCCACCCGCCTTCGCGGGCCGCCTCGAGGGTTGGCGCCACCTCACCCGGTAGGTGGGCGTAGTCGTCGACGTAGGTCACCCCGCCGCGGGTACCCCGGAGCTGGGACCGCCGGCCCACGCCGGCGAATCCGGCGACGCCGGCCGCAGCGCCGGCGAAATCCGCCCCGGCCAACATTGCCGCGCCGACGGCCGCGGCGGCGTTGCGGGCGTTGTGGCGTCCCGGTAGCGGCACCGACACCCGGCCGAGCTCGCCCAGCGTGAACGACGTGGCCGTTCCGGTAACGGCGTACCCGGCCATCCGCCCGCCGGCGCCGGCATCGAACCCGTAGGTGGACGCCGAGGCACCGGCGCCCAGCGTCGCCGCCAGTTCGTCGTCGGCGCAGACCAGGCGCCGGGGTGTGCCGGCCAGGAACAGGCGAAACGCGTCGACGAGCCCGTCGAAGCCGCCGTAGTGCTCGAGGTGGTCGGGCTCCACGCTGGTGACCACCGCGATCTCGACGTCGAGGTCGAGGAAGGTGCCGTCGCTCTCGTCGGCCTCGACCACCAGCCACTCGCCGGCCCCCCACCGGGCGCCGGTACCGAAGCGGACGATGACACCGCCGACGACAAAGGACGGGTCGAGTCCGGCCGACGCCATGGCACAGGCCAGCAACGACGACGTGGTGGTCTTGCCGTGGGTCCCGGCGACGGCGATCGTGCGCCGCAGGCGGGTGAGGGCCGCCAGCACGTCGGCCCGCCGCAGCACCGGCACGCCACGCCGGTAGGCCTCGACGACCTCGGGGTTATCGACGCCGATGGCGGTGGAGACGGCGAGGGCGTCGACCCCCGCCGGCACGTTGTGGGCGCGGTGGCCGACCGCGGTCTCCACACCGACCGCCCGAAGGCGGTCGAGCGCCGCCGACGCGGCCTGGTCGCTGCCCGTCACCCGGTGGCCCATCGCCGCCAGCACTTCGGCGATGGCGCTCATGCCGGCGCCGCCGGCGCCGACGATGTGGACCGCCATCGGCGATGCGAGGTCGACGGCCTCACCCACGTCGCGCCTCACCCGCGTCGACGGCCTCACCCACGGCGCGCCGACCCCTCGACGAGCTCGGCCACCGCGTCGGCGGCGTCACGCCGGGCCACGCGCGCCGCCGCCTCGGCCATGGCCGCCCGCCGGGCCGGGTCGGCCAGCAGGCCGTCGACCTCGCGTACGAGCCGGGCCGCGTTGAGTTCCGCGTCGGGCACCAGCACCGCCATGCCGGCGGCGGCCAGGTGACGGGCGTTCGCCGTCTGGTGGTCGCCGGGGGCGCCGGGCAGAGGGACGAGGATCGACGGCAGCCCCACCGCAGCCAGCTCGGCCACGGTGTTGCCGCCGGCACGGGACACGGCGAGGTCGGCCGCGGCCAGGGACAGCTCCCGCTGGTTGTCGTAGCGCACCGGCTGCCAGCAGAGCCCGCCGGAGCCCAGGTCGCCGGCGCGATCGGTCACCAGCTTCCAGTCGCGCTCGCCGACGACGTGGCGCACGGCGAGGTCGCCCCGCCCCGCCCAGGACGCGAACGCGCCCAGGACGGCCTCGTTCAGGCGCAGGGCGCCCAGGGACCCGCCGAAGACGGCCACCACCGTCGCCTCGGCCGGCAGACCGAGCTCCCGCCGGGCCGCGACCCGCCCCGCGGGGCTCCGGTCGACGGCCAGGATCTCCGGGCGGACCGGGTTGCCGGTGACAACCGCCCGGGGCAGCGGCGTCCCTTCGAAAGGCACCGCGCACGCCGCCGCGAAGCGGCCGACGAGCCGGTTGGACGCGCCGGGGACCGCGTTCTGCTCGGCCACCACCAGCGGGACCCGCAGCGCGGCCGCGGCGAGGGCGCATGTCACGCTGGCGTACCCGCCCATGG
>JBPCLE010000142.1:0-21100 GCA_051003575.1 Acidimicrobiales bacterium | reverse complement strand
GTGCCAGTGGCTCGTTCCCAGTCCGCCCTGGCCCGCCGGCGCCGTCAGGCCCGGGCGGCCTTCTCGGTCAGGGTGGCGAGCCGGCGGTGGCCGGCCCGCAGCGACCTTTCCCCCACGAACAGGTCCTGGGCGGCCCAGTCGGCCTGGGTGTTGGCCAGGCTCTCGGCGATGGCCGTCACCCGCCGGGTCAGGTCGTCGAGGGCGGTGGCCAGCGACGACAGCTCGGGTGTCGGGACGGCGGCGGATGCGGGCACGGCCCCCGGTCTATCCCACGCCGGCCCGATCTTTTCCCGGCGGGCGGTTCGTGCCGTCCCGGTACCATCGGTGGATGCTCAGCCGCCTCGACCTGCGGGGTGCCGGCGGCGACCTCCGTTCCCGCCTGCCCCGGCCCGCCCCGTCCGGGCCGCCGCCCATCGACGCGGTGCGGGAGATCTTGGCCGAGGTCCGCACGCGGGGCGACGACGCGGTGCGCGAGTACACCCGCCGCTTCGACAAGGCCGACATCGAAGACCTGCGGGTGCCGGCCGAGGCGCTGGCCGCCGCCCTCAAAGCCACGCCTCCGGCCCTCCGCATCGCCCTGGAGGCCGCCCACGGCGCCATCACCGCCTATCACCGCACCCAGCTCCACTCTTCGCCCCCGTACGTGCGCGACGGCATCGTTATCCAGGAACTGCGCCGGCCGGTGGACAGGGCCGGCGTGTACGTGCCGGGCGGCCGGGCCGGGTACCCGTCCACCGTGCTCATGACCGCCCTGCCGGCCCGCGTGGCTGGCGTGGAGGAGGTGGTGCTCTGCGTGCCGCCCCGGCCCGACGGCACCGTCGACCCGCCCACGCTGGCCGCCGCCGCCCTGGCCGGCGTGACCGAGGTCTACCGGATCGGCGGGGCCCAGGCCATCGGAGCCATGGCCTACGGCACCGCCAGCATCCCGGCTGTCGACGTCATCGTCGGCCCCGGCAACGTCTACGTCGCCCTCGCCCAGCGCGAGGTGGCGGCGGCGGGGGCGGTGGGGGTGTCGTCGGCCTTCGCGGGGCCCTCCGAGGTGGTGGTCGTGGCCGACGCCACCACGCCGGCCGACTGGGCCGCCATCGACGTGATCGTCCAGGCCGAGCACGGCCCCGACGGCTTGGCCTGGCTCGTGACCTGGGACGAAGCGGTGGCCGACGCCGTCACCGCCGCCGTGACCCGGCTGGTGGCCGAGTCGCCCCGCCGGGCCGACATCTCCTCGGCGCTCGCCGCCGGCGGCTACTGCGCGGTGGTCGACGGCCCCGAGCAGGCCATGGAGGTTGCCAACCTGATCGCCCCGGAGCACCTACAGCTGATGTGCGACCAGCCCCAGTCGCTGCTGGCGCTCGTGCGCCACGCCGGCGCGGTGTTCCTCGGGCCCCATGCGCCGGCGTCGGTGGGCGACTACCTGGCCGGGCCCAGCCACGTGCTGCCCACCTACGGCTCGGCGCGCTTCGCCGGCGGCCTCCGGGTCGACGACTTCCTCCGCCACATCCACGCCGTCACCCTCGACGCCGACGCCCTCGCCGGCGTGGCCGGGAACGTGGCGGCCATCGCCGACGCCGAGGGCCTCGCCGCCCACGCCGCGTCGGTCCGGATGCGGGCGCGGTGATCCCCGTCCGCGACGACCTGGCTGACCTGGCGGGCTACCACTCAGCCCAGGTCTCCGTCGACGTCCGTCTCAACACCAACGAGTCGCCCTACCCGCCCCCGCCGGCGTGGCGCGACGCGTTCCTGGAGGAGCTGGCGGCGGTCCCGTTCAACCGGTACCCGGACCGGGCCGCCATGGCATTGCGGGCCGCCATCGGCGAGCACCACGGCGTCGGCCCCGAGCAGGTCCTGGCCGCCAACGGCTCGAACGAGGTCATCCAGGCCCTCTGCCTCGCCTACGGCGGCCCGGGCCGGACCGTCGCCGTCTTCGAGCCCACCTACGCCCTGCATTCCCACATCCCCCGCATCACCGGCACCGCGGTGGCGGCGGGGGAGCGCCGGCCCGACTTCACCCTGGACCCCGCCGAGGTGCGCCGCGTCGTCGACCAGGTCCGGCCGGCTATCACCTTCCTGTGCTCACCCAACAACCCCACCGGCGTGATCGACGCCGCCGAGGTCGTGGAATCGGCCCTCGCCGCGGCGCCGGGGCTGGTGGTGGTCGACGAGGCGTACGGCCAGTTCACATCGTCGTCGGCCCTCGACCTCGTGTCCGACGACCGCCCCCTGGCCGTCACCCGCACGTTCTCCAAGACGTGGTCGATGGCGGCCTGCCGGCTGGGGTACATGGTGGCGCCGGCGGCGATCGTGGCCGCAGCCGAGCTGGCCGTCCTGCCTTACCACCTCGACGCCGCCACCCAGATCGCCGGGCGCCTGGCCGTGCGGTTTACCGCCGAGATGGAGGCGCGGGTCGCGGCCCTGGTGGCCGAGCGGGAGCGCCTGGCCGGCGCCCTGGCCGCCCTGCCTGTCGACACGTGGCCGTCGGGCGCCAACTTTTTGCTCTTCCGCCCCCACGACGTCGACGGCCCGCCGGGCTTGAGCGGCCCTCTGAGCGGGACGGCGGTCTGGAAGGCCCTGGTGGAGCGCTCGGTGCTGGTCCGCGACTGCTCGTCGTGGCCCCGCCTCGACGGCTGCCTCCGGGTCACCGTCGGTACGCCCGCCGAGGACGACGCGTTCCTCTCGGCCCTGAAGGAGGTTCTCTCGTGATCCGGCTCCTCTGCCTCCCGGGCGCCCGGCGGCGCCGGCTCGCCCTCCGCTCTGATGTTTACTTCGGGCTTGCGGCTGGGAGTGGCCGCCTACGGCGGCGTACGCAGCCGCCAGCCCATGCGGCCCTCACGGAGGTCTTGTCTTGAGAACTGCAACGCACTCCAGGGTCACCAAGGAGACGTCGATCGAGATCCGCCTCGACCTCGACGGCACGGGCCGAACCGAGGTCAGCACCGGCCTGCCCTTCTTCGACCACATGGTCGACCAGCTCGGCCGCCACGGTGGTTTCGACCTGGAGCTCACCGCCACCGGCGACCTCCAGGTCGACGCCCACCACACGGTGGAAGACGTCGGCATCGCCCTGGGGGAGTGCCTGCGCCAGGCGCTGGGCGACAAGGCCGGCGTGCGCCGGTTCGCCTCCGTGTCGCTGCCCCTCGACGAGGCCCTGGTGGAGGTGGCGCTCGACCTGTCGGGCCGGCCCTACCTGCACTACGACGTCGAGCCCGGCACCGAGCCCCTCGGCTCGCCCCCCTTCGACCCGCAACTGGCCGCGGAGTTCTGGCGGGCCTTCGCCACTTCCGCCCTGCTCACCCTCCACCTCGACCTGAAGCGGGGCAAGAACTCCCACCACATCCTCGAGGCGTCGTTCAAGGCCGTCGCCCGTGCCCTGCGCGACGCGGTCCGGGTGGAGGGCACCGGCGTGCCGTCCACCAAGGGCACCCTGTGACGCGCCGAGGGTCTTTCCGGGCTTTCGGACACAGTGGCGGTGTTCGAAAGCCCGGAGAACGGAACTGGCGGTGAGGATCGCCGTCCTGGACTACGGGATCGGGAACCTCAGATCGGCCCAGAAGGCGCTGGAGCACGTCGGCGCCGAGGCGGTGCTGACCGCGGATCCAGTGGTGATCGCCGGCGCTGCCGGCGTCGTGCTGCCCGGCGTCGGCCATGTGGGCAGGTGCCTGGAGGCGCTGCGGGCCACCGGCCTCGAGGAGCCGGCGAAGGCGGCCATCGATGCCGGCACGCCCTTCCTCGGGATCTGCGTCGGGATGCAGATGCTCTACGACGGCTCCGAGGAGGCGCCCGACAGCAAGGGCATGGGCGTGCTGGCGGGCATGGTCCGCCGCCTGCCCGAAGGGGTCAAGCGGCCCCAGATGCAGTGGAACCGGCTCGACCACCGGCCCACGCCGATGCTCGCCGGCCTCGACGACCCGATCTGGATGTACTTCGTCCACTCCTACGCCCCGGAGATCTCGACCGATGTGGTCGCCACCTGTGACTACGGCGGGGCGCTGACGGCCGCCGTGGTGCGGGACAACCTCTGGGCCACCCAGTTCCACCCCGAGAAGTCCGGTACCGCCGGCCTTCAGCTCCTCGCCAACTTCTGGGCGAGCTGCGCGGCCAGGGGCTGAGGTGCTCCTCTTCCCGGCGATCGACCTCCGGGGTGGCCGGGTGGTCCGCCTCTACCAGGGCGACTTCGACCAGGAGACGGTCTACGGCGCCGACCCCGTGGCCGTGGCCGAGTCCTACGCTGCCGCCGGCGCCCGTTGGATCCACGTCGTCGACCTCGACGCCGCCCGGACCGGGGCGCCCGTGAACCGCCCGGTGATCGCCGCCATCGCCGCCGCCGTCGACATCAACGTCCAGGCCAGCGGGGGCGTGCGCGACCAGGCGTCGGCCGAGGAGCTGCTGGCCTGCGGGTCCCATCGGGTCGTGATCGGGACCGCGGCGGTCGAGCACCCCGAGCTGGTCGCCCGGTTGGCGGGCCGCCACCAGGTCGCGGTGGGCATCGACACCAGGGGCCGCGAGGTGGCGGTCCGGGGGTGGACGGAGGGCTCCGGCGTCGACCTCTTCGACCTCCTGGCCCGCTACGCCGGCACGGGCGTCGCCGCCGTCATCGTGACCGACATCAGCCGGGACAGCACCCTCGCCGGCCCCGACCTCGACGGCCTCGCCGCCGTCCTGGAAGCCACCGACATCCCCGTGATCGCTTCCGGCGGCGTCGGCCGTCTGGCCGACCTCGGCGCCCTTGCCACGCTAAATGCCGGCGGGCGAGGCCTCGTGGGTGCGATCGTGGGCAAGGCCCTTTACGAGGGCAGCTTCACCGCCGAGGAGGCCGTCGCCGCATGCGCACAGTGAGGGTGATCCCGTGCCTCGACGTCGACAACGGCCGGGTGGTCAAGGGGGTGAACTTCGTCGACCTCCGTGACGCCGGCGATCCCGTCGAGCTCGGCGCCCGGTACGACGCCGAGGGTGCCGACGAGCTGGTGTTCCTCGACATCACCGCCAGCTCCGATGCCCGCAACACCATGGTCGACGTGGCCCGGCGCACGGCGGAGACCGTCTTCATCCCCTTTGCCGTCGGCGGGGGCATCCGCAACGTCGACGACGCCCGGGCCCTGTTGCGGGCCGGCGCCGACAAGGTGGGCGTCAACACCGCCGCGGTCGAGCGGCCGTCGCTCATCGCCGAGCTGGCCGGCGAGTTCGGGGCCCAGTGCGTGGTCGTGGCCATCGACGCCCAAGGCGGCCCGAGCGGCCGAGAGCGGGGGACATGGCAAGGCGGCCCGAGCGGCCGAGAGCGGGGGACATGGCAGGTCTTCACTCACGGGGGCCGGACGCCCACGGGCCTCGATGCGGTGGCCTGGGCCGAGGAGTGCGAGCAGCTGGGGGCGGGCGAGATCCTGCTGACGTCGATGGACCGCGACGGCACCCGCAGTGGCTTCGACCTGGCCATGACCCGGGCGGTGTGCGACGCCACCGGCATTCCCGTCATCGCCAGCGGGGGAGTGGGCACCCTCGACCACCTCGCAGAGGGCGCCCTGGCCGGCGGGGCCGATGCCGTGCTGGCGGCGTCGATCTTCCACTTCGGCCAGCACTCGGTCCGCGAGGCCAAGGAGCACCTGGCCGCCAAAGGGGTCGCCGTCAGGCCGGCTTGACCTGCCGATGAATTAGCCTGAGGGCAGTGATGACGGAACCGCGGGTGTTGTCGATCGTCCTCGCCGGTGGCGAGGGGAAGCGCCTGTTCCCGCTCACCGCCGACCGGGCCAAGCCTGCCGTGCCCTTCGCCGGCCACTACCGCCTCATCGACTTCGCCCTCTCCAACCTGGCCAACGCCAACTACCTGCGCATGGTCGTGCTCACCCAGTACAAGAGCCACAGCCTGGGCCAGCACCTGTCGCGCACGTGGCGGCTGTCGACCCTGCTCGACACCTACGTGACGATGGTGCCGGCGCAGATGCGCCACGGGCCGCACTGGTTCGCGGGCTCGGCCGACGCCCTCTTCCAGAACCTGAACCTCATCGGCGACGACCGGCCCGAGTACATCTGCGTCTTCGGCGCCGACCACATCTACCGGATGGATCCCCGCCAGATGGTCGACGCCCACATCGCCTCCGGCGCCGGCGTCACCGTCGCCGGCATCCGCGCGCCGCGGGCCGAGGCCTCGTCGTTCGGGGTGATTGACCCGGGCGTCGGCACCAAGATCGAGGCGTTCCTCGAGAAGCCCGACGACCCGCCCGGGCTGCCCGACTCGCCCGAGGAGGTCTTCGCGTCCATGGGGAACTACGTGTTCACCACCAAGACGCTGGTCGACATCGTCACCGAGGACTCCAGCGACGAGGAGTCCCGCCACGACATCGGGGGCGACATCATCCCCGCCCTGGTAAAGGCCGGCGAGGCCCACGTCTACGACTTCAACACCAACGAGGTGCCCGGCGCCACCGACCGCGACCGGGCCTACTGGCGCGACGTGGGCACGCTCGACAGCTACTACGACTCCCACCGCGACCTGGTGTCGGTCTATCCGGTGTTCAACCTCTACAACCGGAAGTGGCCGATCTACACCTCCGTCCCCCAGCTGCCGCCGGCCAAGTTCGTTCTCGAGGACGGCGGCCGCACCGGCCAGGCGTTCAACTCCCTGGTCAGCACCGGCTCGATCATCTCGGGGTCGACGGTGCGGAACTCGGTCCTGTCGCCGGGGGTCATCGTCGACTCCCACGCCCTGGTCGAGGACTCGGTGCTCATGCACGACGTCGTCGTGGGCGAGGGGGCGATCGTGCGGCGGGCCATCATCGACAAGCACGTCGTGATCCCGCCCGGCGCCCGGATCGGCTGCGACCCCGAGGACGACCGCCGGCGCTTCACCCTGTCGCCCAACGGGATCACCGTCCTCGGTAAGAACCACATCATCACCGACCCTTGAGGGTCGCAGTCCTCACACGCGAGTACCCGCCCGAGATCTACGGCGGTGCCGGCGTCCACGTCACCGCGCTGGTCGAACATCTGACGAAGCTCGTCGATGCCGACGTCCAGTGCTTCGGCGCGCCCCGCGACGCGCCCGGGGTGCGGGCCCACCAGCCGTGGCCGGCGGTGGCCGAGGCTGCCTTACAGACGATGTCGGTCGACCTCCCCATGGCGTCGGGCTGCGCAGGCGCCGATGTCGTCCACAGTCACACCTGGTACGCCAACCTGGGTGGCCACCTGGGCGGGCTTTTGCACGGCATCCCGCACGTGATGACGGCCCACAGCCTGGAGCCCCGTCGGCCGTGGAAGCGAGAGCAGCTCGGCGGCGGCTACGAGCTGTCGCTGTTCTGCGAGCGCACCGCAGTGGAAGCGGCGGCGGCAGTCATCGCCGTGTCCGGCGCCATGCGCGACGACATCCTGGCCACCTACCCGGGGGTCGATCCCGACCGCGTGGTGGTGATCCACAACGGGATCGACACCGACGCCTGGTGCCCGGCGCCCGATGCCGGCGTCCTCACCCGGCTCGGCATCGACCCGGAGCGGCCGGTGGTGACGTTCGTGGGCCGGATCACCCGCCAGAAGGGCGTGGAGCACGCCCTCGCCGCCGCTCGCACGATCGAACCGTCGGCGCAGGTGGTGCTGTGCGCCGGCGCCCCCGACACCCCCCGTATCGGCGTCGAGATGCGAGCGCTGGCCGCGGAGGTCGCCACCCGCCGGGGCGGGATCGTCTGGATCGAGGAAATGCTGTCCCGGGGGGAGGTCGCGGCGATCCTCACCGCGTCGACGGCGTTCATCTGCCCGTCGGTCTACGAGCCGTTCGGCCTCACCAACCTGGAGGCCATGGCATGCGAGACGGCCGTCGTGGCCACCGCGGTGGGCGGGATACCCGAGATCGTGGTCGAGGGTGTGACCGGCCACCTCGTGCCCTACGCCGAGGACCACGAGGCGTTCGCGATGGCACTCGCCGGCCGGGTCAACGCCCTGCTGGACGACCCGACGCGGGCGGCGGCCATGGGCAGGGCCGGTCGGCTCCGCGCCATCGAGCGATTCGGCTGGCCGGCGGTCGCGGCCTGCACGGTCGGCCTCTATGAGAAGGTCCGTGGGTCTCTATGAGAAGGTCGACGTGACATGACGAAACAGCCGATCACCATGCTGAACGACCGGTTGCTCGTGCAGATCCCCCGGGACGACGGTGAGCGGGCCAGCCGGGGGGGCATCCTGATCCCGGCCACAGCCCAGGTCTCCAAGCGCCTCTCGTGGGCGGAGGTGGTGGCCATCGGCCCGCAGGTGCGCAACATCGAGGCCGGCGACTCGGTGCTGTTCAACCCCGAGGACCGCTACGAGGTCGAGGTGAGGGGCGAGGATTACCTCATCCTGCGCGAGCGCGACATCCACGCCGTGGCGTCGGAGCGGATCGAGGGCGGCACCGGCCTATACCTCTGAGCCCGGACGGCCGGGCAGGCCCGCCTTCGAGCGGCCTGCCTTTTGACCGGCCTCGCTGTCCGCCTCTCCTTGTAGGCTGAGCGGGTGCCGGTCGCCACCCCGATCTCCGCCCGCGAGGAGGAACTCGCCAACGTCGCCTTCAATGCCGAGGGCCTGGTCCCCGCCATCGTGCAGGAGGAGGGCACCGGCCGGGTGCTGATGATGGCGTGGATGAACGCCGCCTCCCTGCGGCGCACGCTGGAGACGGGGCGGACGTGGTTCTGGAGCCGGTCCCGCCAGGAGTACTGGTGCAAGGGCGAAACGTCGGGCGACCGCCAGTTCGTGCGTGAGGCCTACTACGACTGCGACGGCGACACGCTCCTGCTGGTGGTCGAGCAGGAAGGGCGGGGGGCGTGCCACACCGGCGAGCGGAGCTGCTTCTACAGGGCGTTCGGCGATCGCTCCTGACACGCGTGCTCCTGGTGAAACCGACTAGGGCCGACTTCCACTCGCTCGCGGCGGGCCACACGGTGGTGCCCGTCTGGCGGGAGGTCGTGGCCGACCTCGAGACGCCCGTCTCGGCCTTCCTCAAGCTCGTCGGGCCCTCGCGGAGCGGGTTCCTGCTCGAGTCGGTCGAGAACGGCGACACCTGGGGCCGGTTCTCCTTCGTGGGCCGCGACCCGTCGTTGGTGCTGGTGGCACGGGGCACCTCGATCCAGGTCGACGGGCGGCTTCCCGACGGCGTGGCCCTGGATGCGGGCGTGCTCGGCGCACTGGAGGGCCTGCTCGGCGCCTACCGGTCGCCAGCGGTGGCCGACCTGCCGCCGCTGCACGGCGGGATCGTCGGGTTCCTCGGCTACGACGTCGTGCGGGAGGTCGAGCGGCTGCCGTCGCCGCCGCCCGACGACCTCGGCCTGCCCGACGCGGTCCTGTCGGTGATCGGCCACCTCGCTGCCTTCGACCACTGGCGCCAGCGGGTCTGCCTCATCGAGAACGTGCTGGTGGCGCCCGGCGCCACCGTCGCGGAGCTGGACCTGGCCTACGACCTCGCGGTGTCGCGCCTCGACGTGTCGGCCGCCGACCTGGGCCGGCCCCTGGCCTACCGGCCGGCGGCGCCGCCCGATCCCTCCGACCCGCTGCCCGAGGTGCGCTCGACGGTCGGCAGCGCGGCCTACTGCGACGCCGTGGAGGTGGCGAAAGAGCACATCCTCGCCGGCGACATCTTCCAGGTGGTCCTGTCGCAGCGCTTCGACCTCGACCTCAAGGCCGATCCCTTCGACGTCTACCGGGTCCTGCGCCAGGTCAACCCCAGCCCCTACATGTACTTCCTCCGCCACCCGGAGGTCACGGTGGTCGGCTCGTCGCCCGAGCCCATGGTCCAGCTCCGCGACAACAAGGTGGTGTCGCGGCCGATCGCCGGCACCCGCCGGCGGGGTCGCACACCCGAGGAGGACCGCCGGCTGGCCGGCGAGCTGGTTGAGCACCACAAGAAGGTGGCCGAGCACATCATGCTGGTCGACCTGGCCCGCAACGACGTGGGGCGGGTGGTGCGGTTCGGCTCCGAGACGGTCGACGAGCTGATGACCCTCGAGCGCTACAGCCACGTGATGCACCTCACGTCGCAGGTCTCGGGCGAGCTCACGCCCGGCAAGGGCCCGATCGACGTGCTGCGGGCCACCCTCCCCGCCGGCACCGTGTCCGGTGCGCCCAAGGTGCGGGCCATGGAGATCATCGACGCGCTGGAGCCCACCAAGCGCGGTCCCTACGCCGGCGTCGTCGGCTACCTCGACTTCTCCGGCAACCTCGACACGGCCATCGCCATTCGCACCATGCTGGTGGCCGCCGACGGCCGGGCGTCGGTCCAGGCCGGCGCCGGCATCGTGGCCGACAGCGATCCCCGGGCCGAGGACGAGGAGTGCAGGAACAAGGCCGCGGCCCTACTGGCCGCGGTCCCCGCAGCCCGGCGCATGCGCCTGAGCGAGGAGACCAATGTTTGAAGCGTCGCAGTCTGAAAAGTCGCTATCCGAGGAGTACCGGGCGTTCAGGGAGGCCGCCGGCGCCGTCGAGCTGCCACGGGACTTCGTGCGCGCCGCCGGCCCCGACGTGTTCCCGTTCCTCCAGGGCCAGCTATCGCAGGACCTCGCGGGGCTTACGGCGGGCGCGTCCACTTGGGCGCTGCTGCTCCAGCCTCAGGGCAAGGTGACGGCCCTCCTGCGGGTGCTGCGGGTGGCCGAGGAGGAGTTCGTGCTCGAGACCGACGCTGGCTACGGGCCGGCGGTGATCGAGCGCCTGAACCGGTTCAGGCTGCGGGTCAAGGCCGACCTCGACCCGCTGGCGTGGCGCTGCGTCGCCGTGCGGGGGCCCAAAGCGCATGAGCTGGTGCCCGAGGGCGTGGTGGCCGACTGGCCGGGCCTGCCCGGACGTGACCTGGTGGGGGAGTCGCCGCCGGTCCCTGCCGGCGTCGCCATGTGCGGGCCCGACGCCTACGAGGCGGTGCGGATCGAGGCCGGCATCCCGGTGATGGGGCGCGAGCTCGATGAGGGCACGATCCCGGCCGAGGCCGGCGTCGTCGACAGGTCGGTGAGCTTCACCAAGGGCTGTTACACCGGCCAGGAACTGGTGGCGCGGATCGACTCGCGGGGCGGCAACGTCGCCCGCCGGCTCCGGGGCCTGGTGCTCGCCGGCGGACCCGCGCCGGTGGGCGCCACCGTGTCGACCGACGCCAAGGTGGTCGGCACCCTGACCAGCGTGGCGTTCTCGCCCGGTCTCGGCGCCACCGTGGCGCTGGCCTACCTCCGCCGCGCCGTCGAGCCGCCGGCCGACGTCGTCGTGGAGTGGGATGGCGGTTCGTCGCCGGCCCGGGCCGAGGCCTTGCCGTTGGAACCCTGAGGATGGCCGCCGTTGGAACCCTGAGGATGGGCCGCGCGTCGCACATCTTGCTTGGCGTCGTGGCTTTCGTGGCCGCGGCGTGCAGCGGTGGCGAGCCGGCCGCCAGCCCCGACCCCAGAGCGCCGGTCGAGAGCACAGCGCCGGTCGAGACCACCGCGGCCACGACCACCACCGTCGCCCCCGCCACCACGGTTGCGACCACGTCGACCACGGTGCAGCCGACGACCACGCTGACCACCCTCCTGGCCATGGGCCCCGGCGAGGCCAGCATCGTCGGCACGGTGAGTGGGCCCGCCGGCGGGGTCGAGGGGGCCGTCGTGCGGGTCGAGAGGCTGGTCGGCAAGGACGTGGCCAGCACCGAGGTCGTCACCTCCGGCGGCGGTTCCTACGCCATCAGCACCATCCTCGGCGGGTCCTACCGGGTGCGGGCCCTCAAGCCGCCGGACTACGGCAGCTCATCCGTGGAGGCGTTCTTCCTGGGGGCCACCGAGCGCAAGGTCGTCGACATCCGGGTGCCGCTGGCCACCGGCGAGCGCATCATCGCCACCGTGAACCCAAACCCCCCCCAGGTCGACCAGGTTGCGACGCTCGCTGTCCAGATCGGCATCGGCCGGGCCAACGCCGAGGGCGAGGCGCTCATTACCCCTCGCCCCGGCGTGCTGCTGGCGATGGCGTCGGGGCCGGGCCTGGCGGTTGAGTCGTCGAACCAGGTGATCACCGACGCCAATGGCAAGGGCTTCTGGCACGTTCGCTGCCTGACCGTGGGGGCGGACACCCTCGGGCTCACGGTGGGCGCCGGCGTGACCCAGGTGAAGATCCCCGCGTGTGTCGCCGGCGCCCCGCCGCCGGCGTCGCCGCCCACCACGCAGGGCTGAGGCTCCTCAGACGGTCGCCCGCCAGGGCCGGAGGGTGACGGCGATCCGGGTACCGCCGGCGGCGATCGGCTCGGCCCGGACGGTGCCGCCCATGGCCGCGACCAGCTCGGCCACGATGGCCAGGCCGAGGCCGGTCCCCACCTCGCGGGCCGGCGCCCGGGACGACTGCCAGAACGGCTCGAACACCCGCGCCAGGTCGGCGGCGGGGATGCCGGGCCCGTCGTCCTCCACCCACGCCTCCACGCCGGCGCTGCCGACGCGGATGGCGCCGGCGGCAAACTTGAGGGCGTTCTCGGTCAGGTTGGCCACGACCTGGGCCAGCCGGTCGGGGTCGGCGGCGGCGTGGGCCGCCCCGCGTTCGCTCGTGACGGTGAGGGTGACGCCGGCGGCGTCGGCCGCGGGCCGGAACCCCTCGGCCGTGTCGGATACCACCTCGGCCAGGTCGGTGGCCCGCATGTCGAGGGCAAAGCGGCGGGCGTCAAGCTTGGCCAGCTCCAGCAGGTCGCCCACCAGCCGTTCGAGCCGGCGGGCCTCGGCGCCGATGATGCCGGCGGCGTGGGCGGGGTCGGGGTCTTTGCCCTCGGCCAGGGCGTCGGCGAACCCCCGGATGGAGGTGAGCGGCGTCCGCAGGTCGTGGGAGACCGAAAGCAGGAACTGGCGTTCCAGGCCCCGTGAGCGTTCCAGGCCGGCGGCCATGGCGTTGATGGAGCGGGCGAGCCCGGCCAGCTCGTCGCCGTCGCGGGGGTTCTCGGGAACCCGGGCCGAGAGGTCGCCGGCGGCGATACGGCCGGTGGCCGTCCGGGCCTCCCGGAGCGGGCGGGTCAGGCGGCGGCCCAGGTTGGCGGCGACGGCTGCCGCCCCCAGCCCGGTGAGGAGGACGAGGACGAAGAACCACGGCCCGACCGGGTTGGCGCCGGCGGCGACCCGGCTGGTGAGTACCACGGCCATCAGGCTGTCGCCCCGGCCGGCGGGGGCGGCGGGGCCGGCGGGGGCGGCGGCGAACACCAGGCGCCCTCGGGTGCCGGTGACGACTTCGTCCCGCCGAAGGCTGTCGACGTCGAGGTCGTCGAGGGTGAGGCCGGCGGGGATGCCCGCGCCGACGCGGGGCCCGCACGAGCCCTCCACGCACACCACGGCTCCCTCCTCGAGCCGGAGGGCGACCTGCACGGCGGCCAGGCCCACCCGCTGCACGGTCTCGCTGCGCAGGGCCAGGCGCTGGGCCTGCGCACCGAGGTCACGCCGGACCTGGCTACGGGCCGCCATCCTGGTGACGACGAGCGTCGCCACCGTCGCCAGCAGGAGAGCGCCGGTCACGACCGCCACCATGGTGAGGGTGAGGCGGCGGGTCACCCGTCAGCCGAGCCGGTAGCCCACGCCCCACACGGTGGCGAGGGGGAGGCCGCCGCCCAGCTTCTTGCGGAGCTGGCGCACGTGGACATCGACGGTGCGCTCGTCGCCGTACCAGCCGGGGCCCCAGACCCCGTCGAGGAGCTGCTGGCGGGTCAGGGCGAGGCCGGCGTTCTCGGCCAGGTAGCGCAGGAGGTCGAACTCCCGGGTGGCGAGGGCCACCACCTCCCCGCCGCGCCGGGCCTCGCGACGGCGGGGGTCGACCTCGACGTCGCCGGCGACGAGCAGGTCCTCCGCGGTGCGGGGCGCGTCGGTGCGCCGCAGGATGGCTCTGACCCGGGCAACCAGCTCACGGGGGGCGAACGGCTTGGTCAGGTAGTCATCCGCGCCCAGCTCAAGCCCGAGCACCCGGTCGATCTCGCCGTCGCGGGCGGTGAGCATGAGGATCGGCACGCCGCCGCCGGCCCGCAGCCGCCGGCACACCTCCAGCCCGTCCATGCCGCCGGGTAGTCCCACGTCGAGGATCACCATCCGCGGCCGCTGGCTCTCGACGGCGTCGAGGCCGAGCTGGCCGGTCGGGGCCTGCACCACCCGGAACCCTTCCTGGCGCAGGTAGAGCTCCACCAGGTCGGCGATGTGGTGGTCGTCCTCGACCACCACGACGGTCGCCTCGGCGGTCGGCACGCTCTGGGATACCACGACCACCAAAGTGTGCCCGCTCCACGCCGCTCCCGCCGGGCAGCCCGAGGGGGTGGGGCAACTACGATCGACGCCAATGGGAACCGTGCTCGACCGCATCGTCGCCGCGCACCGGGAGGCGGCGGCGGCCGACACCCGCGACGCCGGCAAGCTCAGGGAGCTGGCCGAGGCGGCGCCGCCGCCCCGGAAGTTCCGCAAGTCCATGGGACGATGGGGCCTCGACGTCATCGCCGAGGTGAAGCGCCGCTCGCCGTCGAAGGGCGACATCGCCCCCGACCTCGACCCCGCCGCGCTGGCCCAGGACTACGCCGCGGGTGGTGCGGTCGCCCTTTCGGTCCTCACCGACTCGGAGTTCTTCGGGGGCTCGGAGGCCGATCTGGTCGCCGCCCGCGACGCCACCAACCTGCCCGTGCTGCGCAAGGACTTCACCGTCGACGAGCGCGACATCTACGACGCCCGCATCATGGGCGCCGACGCGGTCCTGCTCATCGTGGCCGCCCTCTCCGACGAGGAGCTCAAGCGCTTCCGGGCCCTGGCCCACAACCTGGGCCTCGCCGCCATCGTGGAGGTCCACGACGCGGACGAGATCAAGCGGTCGTTGCCGGCGCACCCAGACATTATCGGGGTCAACCAGCGCGACCTTCGCACCTTCGAGGTTGACACCACCCGGGCCGTGCGGCTGTCGCGCTCCATCCCGAGCGGCATGCTGAAGGTGGCGGAGTCCGGCATCGCCGACGCCAAGGACCTGGTGCGCCTCCGCGACGCCGGCTACGACGGCGCCCTTGTCGGCGAGCACCTCGTCGTAGCGCCCGACCCTGCGGAGGCGCTCCGGCAACTGAGGGAAGGGATCGCATGACCACGATCGACCGCTGGACGCTGCCCGCCGACCGCATCCCGCCGGCGTGGTTCAACGTGGTGCCGCACCTGTCGACCCCCCTCCAGCCGCCCCTGCACCCGGCCACCCGCCGGCCCGTCGGTCCCGACGACCTCGCCCCGCTGTTCCCCATGGCGCTCATAGGCCAGGAGGTCACCGCCGAGCCCTGGGTCGACGTGCCCGGCGAGGTGCTCGACGTGCTCCGATCGTGGCGCCCCACGCCCCTGGTGCGGGCCCGCCGGCTCGAGCAGGCCCTGGGCACGCCGGCGCGCATCTACTTCAAGGACGAGTCGGTCTCGCCCGCCGGCTCCCACAAGCCGAACACCGCCATCGCCCAAGCCTTCTACAACAAGGCCGAGGGCGTGAGCCGCCTGGCCACCGAGACCGGCGCCGGCCAGTGGGGGAGCGCCCTGTCGCTGGCCTGCGCCCTGTTCGACATGGAGTGCAAGGTCTACATGGTGCGCTCGTCGTACGAGCAGAAGCCATACCGCCGGATCATGATCGAGACTTGGGGCGGTTCCGTCGAGCCCTCGCCGGCCGACGACGCCGGCCACCCCGGCTCCCTCGGCGCCGCCATCAGCGACGCGGTGCGTGACGCCGCCACCCGCGACGACACCCACTACGCCCTCGGCTCGGTGCTCAACCACGTCCTCCTCCACCAGACGGTGATCGGCCTCGAGGCCAAGGAGCAGCTGGCCCTGGCCGGCGAGGACCTTCCCGACGTGGTCATCGGCAGCTGCGGAGGCGGCTCCAACCTGGCCGGCATCGGCCTACCCTTCGTGCCCGACGCCGGCGTCCGGCTGATGGCCGTCGAGCCCTCGTCGTGCCCCACGCTCACCGCGGGCCGCTTCGACTACGATTTTGGCGACACCGCCGGCATGACGCCGCTCCTGGCCATGTACACCCTTGGCCACGACTTCGTGCCCCCGCCCATCCACGCCGGCGGCCTGCGCTACCACGGCGACGCCCCGATCATCTCCAACCTGGTCCAGGCCGGGCGGATGGAGGCGGTGGCCTACCCCCAGGGCACGGTCTTCGACGCCGCCGTGCAGTTCGCCCGCACCCAGGGCACCATCCCCGCGCCCGAGACGGCCCACGCGGTGCGGGCCGCCATCGACGAGGCCCTGCTGGCCAAGGAGGAGGGCGCCGAGAGGGTCATCCTGTTCTCTTACTCCGGCCACGGTCTGCTCGACCTGTCCGCCTACGACGACTACCTGCACGACCGCCTCGACGCCTGAGGCCGGCGGGGAAACAGGGAAACGGCCGGCGACCGAAGCACGAGCCGGTACCGTCGAGGGGTGTTCGTCAAGATCTGCGGCACGACCAGCGAGGCCGATGCGCTGCTGGCCGTGGCCATGGGGGCCGACGCCGTGGGCTTCGTTTTCGCCCCGTCGCCCCGCCAGCTTGCGCCGGGCATCGCGTCCGACATCGTCAAGCGCCTCCCGGCCGAGATCATGACCGTCGGCGTCTTCCGCGACGAGGCTCCACAGCGGGTGGTCGAGATCGTCAACACCGTCGGCCTGCGCGCCGCGCAGCTCCATGGTCACGAACCCGCCGACCAGGCCCGCTGGATCCGCGAGCGGGTGCCGTTCCTGATCCAGGCGTTCCCCGCCGGCTCCTCTGCGGTGGCCACGGCCCCCGACTACGGGGCCGACGTCATCATGATCGACTCGGCTCGCCCCGGCTCCGGCCAGATCTTCGACTGGACCCTCGCCGAGGTGCCCGAGGGACTCCGACTCATGCTTGCCGGCGGGCTGACACCGCGGAACGTGACCGAGGCCATCGCCCGGGTCCACCCATGGGGGGTCGACGTGGTCAGCGGCGTGGAGCGGTCGCCCGGCGTCAAGGATCCTGTCAAGGTCCGGGCGTTCATCAAGGCGGTCAGGTCCACCGAGGCGCTCGACCATGAGCCCACGGCCGAGGCTCCCTTCGACCAGGATGACCTGTAGATGACCTCTCTCATGGGCCAACCCTCCGCCGACGGCCGCTTCGGCGACTTCGGCGGCCGCTACCTGCCCGAGGCGCTGATCCCGGCGTGCGCCGAGCTCGAGGCGGCGTTCACCGCCGCCTGGGCCGACCCCGCCTTCCACGCCGAGTACGAGGCCGTGCTCCGCGACTACGGCGGGCGGCCCACGCCGGTTACCGAGTGCCGGAACCTGTCGGCCCGGCTCGGGGTGCGGGTGCTGCTCAAGCGGGAGGATCTGGCCCACACCGGGTCGCACAAGATCAACAACGTGATCGGCCAGGCGCTCCTCGCCAAGCGGATGGGCAAGACCCGCCTCATCGCCGAGACCGGCGCCGGCCAGCACGGGGTGGCCACGGCCACGGCCGCCGCCCTACTCGGGTTCGAGTGCCGGATCTACATGGGCGCGGTCGACGTCGTCCGCCAGGCGCTCAACGTCTTCCGCATGGAGCTGCTCGGCGCCGAGGTGGTGCCTGTCGACTCCGGCAGCCGCACGCTCAAGGACGCCATCAACGAGACGCTCCGGGAATGGGTCGCGACCGTGGGTGCCACCCACTACTGCCTGGGCTCGGTGATGGGTCCCCACCCGTACCCGTGGATGGTTCGGGAGTTCCAGCGCATCGTGGGCACCGAGGCCCGGGCCCAGTGCCGGAGCATGCTCGGGGGGGCCGACCCCGACGTGGTGGTGGCCTGCGTGGGCGGCGGGTCGAACGCGGCGGGCACCTTCGCCGGCTTCGTCGACACACAGGCCCGCCTCGTCGGCGTCGAGCCGGCCGGCGGGGCGGCCATCGGCCGGGGCATCCCCGGCGTGGTCCACGGCTCCAAGTCCTACCTGCTCCAGGACGAGCACGGCCAGGTGCTGGAGGCGCACTCGCTGTCCGCCGGCCTGGACTACCCGGGCGTCGGCCCCGAGCACTCGCACCTCTCCGCCATCGGCCGGGTCGCCTACCACTCGGCCGGCGACGACGAGGTTCTCGAGGCCTTCAGCCTGCTGGCCCGCACCGAGGGGATCATCCCGGCCCTGGAGCCGGCGCACGCGCTGGCGTGGGTCGTCCGGGCCGCCGGCACCGACGAGCTGCCGGCGGGCTGCACCGTGATGGTCACGCTCTCGGGGCGGGGCGACAAGGACGTCGCCCAGGTCTCGGAGATGTTCGCATCGCGCTGCTAAACGCGGGGCTACTCTATGCGTGAGACATACAGCGGGCAAGGAGAGCTCCGTCGGTGGGACACGATCTTGAGAGCGACGTCGCACACCCGAGGGCGTTGCTCGCGCCCTGCCTCCTCCTGCTCCTGGCCGAGGCCCCCGGGCACGGCTACGAGCTGATGGAGCGGCTCAAACCGCTCGGGTTCGACTGGGGCGGCCCCGGCCCGATCTACCGCGAGCTGCGGTCGCTGGAAAACGCCGGCCTGGTGGCCTCGGCGTGGTCGGCGCCGCGCGCCGGGCCCGTGCCTCGCGTGTACGAGCTGACCCTCGACGGTCGGAAGTCGCTCGACCGCTGCGCCACCAATGTGGTCGAGCTCTCGGGGCTGCTCAACCAGTTCCTCGGGCGGCACCGGGCGCTCTGACACGATAGGAGCCGTGGACATCTCCCGGGCGCTGCGCGCCAAGCGTGACGCGGGCCGGAAGCTCCTCGTCCCCTACATCACCGGCGGGTTGCACGACGACTGGGTGCAGGTCGTCGAGGCGATCGCCGGCGCCGGGGCCGATGCGATGGAGATCGGCATTCCCTTCAGCGACCCGGTCATGGACGGCCCCGTCGTCCAGGAGGTCAGCCAGCGGGCGCTGGCCGCCGGCGCCGCCCCGGGATCGATCCTTACCGCCCTGGCCGGCGTCGACGTCGACATCCCGTTGGTCGTCATGACCTACTACAACATCGTGTTCCGGGCCGGGCACCGCCGCTTCGCCCGCTCGCTCGCCGAGCAGGGCGTGTCGGGCGCAATCGTCCCCGACCTCCCGCTCGTCGAGCTCGACGAGTGGAGCCGGGCCGCCGACGACGCCGGCATCGACACCGTCCTGCTCGTGGCCCCCAATACCCCCGATGCCACCTTGGCCGCGATCTGCGCCCGGAGCCGGGGTTGGGTCTACGGCGTCGCCGTCATGGGGGTGACGGGCGAGCGGGCGTCGTTGGGCTCGACCGCCGCCGCCCTGGGCCGCCGGCTCAAGGCCGCCACCGACACGCCCGTCCTGCTCGGCGTGGGCGTGAGCACGCCGGCCCAGGCCGCCGAGGCGGCCGCCGACGCCGACGGGGTCATCGTCGGCTCCGCCCTGGTCCGCCGGCTGCTCGAGGGCGCCGGGCCCGAGGGCGCCGCCGCGTTCGTGGGCGAGCTCCGGGCCGGGCTCGACGGCCGGCTGTAACCACTCGCGCCGCGCCGGGGTCGGAATGTTCGGTGGCCATCGCAGTGCTCTTCCCCGGACAGGGGACGCAGACCCCGGCGATGGGCGAGCCCTGGCGTGGCACGCCGGCATGGGAGATAGTGGAAAGGGCTGAAAGGGTCCTTGGGCAGCCCGTCGCCCACCTGCTCCTCGGTGCCACGGCCGAGGATCTTGTCCGCACCCGTGAGGCGCAGCTGTCGGTCCTGCTGGCGTCGCTGCTGGCGTGGGAGGCCATCCGTGACCAGATCGGGGCGCCCCTCGCGTTCGCCGGCCACAGCCTCGGCCAGATCACCGCGCTCATCGCGTCCGGCGCCCTGAGCCTCGAGGCCGGCGTCGCCCTGGCCGTCGCCCGCGCCGATGCCACCCAGGCCGCCGCCGACGCCGCCCCGGGCCGCATGGCCGCCCTCATCGGCGCCGACGTGGACACCGCCGAGAAGGCCTGCGCCGGCGTCGAGGCCTGGGTTGCCAACGACAACGCACCCGGCCAGGTCGTCATCGGCGGCAGCGCCGAAGGGCTGGCGGCGGCCACCGCGGCATCCGGCGATCTGGGCGTGCGCCGTGTCGTCGCCCTCAACGTGGGCGCCGCCTTCCATACCCCACGGATGCAGGCCGCGGCCGACGCCCTGGCCCCGGTCCTCGCCGCCACCGCCTTCCGGGCGCCCTCGGCGCCGGTCGTGTCCAACGCCGATGGCCGGCCCTACCCCGGCGCCGAAGGCTGGGCGCAGCGGCTGGCCGACCACTTGATCTCACCCGTCCGCTGGCGTGCGTGCATGGAGACGCTCGTCGGAATGGGTGCTACCGAGTTCTACGAAGTCGGCCCGGGCAACGTGCTCGCCGGCCTCGCCAAACGCACCGTCGGTGCCGCGGTCACCCTGCGCAGCGTCGCCGTGCCCACCGATGCCTTTCTGGAGGTCGCATAAAGATGGAAACCGGCACGATCCACGGCGAGACCCTGGCGGTGCCGGAACGGGTGATCGTGGCGCCGGCGCCCGGCACGTTCCGCCCGATGGAGCCGGCCGGCATCGCCGTCGAGCTCGCGGTGGAGGCGGAGCAGGTCATCGGCTTCGTGGAGGCCAAGGGCCACTCAACGCCGGTGCGCTCGCCGTTCGGCGGCAAGCTGATCGGGCTGCTGGCCCACGCCGGCGAGCGCGTCCGCGAGGGCCAGCCGGTCGCCTGGCTACGCTGCGCTCATTGAGCAGCCTGCGTATTGCCATCGCCGGCGTCGGGATGGCCGTCCCGGAGCGTCGAGTCACCAACCTCGACCTCGCCCGCACCGTCGACACCAGCGACGAGTGGATCACCGAGCGAACGGGTATCAAGGAGCGCCGGGTCGCGGGTGCGGGTGAGACCACCGCAAGCCTGGCTATCGAGGCCGGCCAGGCGGCTATCAAGGACGCCGGCATCGACTCCGCCGACATCGGGCTGTGCATCGTGGCCACCTGCACGTCCGAGCAACCGATCCCGCCCACCAGTTCCTTCGTGCAGGAGGGCCTGGGGCTGCGCTGCGGCGCCTTCGACGTCGACGCGGCCTGCTCGGGCTTCGTCTACGCCATGGTCGTCGGCGCGTCCATGGTGGTCACGGGCGCCTGCGGGCCGGTGCTGGTCATCGGGGCGGAGACGCTGACCCGCGTGGTCGACCCGCTCGACCGGTCCACCGTGATCCTCTTCGTCGACGATGCGGAGGCAACTGTCCTTCCTCCCCACGAGAATCCCAGCCCGTCCAC